>JBAUEX010000069.1:0-17023 GCA_049678845.1 Candidatus Acidiferrales bacterium
GGGCCTGAAAAAGCTCATCCCTTGGTAAAACAGACGGAGCCGGAGTTGCGGGCGTTGTGCGCGGGTTGGCTCGGCGTGAGTCCGCCCTGGCACCTGATTCGAAGGAAAGCCTCGCTCGAAATCATAAGGTCCGTTTTAGTTCTCGTCATTTATTTCGTCGTTTTGTTTTCGCCCACTCTGATGTGGTCCCAGACACAAGCTGCGCAATCCTCGAATCCTCCTGATCAAGTTGATCAAGCCCAGCAAAGCCAAAACCCAGCATCACAAAGCAAACCGGCCCCCCAGGACCAAAAGAAAAAGAAAGACGATACCCAAGCTACACAGAGCAAGCGCATGTTCGGGGTGGTCCCCAATTTTGGGGCGGTGAACGCCGACACGCAGCTTCCACCAATGTCCACTCGCGACAAATTCGTGCTCGCCTCGAAGGATAGCGTCATCGATTACTCGTCGTACACCTGGGCCGGAATCCTGGCTGGACAGGCCATGCTCATGAATTCCGATCCGGAATTGGGGCACGGAGTCGCCGGTTACGGACGCTATTATTGGCGCACCTTCACCGACGGAGTGTCGGGGACTTTTTTCACCGAGGCCATTGTCCCCGCGCTCACGCACGAGGACCCGCGCTATTACACCCTGGGTAAGGGAGGCTTTTTTCACCGAACCGGTTACGCGATATCCCGTGCTTTCGTCACGAAGACGGATTCTGGAGGCACGGCCTTCAACTGGTCCGAGGTCGGGGGCAATGCACTGGAAGCTGGCTTGTCCAATGCCTATTATCCGCCTCAGGAGCGCGGCCTCAGTCAAACCGCCGTGAACTTCGGAGTGCAGATGGAATCCGCTGTCCTCAATCACGTCTTCCAGGAATTCTGGCCGGACATCCGCAAGAACGTTTTTCACCGGAAATAGCTTATTCCGAACCGGAAGAACAGCACCATTCCAGCGCAAAGCGCGCCGCGCTCTTTACCCGTCTCCGGCGAACTGTGAGCCGCTAGGCGTAGTAAGAAGCCGACATCGTTCTTCCTCTCACAGGGAAGTATTCGCGGTCTCTGCAGATCTGGGAGAATTTCAGCACCACAACTGGATCCAGCCAGCCGTTCCGGGCTTCGCGGAAGAGAATCTGTAAGGCTTCGCCGGGAGGAAGAGCTCCTCGGTAAGAACGATTGGTAGTCAGCGCATCGTAGATATCCGCGATCTGTAAAATTCTCGCTTTGAGGGGAATCGTCTCTCCGCGAAGACCGTCCGGATACCCGCTGCCGTCCATTTTTTCATGATGATGCCGGATCAGAGGAAGGATTCTGCGAAGCGACTTGAGAGGCGCGCAGATCTTTTCTCCAGTAATGGGATGTTCCTGCATGATGCTTCTTTCCACCGCGTCCAGAGGCCCGGGTTTAAGAAGGATGGCTTCTGGCACGCTAACTTTTCCTATATCGTGAAGCCAACTGGCGACACGGAGGTCGTACAATTCTTCGTCGCCAAGACCGAGGCTTTCTCCCAATTGTTCCGCGAATGCCGCAAGGCGCTCCGAGTGGCCGTTCCGCAAGTTCTGTTTCGAGTCAACGCTGCACGCCAACGCAAATAGCACAGATTTGGCCTGCTCATCCACATACGTCTTGAGGCGCAAGATCGTTTCGATGCGCCCCAGCGCATCCCAATGCGAGGCCGGGTTAGCCCAGATGACCATGGCGCCCGCGTCCCGCCCGCGTTCGATGTCCGACGAATCTGGAGAAGGCTTCAGCAAAACGACTGGCGTAAGTTGATTGAGAGGATCCTTCTTGATTTGACGGCAAAGCTCGAAACTATCGACGCCCGGCAAGCTATCCCACAGGAGCACCAAATCGGGCTGCATCTCCAAGCAGCATCGCAGTGCGGATTTGCCGTCTGCCGCCGTATCCACTTCGCATTTCTGATTCTGCAGGAAAGATTTGAATCCCTCACGATTCGTCGAGGCAACATCCGCCAGCAAGATGACTGGGTTCATGCTTCCCCTCGCTATTGGTTCCCACTTCGAGGAACAGACACACCACTCCTCGCGTGAGACGCTCAGTTTTGATGGATTGGTCCTGCCGTGATCTCCAATCCCGTATTCGGAACCCCTGCCTCCGCTTCCCGGGGACGAGAAGGGACGAGCGGCTGGCAGGCTTACCTATGCGTATGAACTGCCAAAACGGAACCGACATTCCTGAATGGGAGTACAAGGCTTACGGGCGTTCGGTACGGTTGAGACGGTACTAGCATGGGGAATAATTTTCCTAACCACTGCAGTGTTTACCTGATGCCCCGCCTGCAACTCTAGGAGTACTAAGGTCTTGACTCTATTGCTCTGGAGCTGGGAAGAGTGCTATCCCAGGCCATACGCACGCGAACTGGCTGATGACGTTTCCAGACTAATCTCAGAACCAACCGCATCAGCCCTACCAAGCAACAGCGTCGCGTCTCCGCTCTGTGGAAGGTAACGCGATGAGCGCTGGGCCGCCTTCAGGTCGTACCGAAATCCGCACCCCTATGAAGGTGCTCGTAGAACTGTGCAGTTTCGAGAACGTCACCTATGAACTGGCCTACACCGTCGACGTCAGTTCTCACGGTGCCCGCGTCCTGACGAAAAACCCGTGGGAATCGAACCAGCGCCTAACCGTCAGATCAGTCCAAGGGGAATTGTATTCGCTCGCGCGCGTTGCCTATTGCCAATCAGTGGACGATCAGTCCTTCGCCATAGGCGTCGAATTGCGTCAACCCACGGCGAACTGGACCGAACCGCCGGCTGCCACACCCTGAAAGACGCACCGCCATCACCACAGTCGCCACGTCTCTCGCTGGGGCTCGCGGCGTGCCAGCGTCGTTACAGCGCAAAATACGATGACGCGAGCGGCGACATGAGTGAGGTACAACGGGGAAGAAGCGACCCCCGGACCGTCGAAGACCACTCCGGGACGCCAGAGACATAAATTCTGCAGAAGCTCAAACGTGAAAGGCCGTACATGGTCAAACGGCGAAAGGCCGCAAAACCTCGAACCGCAAGGCTCTGCGTTACAGACGATAGACACAGCCACCTCGGAACCGTCAAAAACTCGCCGAAAACGCCAGACCTTAATCGCAAATGACATGCGAAGTCCTGCAAATGCAACTGCGTTAAAGTCAGCGACTTACAGTTTCTTGATCGCAAATGAATTTCAGTTTGTAATTCGTGTTTTTCGGCTTTCATTTTTCGGCTTTCCGCTCTCGGCAACAGATCATTCCTGCTCTTTCCTTACTTACTTTCCGCGCCATGGCGCTCGAAACCAGACGTCACTTCTGCGGCACGCGCTTCGCTCGAATCCGTTGACGGCTTTCCGCACGAGTGTTCCAATAGTGGCAGGAAAGGCGCGCTCTGCCCGCGGGGCGGAAGCGTGCCTGAGGTGTCGATAGTGCCCACAATCCTGGTTGCGGACGACAACAGCAACATTCAGAAGATCGTGTCGCTCGTCTTCGAAGAAAAAGGCATTCGTGTGGTCGCGGTAGGCAATGGAGAGGCCGCCTGCCGGAAGATACCTGAAGTGCGTCCCGACCTGGTGCTGGCCGATGTATTTATGCCGGTGCGAAATGGCTATGAAGTCTGCGAGTTTGTTAAACAAAGCTCACAATTCGCAAACATTCCCGTAATTTTACTCGTCGGCGCATTTGATCCGCTGGATGAAAAAGAGGCGCATCGCGTGGGAGCGGACGGCGTGCTGAAAAAGCCGTTTGTGCCGCCTGACCCGCTGATCGCGATGGTCACTTCCCTACTGCCGAAGATCGAGCCTGTCGTCGAGCCGCCAGCACCTCTGAAAGAGGAAATTCCCGAGCCGCCGGCATGGATGCCGAAACCTCGCCCGCCCATTCCGGAATTCGAGGAGCTGGAGGGTGTCCCGCCGGAATTCGAATTCGGCACAACTGCCAAAGATTTCGAACCTGTCGCCACTCCGGAGGTAAAGCACGTCGAAGAAGGGGATGAGTACGAGGAACCCGCAAGCGAATGGACGCGGCGGCGCAAGACCATGGAATATGAAATTCCGGCATCCGAGTCCTCGAGCATGGTCGAAAAACTTGCCAGCGGAAAAATGACGCCGGATGATTCGGAAACACTCGAGACAAGCGTTCACTCTAAAGCACACGTACCATTTGGTGGCGCGAACGTCCCCGAAAAAATTGAGTCCAGTCCGACGGGCGCGCGAACCAAGTGGATGGACTTGATGGGAATTGCGGAGTCCAAAGCGGCTGAGCCGGATATCGCGGACGCCGCCGCTCCAGTGCAGGAAGAACCAACCTCGAGCTCTGTTTCGAGCGAACCCTCGAACGGAGCGGCGAATAAATACGCGATCGCGAAAAAGGAAGATGCGCCAGCTTACCTGCCACACGAAGAGTTGCCGCAGCCCACTGAGCCGGAGACGGAACATGCAGGCGCGCAGCAAACGGAATGGCCCGCACCGCCCGCGGAAGTGATTCCCTTCCCCGCGCCCGTGGGGTCTTCTTCCGCCGCGTCGCACACGCCGGAAGAAGCGACTCTTGTGGAGCCTCTCCTAGAAGAAACATCCGATGCGTTGCCGTCGTACACGGTCGAGAATATCAGCGCGGCGTTAGCGGAGTCGGGTGACGCCCCATCCCAAGGACATTACGAAGGGCCGGCGGTGGAAATTTCTGCTCCTGAGTCCCCGGCCCACACAGAAATTCCCGAAGAGTCTCACGCACCGGTGATCGAAACGGCGCACGCGGCAGCAACCGAGAAAGCCACTTCCGAAGCGGTGTCCGCTGTGACCGCCAAGAACGCGGAAATGGATGCGGCCGCGATTGACAGCGTCGTGACCAAGCTGCTCGAAAAGCTGCAACCTCAGATCCGCGAAGCCCTCTCCAGCGGAGTTCTCCGCCCCCTGGTCGAAGAAATCCTGAATCGCGAACGCGATAAGAAGTAGCCTCGTAAATTTCCCGTTTCGTCCGCCTCGTGTCCATTTGACGCGCCACACGATTGCCTCGTATAGTTGGTGGTTTCACGCGCATCTCAAAAAAACGCGTAGGGACGCGGCGAAACCGTTAAGCGCGAATCACCATGGCAAGCGAAATCCCCAAAGCATACGAACCACAAGAAATCGAGCGCCGCTGGGCACAGACCTGGTTCGAAGAGAAGCTTTACCGCGCGGACGCGAAGGGCGCAGGTGAAATGTTTTCGATCGTTTTGCCGCCGCCGAACGTCACCGGCTCAATTCACATCGGTCACATGCTGGAGCACACCCAGATCGACATCGTGGTGCGCTGGCGCCGCATGCGGGGCGACAAAACTCTCTGGCTTCCGGGAATGGATCACGCGGGCATTGCCACGCAGGTGGTGGTGGAGCGGCAGCTTGCGAAAGAAGGATTGAAACGCGAGCAGATTGGGCGGGAGGAATTCGAGCGGCGCGTCTGGCAATGGAAAGCGGAGAGCGGCGGAAACATCAAGAAGCAAATGATTCGCCTCGGAGTTTCGTGCGATTGGACGCGCGAGAAATTCACGCTCGATCCTCCGCTTTATCGAGCAGTGATGGAAGCGTTTCTGCGGCTGTATAGGGAGGATCTGATTTATCGCGGGCGCTACATGGTGAATTGGTGCCCGCGCTGCCAGACCGCGTTGAGCGACCTTGAAACGGTGCACGAACAGCGCGAAGGAAAATTGTGGTTCATTCGTTATCCCGTCGCAGGTTCGCGCGAGACGATAACCGTTGCGACGACGCGGCCGGAGACCATGCTGGGCGATACGGCCGTCGCCGTTCACCCAAATGACGAACGCTACAAACACTTGATCGGAAAAATGGTCGTGCTGCCGCTGATGAATCGCGAAATCCCGATCATTGCCGATGATTTTGTGGATCGCGAATTCGGCACGGGTGCGGTGAAAGTGACTCCAGCGCACGACCCCAACGATTTCGCAATGGGCCAACGACATAAGCTGGCGGAAATCGACGTGATGACTCCGGATGCACACATGAGCGCGGCGGCAGGTGCGTATGCGGGAATGGAACGGTTTGCGGCGCGAGAGAAAATCGTCGAGGGCCTGAAAGCGCAGGGGTTGGTCGAACGCGTAACCAACCACGCGATGTCGGTTGGCCTGTGCGATCGGTGCAAGACGATTATCGAGCCGAGGCTTTCCGTGCAGTGGTTCTGCAAGATGAAACCATTGGCTGCGCCGGGTATTCAGATCGTCGAGGACGGCCTACTTTCGATTGTACCGGACAATCAGAAGAAGATTTTTCTCGACTGGCTGGCCAACATTCGCGATTGGTGCATTTCGCGGCAATTGTGGTGGGGCCATCGCATTCCGATTTGGCATTGCGGGGATTGCGGCGCGATGACGCCGGCGAAAGAGTCGCGCGTTGAAGTGGTGGAAGGGCGCGCGCAGATCGCCAGCGCGCCGCAAGAATGCGAAACATGCGGCAGCGGGAAACTAACGCAGGATCCGGACGTGCTTGACACTTGGTTCAGCTCCGGGCTATGGCCGCTCTCGACTCTCGGCTGGCCAGACGACACCGAAGATTTGCGAACGTTTTATCCCACGAGTTTGCTGATCAGCGGATACGACATTCTTTTTTTCTGGGACGCACGGATGGTGATGCTCGGCCTGCATCTGGCGCCGCGCACGAGAACCGAAGAGCGAATTCCCTTTCGGCAGCTCTATTTACATGGGATTGTTCGCGACCCTCATGGAATAAAGATGTCAAAAACGCGCGGGAACGTAATTGATCCGCTGGAAATTATCGAGAAGTACGGCACGGATGCGCTGCGATTCGCGTTGATCGTAGCCGCAGCGCCTGGAACTGACATCGCGCTGAGCGAAGAGCGCATTTTGAGCTATCGCGCATTTGCCAATAAGATTTGGAATGCGGCGCGGTTTCTATTTTTCAACCTGGAGAAGATTGAAGCGATGGGCGTGACTCTCGAGGAACTGGCGGCTCCGGATATTCGCGGGAAAGCGCCCTATGCGACGCGCGATTCGCTGCCGCACCAGTGGATTTTCTCGCGGCTCGCGGCGGTGACGGAACAGATGAACGATGCGCTGGAGAATTTCCGTTTTCATGAAGCGGCGCACGTTATTTACCACTTCTTTTGGGGCGATTTCTGCGATTGGTATATCGAATGGCTGAAGCCACAACTAGCTTCGCAGCATCGGGAAGATGCGATTGCGACGTGGCGGAATTTGTTTGCAGCGTTCGAATACGCGCTGCGACTGCTCCATCCCTTTATGCCATTTATCACCGAAGAACTGTGGCACCGGCTGCCGCAAAACGCGGACGCAAAATCCATTTCGCTTCAAAGCTTTCCGGCGACGCATGCACCGTGGCGGAATCCAGAAGCGGAGCGGAACGTTGCATTGCTGCAAGAGATTGTGATGGCCGCGCGAAATATACGCGCGGAAAGCAAGCTGGATACGAAGAAGAAAGTGGCGTCGGATTTCGCGTCGGAGGATTCTGAAGTGTGCCGTCGCGCAGCGGAGAATCTTGATGTGATTCTCCGGCTCGGCAGTCTTTCGACGCTGAATGTCCACTCCGGAAAACTGAAGAGCGGCGACGGGGCGGTGCGCTCCACATCGCAATTCGACCTACGAATTCAGTTTGAACGCGAGCCAGGCGACGCAAAAGCGGAAACGGCAAAGATGCAAAAAGAGAAGGAGCGGCTAGAAAAAGAGATCGCATCAAAGAAACAGCGACTCGCCGACCATACGTTTCGCAGCCGCGCGCCCGCGGAAATTGTTCGCGGATTGGAAGCGACGCTGGCCGAACGGCAGATCGAGTACCAGAAAATCGTGGAGCGGCTGGCGCAATTGGAAGAGTAGTGCGTTGTGTTTTTCCTGATTTTCCGCGAACAGCAGATCCCTCGCCGCATAGCGGCTCGGGATGACAATGGGAAAGTATGGCGCGAGCAAAATCCCCAAGAACAACGAACCGTTCAAGCTTGCCGGGCCCCACCGACAAGCGCATTGATGCGTTGCTGTCTCTGCTTTCCGAAAACACGACGATTGTAATCAGCGGCGCGCAAATCGCGAAGGAAATCGGGGTGCGACGGCAGACGGTGTGGCGCTGGATTGAAACGCTGCGCGCAGCGGGCGTGAAAGTGAAGGGACATCCGCGGACGGGCTACCACATCGAGCGAGCGGCGGACGTCCTAGCGCCGAAATTGCTTGCGCGAAGATTGCGCGGCACACCTTTCGCGAAACATATTTTTCATTTCTTCAAAGTGGACTCGACGAATACGGTGGCGATGCGCCTGGGAGAAGAAGGAGAAGCGCACGGCACAGTAGTCGTCGCCGAGGAACAGACTTCCGGACGCGGGCGCGCAGGCCATTCGTGGCATTCTGAAAAAGCAGCGGGGATTTATGTCAGTATCCTGCTGCGGCCGCAGATTTCTCCGATGCTGGCGCCGGCATTGACGCTGATGGCTGGACTGGCAGCGTACGACGCGATCGCCGAAGGAAGCGGCCTGCTGCCAGACATTCGCTGGCCGAACGACGTCCTGCTGAAAGGCAAGAAGGTCTGCGGCATTCTGACGGAGATGCAAGCCGAGCCGGACCAAATGCATTTTGCGGTGATCGGGATTGGCATCAACGTGAACCAGCCGAAAATGCCCGGCGAGCTTGCCAGCATCGCGACGTCGATGCGAATGGAGAGCGGGCGCGCGCACTCGCGGCTGGAACTGCTTGCGCGGTTGCTGCGGCACCTCGACCGCTACTACAATCAATTCATTGCCGAAGGGGCTGCGCCGATTTTGCGGAAATTCGCGGAAGTGTCGAGCTATTTTGAGGGCAAGCGCGTGCGCATTTCCACAAGCACGGACAATTTCCTGGGAACAACGGCGGGGCTGGAGCCCCTGGGGATTCTGCGTGTGAAACGCGACGACGGAAAAATCGAAAGCGTAATCTCCGGCACGGTGACAGAGGCGCAATGATGCTGCTGGCAATGGACGTAGGGAATACGAACACCGTTCTCGGCGTGTTTCGCGGCAACGAACTGCTGGCGAACTGGCGACTGACGACGGCGCGGGATCAAACGGTTGACGAATACGGAATCCTGACGCGAGAACTGTTCACTCTGGCGGGACTGGCCGCGACAGAAATCAAGGGCGCGATGATCGCGTCCGTGGTGCCGTCGCTGAACGCGACTCTCGCGGAAATGGCCGAGCGATATTTCGGCCTGAAGGCTCTCTTCGTTGAACCAGGGATCAAGACAGGCATGCCGGTGCATTACGATAATCCGCAGGAAGTAGGCGCGGACCGGATTGCGAACGGCGTGGCGGCGTTTGCGAAGTACGGCGGGCCGTGCGTGGTGGTGGATTTCGGCACAGCGATCAATTTCGACGTGGTGTCGAAACGCGGAGAATATTTGGGAGGCGTGCTCGCGCCCGGCGTAGGCATCTCCGCGGATGCGCTTTTTGCGCGCGCGGCCCGGCTTTTTCGAGTGGAGATTCGCGATCCTGGAAAGATCATCGGCACGAATACGGCGGCATCGATGCAGGCCGGGCTGTACTACGGCTTCACCGATCTGGTTGACGGAATTCTGGAACGGCTGAAAAAAGAATTAGGAGCAGAAACGCGCGTGATAGCCACGGGCGGACAGGCAGCGCTGATTGGCGCGGGGTCGAGGCATATACAAGAGGTTGACGAGCACTTGACGCTGAACGGATTGCGAATTCTCTGGGAGCGCAACGCGATTACGGAAACGGCGAGTCGCCGCGCCGCAGCGGAGAGCCGCGAAGGCAATCGCAAGCCAACACATTCGGCGCGAAAGCCGGCGCGTTAGTTGCGTTGCGGCGATGGCGGAATTCAACTACTTCAATTATTTCACCGAAATCGAAGAACATTTTTGGCGCAAGCGCGGGGCGCATCTATTGGTGTCGCCGCTCGATTGGGCAATTCTGGAAACGTGGCAGAAGGCAGAAATTCCGTTGGGAGCGGTGCTCAAAGGGATCGACCGGGCGTTTGAGAGTTACGGGCGTTCCCGGCGCGGGACGGCCGGGCGCACGCTGAAAAGTCTGGCGTATTGCGTGGACGCGGTGCTCGACGCGGCCGCCGAGGTACGGGAAGCGCAAGTCGGAAAAGGTCCCGAAGGGTACGCGAGAGCTGCCGCAGCAGAACCATTTTCCCGGGAGGAATTGGCGCGTTATCTGGACGGCGGTATTCGAAAGCTGCGCCTGGCAGCAGAACAATTCGCAGGCACGTCGCAGGAACTCGCCAAACGGTTGGTGGAAATAGCGCGCGGAGTGGAAGAAGCGGAGATGACACTGGACGCGCCAGCGCATCTCGACCTGGAAGAACTCGAACGGAGGTTGACCGTGCTTGAAGACAAGCTCTCAGCCACGCTCACTTCCGCCGCGGACGCGGAGACGATGCTCGCGGTGAGACGCGAGATGGACAGCGCGCTCGCACCGTACCGGCGGAAAATGTCCGCAGAGCAGCTTGCGCTTATCGAACGGCAATATATTCAGAAGCGGCTGTTTGAAGTTTACCGGCTATCGAGACTGAGCCTCTATTATTTGAAATAGTCTGCGAGCAACACCGACCGGGATTCCACAAACTATGCGCACAACAATTGAAAAGCTTGTTTACGGAGGCGAGGGACTCGCGCACGAAAACGGCGAGGCTGTATTTGTGCCATTTGTGTTGCCCGGCGAAGACGTGGAGATCGAGGCGGGAGAGCGCAAGAAAAAGTTCGTCCGCGGGCGACTGACGCGAGTTGTGACTGCTTCACGGGAACGCGTCGATGCGCAATGCCCGCATTTCGGGGTCTGCGGCGGGTGCGACTACCAGCATATTTCGTATGAGGCGCAGCTTCGTTACAAAGAGCAGATCCTCCTCGAAACTTTACGACGTCTCGGCAGGATCGACTGGAAGGGCGCGCTAACGGTGCATGCGTCGCCGCCGTGGCAGTATCGAAACCGCGCGCAGTGGAAAGTCCGGCGAATTGCCGGTGAGCGCGCCGGCTCTTCTATTAACGAGCCCTCCGGCATCGGATATTTTCGCGCGGGATCTTCGACACTGTCCCCGGTGGAAGTTTGTCCGATACTTTCGCCGAAACTGTTTGCGGCATTTGAAGCGCTACGCGGCGCTTTGCGCGAAGGGAAATTGCCGGAAACATTGCGAGAAGTGGAAGCGTTTGTCGACGCCGGGGATCGCGGCATCCTGCTGAATCTTTCCTGCACTTCGCTTCCGCGCGCTGCGGAGACAATCGCGAAAATGCTCAGCGAGAGGATTGCGGATGTGAAAAGCGTTCTCATACAGGACGAGCGCGGCGAGGGAATGTCGCTGCACGGCCCGGGATTCCTGCCATACAAGGTGGCGCAGAATAGTTTTCGAGTGGGGCATATGTCTTTTTTTCAAGTGAACCGATTTTTGGTGGAGGAAATGGCCGGCATTGTCGCGGCTGCCGCGGGATGCGGCGAAGTGGCTCTGGATTTATATGCGGGCGTGGGATTGTTCGCGATGGCGCTGGCGAAGAGCTTCGGGCACGTGGAAGCGGTCGAGGCGAATCCCGCATCCGCGCGCGACCTGGAGACGAATGCGGGATTGAGCGGGAAGACGATTGCGGCGCGAAATAATTCGACGGAAGCGTTTCTTGCTGCGTGGAAACGGAAGCGCAGCGTTGCGACGCCCGATGCGGTGATTGCGGATCCGCCACGCGCGGGGATCGAACCCGATGCTCTGGAACACTTGATCGAGATTGCGCCGCAGCGAATCGTCTACGCATCGTGCGATCCCTCGACGCTGGCGCGCGATCTGGCAAAACTGTGCGGGAAGGCGTATGCTCTTCAGGGACTTTACCTATTGGATATGTTCCCACAAACGTATCATATCGAGGCGATCGCGCGGCTAGATCGAGTCCGGTAAAACTGCCAAAGCCTGGCACGTGGAAAAATCGAAGCGGCGGTCCTCGATGTGGGACAGGGCGATTCGATTTTTTGTGTCCTTCCCTGACGGGCGAACGATGCTGACCGACGACGGCGGCGCGGCTGGAGCGGAACGCCTCGGCGGCTATCAACCGGGAATTGATGTGGGAGAACAGGTGGTGTCGCCGTATCTCTGGTCACGAGGCGTCAAGAAATTGGATGTGGTCTTGCTGAGCCACGCGCATCACGCAGGTGGAAAGCGCGCTTGCGCGCGAACACGATCCTCCGAGGGCGGATTTTCTGAAGGTTCCGCATCACGAAAGCAAGATCGTCGTCAACGGAGCCCTTCCTCGATGCCGTGGCTCCGCGAATCGCCGTGATTTCCGTGGGTGAGGACAATTACGGCCTCCCGAATGAGGAAACCGTCGAGAGGTACGGCGCCAAGGGGATCGAGCTTTTGCAAACGGACCAGGCGGGAGCGGTTACGGCGTCGACCGACGGGCGCACATTAACTGTGCAGACGTTTGTCTCGGCCCATGTGCCGTAGGAATCTGGAAATATCAGGGAGCACAGCGGAGAAAGAAATTTACGACTGGGAATCTTCCGGAGTCTCAAGTTCGATTCCTTCGTTGCTCTTCAGGTACTCGGCGATGATGCGGCGCGCTTTGTCGGCCTGCGACTCCAAGACGATGACGTCGGAGCTGTGAAAATCATCGCCCGCCTCGGACATGGGGAAAGGATCCGTTGTGGATGAACCGGGAGACGCAATGCCGGCGCTCTCGAGCAGGCCGCGAATCACCATCGCCTCGGTGTTCGAGCCCGCGGAGTGAATAACGACTGTCTTCTCCTGGCTGTGATCAGACGCCAAAGAAACTCTCCTTAAGACGCAGCCCAATCCGCTTGGGCCTCACCCTTGCTTCATACTAGTCTAAGACGTCTCGGCGGGCCAGCTATCATTCGAATGTTGGCTTAAATTGGTCAACACCGAGACCGGAAAAGCCCCACGCTCAAAAACCCGAGCATGGGGCACCCGGAAACGCCCAGCCCTCACTCGCGCCGCCCGCGCTCTGGTTTTCGGGGGACGCTTGATTTTGAGCGGTCGCGCGCATACAATGGATTCTTCACTGATGAGGGATTTTTGCCACAGGAAAACTGTATTCGCGCCCAGCAACCGTTGCTGGGCTTTGGCGTTTTTAGGGCCTGAAAAATTTCTTCGCGACATTCAAGGAGCGGAATGAATCCTGACGGACATATTGCCGAAGCGCTAACTTTTGACGATGTGCTGTTGCTGCCGGGGAAATCATCCGTGTTGCCGGCGGAAACGGACACGCGCACGTGTCTGACACGCAAACTCGCGCTGAACATTCCGGTGGTCGCGGCGGCGATGGACACGGTAACGGAGTCGCGCCTGGCGATCGCGCTGGCGCGGCAAGGCGGCTTTGGCTTCGTGCATCGCAACATGACCGTGGAACGTGAAGCGGAGGAAATCGACCGCGTGAAGCGTTCGGAGAGCGGAATGATCGTGGATCCGGTGACGATTGCACCGGAACTGTCGCTGCGTCACGCGCTCGACATCATGAACAAGTACAAAGTGTCCGGACTCCCCGTGACGCGCGGAACGAAGCTGGTGGGAATCCTAACCAACCGCGATCTGCGCTTCGAGCGCAATCTGGACCAGCCCGTCAGCGCGGTGATGACCAAGGACAATCTGATTACCGTCGCCGTCGGCACCACTCTGGATGAAGCGGAGCGGTTGCTGCAGCGGCATCGCATCGAGAAACTATTGGTGGTCGACAAGGATTTCAATCTGAAGGGGCTGATCACCGTCAAAGATATTCAGAAAAAAATCGAATTCCCCATCGCGGCAAAAGATGAACATGGCCGGCTGCGCGTGGGCGCGGCGATTGGAGCGACTGGGGATTTTCTGGAGCGCGCAGTCGAATTGGCGAAGGCCGGGGCAGATGCGCTGGCGATCGACACGGCTCACGGGCATTCGGTTCGCGTGATGGAAGCCATCAAGAAGGTGAAGCACCGGCTGCCGGAAATGCAGCTTCTCGCCGGAAACGTGGCGACGGAGGCGGGCGCGCGCGAATTGATATCGCTGGGCATCGACGGAATCAAAGTGGGCGTGGGGCCCGGGTCCATTTGCACGACGCGCGTGGTGACGGGCGCGGGCGTGCCGCAAATCACGGCGATTCTGGAAACGTCGCGGGCAGCGAAGGGTACAGGAGTGCCGATTATCGCGGATGGCGGAATCAAATTTTCGGGCGATATCACGAAGGCGCTGGCCGCAGGCGCGTCGGTGGTGATGATTGGCGGACTTTTCGCGGGCACCGAAGAGTCTCCCGGCGAAACGATTTTGTACCAAGGGCGGACGTACAAATCGTATCGCGGCATGGGCTCGCTGGGCGCGATGGAGGCGGGATCGGCGGACCGCTATGCGCAGGAAGGCGCGGAACGCGGGAAATCCGTGCCGGAAGGAATCGAAGGACAAGTGCCGTACAAAGGGCCGCTCTCCGGGCTGGTCGAGCAACTTGTCGGCGGGCTGCGGAGCGGCATGGGCTATTGCGGAGCGGGAAATATTCGCGAGCTGCAGGAGCGCGCTAAGTTTATCCGCATCACCTCGGCAGGCCTGCGCGAAAGCCACGTGCACGACGTGATTATCACGCGCGAAGCTCCTAACTACCGGCTGGAATAGCGCGCGATGAATCGCCGAAATATTTCGCACTGCGCTGACGCAAAGAACGCCGAAAGGCGCGGTTAGCGTGCGTTGGATTGCGCGGCAGTGGCCTTTGTTCCTGTGGGCCGCGCTGATTTGGATTTTGTCGACGCACTGGTTCACGGCCGCAAATACTTCGCGATTTATCTTTCCGATTCTGCGATTCCTGTTCCCTCACGCGCCGTTTATTTTTCTGATTCACGCGCATGACTTCATTCGCAAGTGCGCGCACGTCACGGAGTATTTTATTTTCGGCTTGCTGCTCCTGCGGACGATTCGCAACCGCCGGCCGGGATTTAGAATCAGCTGGGCGCTGGCGGCGATTCTGATTGTTTTCGCGTACGCGTGCGTGGACGAACTGCACCAGTCTTTCGTTCCCGGGCGCGGCGTGGAATTCGCCGACGTACTGCTCGACACCGCGGCGGGAGCGTTCGCGCAGATTTCGGCCTGGCTGTGGATTGCGGCACACAAAAAACGCGGCACAGAATCCGAACGCCAGGCCTAGAGCTATGCGCGCTTGACTTGCGGGCGTAGAATGACGGCAATCTACCAGCTAGGAGCTCGCCATGCGGAGAGACGTCGCAACGCTTTCGGCCTTGGTGCTTTTTGGAATCGCAGGTTTACCGCAACAAGCAAGCAAACCTATTCCGGCAGACAATCCCGCGCAACAAACAGCAAAGCCAGCCCCACAAACGGAGAAACCCGCGGCGGCCGCTGCTGCATCTGTAATTCCTCCCGACGCGGCGAAGCAGGTAAATCCGGTCAAGCCCACTGCGGCATCGATCGCCGAAGGAAAGCAGGTGTACGGCTACGACTGCGCCATGTGCCACGGCGCGGATGGTGGCGGCAAGGGCGATCTGGCCGCGGATATGAAATGGAATCTGAAAGATTATCGCGACGCGGCGGCCTTGAAAGATATGACGGATGGGGAAATGTTTTACATCATCCAGAAAGGCAAAGGCGATATGACCGGCGAAGGAGACCGTCAAAAGCCTGAGGGAATCTGGAACATGGTCAACTACATTCGATCGCTTTCGAAGAAAGCGAACGCAACGGCGAAAGCGAAGCCTTCGCCGTAGATTGAATTTGCGTCCAGGAAATGTCGAATGCGAAAACAAAAAGCCCGCCGCGGACGGAATGTACCGGGAGGGCTCAATTGTTCTTGTAAATCAGCCTGACGCACAGATCGGACACGTACCCGGCTAGCTGGAGGCTTTCGCCTCCGCTTCGGGGGCTTCCTGGAGTTTTTCCTTCTTGGTTTTCTTTTCTTTCTTTTTCAGTTCGGAGCCGATGAGTTCGAGAATGGCGAGTTCGGCGCCGTCGCCAATGCGCCAGCCGACGCGAACGATGCGCGTGTAGCCTCCGGGACGATCCGAAAAGCGCGGCGCGATGACAGCGAAGAGCTTCTTCGTGGCGTCCGTGGTTTGGAGAAATGCCGCGGCCTGGCGGCGCGCGTGGAGCGTGTCGCGCTTGCCGAGCGTGATCATTTTTTCGACGAGCGGACGAGCGGCGCGCGCGCGGGCGATGGTGGTAGTGATGCGCTCGCGCTCGATGACGTTGGTCACCAAGTTGCGCAACACCGCCCGGCGGTGCGCTGGCTGCTTACCGAGTTTGCTTCCTGATACGAGGTGTCGCATTTTAGGGGGTCCTTAGAAAGTGGTTGTCTCTTCCGGCGCCGGCGGAGCGGTTTGGCTCGGCAACGGCGGCCAGATGATGCGGCCGTGCTCGTCGAACTTCATTCCGAGCGAAAGACCCATCTTAACGAGAATATCTTTGATCTCGTTGAGGGACTTGCGGCCGAAATTTTTCGTCTTGAGCATCTCGCCTTCGGTTTTCTGCACGAGCTCGCGCAGGCTCTGAATGTTCGCGTTCTTCAGGCAATTGTAAGAGCGAACGGAAAGTTCGAGCTCCTCGACGGAGCGGTCGAGATGCTCGAGGCGCGGATCGCTGAAGTTCTCGATCACTTCCTCGGGCAGTTCGGGCTGCTCCTCGAAATTGATGAAGATGCTCATGTGGTCTTTGATGAGCTTGGACGCAAGACCGATGGAATCCTGCGGCGTGATGGCGCCGTTGGTCCAAATTTCCAGAGACAGCTTCTCGTAATCGGTCATTTGGCCAAGGCGAGCGGCTTCGACCGAGTAATTGACTTTGCGCACGGGCGAATGGACTGAGTCGATGGGAATATAGCCAATCGGCAGGTCCTCGTCGAAATTGCGATCGGCAGCGACGTAGCCGCGGCCGTTCTTGACGCGAATTTCCATTTCGAACTTCCCGCCTTCGCTGACCGTGGCGAGATAAACGTTCTTGTCGAGCACCGCGAGGTCGGCATCTTCCTCGATTTTCGCGGACGTTACAGGGCCAGGTGTATCGACAACGAACGTAATGGTCTTGGGTTGATCGGAATTCAATTTCAGCGGCACCTGCTTGAGGTTGAGAATGATGTCGGTGGCG
>JBAUEX010000070.1:0-8782 GCA_049678845.1 Candidatus Acidiferrales bacterium
TCGGATGCGGTGGTGGCAATGAATTGCCCGAAGACCGAACCGACCGCGACGCCGGTTTGAATGATGGGTACTTCCGCGCCGAATGGGCCGCCGGTGCCGATGGCGATGGCGGCAGAGAGCGGCTTCAGGATGGCGACTTTCGCCTCAATCCGGCTGCGAGTGGTGAGAACGGCTTCCATCGCCTCGGGAATGCCGTGGCCTTTGATTTTTTCGCTGCCGTACTTGGCCATGAAGCCGACAATCAAACCGCCGATAACAGGGATCGGAATCGCCCAGTAGCCGAGCGTGTTCCCCTCCGGGCTGCGAAAATGAAAGGACCAACTGTGGTAGTACGAGAGATTGGTGAACAGGCCGATCAGGTCATACAAGATGTAGGCGATGAAGCCTGCCGCGACGCCCACAAGGGCCGCGAGAAGCGAGATGTAGCCGAGGCGAAACGTGGCCGGCTCGACCGGTTCGGGAGATACGGACTTCGCTTTCGTGTTCGCTTTACTCTGGGCCAACGAAGCCTCTCAATTCCGGTGCGTACGACCCTTTGACGGGCGGCGATTTCGTTGCGAACGCGCAACCTTGCGCCGCGACGCGCGCGGATGGCTAGCAGCGCGCATCACGCCCTGAAGCGCGCGAAGAAGGGCGCGACCCGCGTCGCGCAGTTCCGCGACGTGCGACAACGAGAGCTCGGTCAACAGCTTTGCGCCGCGAGAGGTGAGCGCCAGCAAGACTTCGCGGCGATCGGCGTGGCTGCGCGTGCGCTTCAGCAAACCACGAGCTTCGAGGCGGTCCACCAATTCGACCACGCTGTGATGGCGGATCTGCAAGCGCTCTGCGAGCACGCCGATGGTCGCTCTTTGCGTTGCAGGGAGGCCCTCGACGGCCAGCAATGCCTGATGCTGCTGCGGTTCAATTCCGGCGTCCCGGGCAGCCTGTTCGCTGAAATTCAGGAACCGGCGAATTTCGTAGCGAAACTGCGCAAGCGCCCGATAGTCGAATTGGCTCCGCGCGGGTGTCTTCATCGGTGTTTGAATATTATATCGTAAGACGATGTAAAAAGAAGATATGGAATTGGGAGACTCCGAACCGGCCGTTCACACCTCGGAGAGGAAACGCCTGAACGGCACGTCGCAACGGCAGACCTCCGCCGGCTGAAGCCGCATTTATTCAGCCGCTGGTGCCTCCGATGGCGTCTAGAACCACCAGGGAATGAGGGCGGGCACGCGGCTGCGGTAAGCCTCGAATTCGGCGCCGAAGGATTGACGGAGCAAGTTTTCCTCGCGGCGGATGCGGATCCAGGTTCCACATAGAAAAAAGAGGATGGCGGCCAGGAACAGAGGCCAGCGGCTGACAGCCAAGCCGGTGGCGACGAGCATGCCGAACATGCCGGTGTAAATCGGATTGCGCACCAGATGGTAAGGCCCTTCGATGATTAGCGCGTGGCCTTCGACGATGCGCGCGACGTAGGCCCACTGCTTGCCAAGAACAATGATTGCGCGCCACATCAGCCACAGGGAAAGCGCGGCAAGGACGAGCGCGGCGACCGCAACGGCGATCTCCGCCCACTTTGGCATGGGCACAAGGGGCGAGAAATGTGGCCGCGGAGCAATCCACGCCAGCGTGTAACCAATGGATTGAAGAACAAGGCCGCCGAGTGACTTGGGGTCGCGCGCCTGCTCCGCGGTCTTTGGCGGCTTCTTGCGCAGGCCAAAAATCAAAGCGAAAACGGTCCACAGCGCGGCCATCACGAAGAAAAAAACAAGTCCGATCGAGTCCAGGGACTGCATTTTGCCTCGCCCATCTGAGTTCCCGGTAAAATAGCCTGGTTACAATTTCTTGCGAAAAGATTTCTGCGTTTTGTTGACACGATAGCCGAGATTTTCGTAGAAGCGGTGCGCGCCTTCGCGAATCACGTTCGAGCGCAGGCCGCATTCGGAGCAGCCCTTTTCGCGCGCCCAATCTTCCGCGCGAGCCATCAGCATCCGGCCAATGTTCCGAGCGCGCGACTTCTCTTCGACAACCAATCCGGCGATTTCCCCGCGAAGGTCAGAGGCGGCGGTGCGGAAAAGGAATGCCTCGACGTAACCGGCGAGATCGCCGTCCGTTTGTTCGGCGACGAAGATACTGTGCTCGGAATCGGCAAAAATTCCGGGAAGGCGCGCGGCCACTTCTTCGGGAGTCGAATCGTAGCCCAGCTGCTTCGCGAGAGGCGCGAGATTGGGAGCGTCTGAAATTCGCGCTTCGCGAATTGTAACCTGCGACGATTCATCTTCGCCGGACATGGGCCCTCCTGGCGCGAAGTCAGAAAAGTTTATCGGAATCGAGGAGAATGGTCACCGGGCCGTCGTTGGTCGACTCAACCGACATGTGCGCCTGAAAAACGCCGGTTTCGACGCGCACGCCGAGCGCCGCCACGGCACGGACGAATTCCTCATAAAGCGATTTTCCCTGTTCGGGCGGCGCGGCTTGAATGAAGCTGGGCCGGCGGCCGCCCCGCGCGTCACCGTACAAAGTGAATTGCGATACCGCCAGGATTGCTCCACCCCTATCGAGAAGCGAACGGTTCATTTTTCCCTGCTCGTCATGGAAGATGCGCAGGTTCACGATTTTTTCCGCGATCATCGCCGCGGTTCGGGCGTGTCCGCGCGTCCCACAGCGACGAGAACCAGGAGTCCCGCGGCGATTTCCCCGGTCACGCGTTCTCCTACCACGACGCGGGCGTGACGCACACGCTGGACCACAGCTCTCATAACGATGTGCCTTTCAAGGCCTTGCTTCCCGACTGCGCATTCGCCGGCGGCTGATTGTACAGCGAGTGTCGTTGACCTGGTAGAGGGCTCTGCCGGAAGAGTCCTGCGTCGCTATATTTGCATTGACACACATTGCCTATGCAAGTATCCTGAGTCCCCTTGAAAAGACCCACCTCCCGAACGGATTTGGATCAGGTCTTTGTGGGACGCTTGCTGCTGGGTCGTGTGATGGGATCGCTCGTCACGGCCCATGACAGAGCATTGGCTCCCTTGGGTCTGACGACGTATCAAGGCAATATGTTGCTGAACTGTATGCGGCAAGAGGGAAACACTCCTGCTGAGCTTGCCGCTCTAAATGGCCTGTATGTGTCGACAATCACCCGCATGGTCGATCGTCTCGAAAAAAAAGGCCTTCTTACCCGTACGCGAAGCGACCAGGACCGGCGACAGGTCATCCTGCGAATCACGCCGAAGGGCCGCGCGATTGTGCGCAAAGCGATTCCGGTAGCACGAAGGGTTGCTTTTGACGCTTGGCGGGGAGTTACAGAACAGGAGAGGAACGCTCTCCGCAGTATGGTCGATAAAATTCTCAGGAATCTCGGCTATCACCCAGGGAAGCTCGGCAGACCCAAGTCTGCAATCTGAAAATTACGAGGAGCAATGAATATTGTTATGGAATCCGAAAAGACAGGGGAAACCTGCAGATACTACCGGAACAAACTGACCTACGTAAACAAATACCTGACGATCTACACCCATAAACTTACCGAGCATGCAACCGTCATCTATAGTCGTTCAGAATTAGCTTTGGAAGAAACTCAGGAAGGGTGCCGTCCGTTGCGCGCGCACTTGCAGGACATCCACGAGTCTGCCAAGGAAGTCGCCACGCTGAGTATCAAGCTGCGGCAGTTGAGCGAAGACTGAGAGAATCACAGCAGGATTCCTTTCCGCCGTGCTGCTTTCGACCTGCGGTCGGGCAGTGCGGCGACTTTTTTCTGTGTGGAGTGCCTCGTTTACCTCTTCCCCTTGTCACTTTTGTTCCTTCGTTGAACTTCGCATTCGCGGCGAACGCTTTTCGTGGATCGGCGGTTGGCGGTGGCGGGAACCTATGTTAGAAACGATGAAGTCTGTTGGGAAGGCGGAAGAATTGAAGCTTGCGCTGATTGGAACGCACGGCGTGGGAAAAACGACGCTGGCCTATGAAATCTGCTCGCGGATGAAGAAAGCGGGCGAAAACGTCGAATTGGTCGCGGAAGTGGCGCGGCGGTCGCCCTTTCCCGTGAATGCGGCGACGACGCTTGAAGGCCAGCTGTGGATTTTGCACGCGCAAATTGCCGCGGAGCTTGACGCCTCGCGGAATGCGGCGACTGTGGTTTGCGACCGGTCCGTGCTCGACAACTACTGTTACCTGGTGAACAAGTTCGGGCGGCAGCCGCAATGGGAAGCGTGGCTGGCCTGGTGGATCGAAACCTACGACTTGCTCGCCGGCGTGCCTCTGTCAGAGGCAGAAATCCAGCCCGATGGTTTCCGCTCCGAAGATCGCGCGTTTCAGCGGCGAATTCATGAGTTGCTGAACCAGCTTCTGGATGATTCTGTTTTTGCGGGCGTGCGAAAACGATTGATTTGGCTCGATGAGCGCGAGAGGCTCGCGTGGGGCGAGCGCGTCTTTGAAGCTGCGCTTCCGATGGCGCGCGCGGCGAGCGGTGTGCAAAAGGGGGCCCGGTAAATTCCCTCCGTGAAGAGCAATGACCATCGCAGTGACACTCAAACTGGCCGATGGTTGACGCGCGGGATTCTGGGAATCGGCCTCGCCAATCTGTTTTCCGATTGGGGCCACGAAGCCGCAACTTCCCTGCTGCCCGCGTTGCTGGCGCTGGTCGGCGCCCCGGCAATCGCGCTTGGCATAATCGAAGGCGTCGCGGACGGGCTGTCGAGTTTTTTGAAACTCGCCGGCGGGTATATCGCGGACCGGCCCGCGTGGCGGAAGCCCGTCGCCGCGGGCGGCTACATCGTCGTCGGCGTAACGACATTCGCCTACAGTTCGGCGCAAAGCTGGCCGTTCATTCTGCTGCTGCGTGCGATGGGATGGGCGGGACGCGGCGCGAAAAGTCCTTCGCGCGACGCGTTGCTGGCCGATGCAGTGCCGAAGCCGCAGCTGGGACGCGCGTTCGGATTCGAGCGCGCGATGGACACGGTCGGCGCCGTCGCAGGGCCGTTGACGGCGCTGCTGCTGGTGTCGCTTTCGAGTATTCGAACGGCACTCGCATGGACAATCGTGCCGGGCGTGCTGGCGTCGATTTGTTTTTTGTGGCTGGTGCCGGCGGGCAAATCGGCGACAACGCATCAGCCATTCGGCTTTTTGCACAGTTTGCGCCAGCTTCCCGGAAGTTTTCGCCGATTCCTTGCGGGGGTCTTCGCACACGGAATCGGCGACTTCGCCCCGACGCTGCTGATTCTGCGCGCGGACCAAATCCTCACGCCGCAATATGGCGCGGCGCGCGCGTCGGCGCTGGCTGTTGCGTTGTACACGCTGCACAACATCGTATTCGCAGTAATTTCCTATCCCGCCGGAGCGCTGGCGGATCGCGTGGGCAAGCACGGGCTTCTTGCTGTTGGCTACACGGTCGCCGCAGGGATGTGTCTTGGCTTCGTTTTTGCGCCTGCGACGCTCCCGTGGCTGGCGATTCTTTTCGCGTTAGCGGGAATTCATATCGGGATACAGCAGGGATTGGAAAAATCGCTGGCGGCGGAGTTGCTGGGTTCGGAAATCCGCGGAACCGGATTTGGCGTGCTCGCGACGGTAAATGGCATCGGCGATTTTGCGTCGAGCATCATCGTCGGCGCGCTGTGGACGACGGTCGCGCCCGCGGCGGGTTTTCTCTATGGCGCGGTTTTCAGCCTTGCCGGCGCGGCGCTGATTTATTTTTGGCGCTGACGCGTCTGCGCGCGGCAGGCCTCACTGGAGAGCCTTTTTTCGAAGGCTGACGGTGCGGAGCCCGTTGGCACTCGGGACAAAAGTAGCTGCTGCGCCCTGCGACCATCATGCGGCGAATCAGCGCCCCGCAGCGCGAGCATTTCTTCCCTTCCCGCTGGTAGACGCGATGGCGCAGCTGGAACTCGCCCGGCGCGCCTTCGGCGTTCACGTAATCGGAGATTGACGAGCCGCCGAGGCGGATCGCTTCGCGCAGCACTTTTTGAACCGCGCGGTAAAGGCGCGCCAGTGCATCCTGCTTCAGTGCGGCGCCTAATCGCGCCGGATGAATGCGCGCGCGCCAGAGACTTTCATCGGTATAGATATTCCCCATACCGCGAAAAACGCGCTGGTCGAGCAGGAGTGCTTTGATTCGCGCGCGGCGGCCAGCAAGGCGGCTGCGAAATTCATCTTCACTGGCTTCTAGGGCATCCAAACCGAGCTGACCAAGGAGTCTGTCGCTGCCCGACTCGGGAACCAGAGCCATGCGACCGAAACGGCGAGGGTCGGTGTAGCGAAGCTCGCGATCGTTATCTAACGCGAACCATACATGCGTGTGCAATGCAGAGGGCATCGCCTTGGGACGGACGGTGAGCTGCCCGGTCATGCCCAGATGAACGATCAGGTGAAATCGTTCCAGCACGGAGCCGGCGGCGGTTTGCGATGTGCGATTCTTCTCGAGGCACAATACGAGGAATTTGCCGCGCCGGCGAACCTCAACGATGCGGCAACCTGGGGCGTGCCGTTCGATGGCCGCGGGATCGTCGATAAAATCCGTCTTGCCCAAGCGAACCCTGAGTATGCCGCGCCCGGGGAGCAACAATTGCAGGCCGCGGACGACCGTTTCGACTTCGGGAAGTTCGGGCAAGCGTCAATCCGGGAGAATGGCGAAAACGCGGACCGGGCCGCCGGAACCGCCCTCGAGTTTGATGGGCGCGGCGATCACGAATGCGCCCGTCGCGGGCAATTTATCCAAGTTCGCGATGTTTTCGATGTGAAACAGGCCCGCGGGTAGAGTCGTGCGGTGCACCTCGAAATTCGCCGAAGGACCGTAGTCGATGCTCAATGTATCGATGCACAGTCCGCTGACGCGGCGTGCGATCAAAAACTTCGCCGCCGCCACGGAATATCCCGGAAAGTGCATGACCTTCTTCGCGTCCATGTTGCGGTAGCGCGTTTGATCCGGCCAACGCGAGCTCCAGCCTGTTCGCAGCATTACCATCGCGCCAGCGGGGATCTGCCCGTGGCGGGCTTCCCAGGCTTGCACATCGGCGACGGTCAGCCGGTAATCGGGGTCCTTGGCGACTTTATCGCGAACGTCGATCACATCGGCGGGACCAAAGAAGCGCTCGATCGGGATCTGGTCGAGCGTTTCCTTGCCGGGAGGAAAATGCGCGGGCGCGTCCATGTGCGTGCCGTAATGTTCGAGCATGGTGATTTTTCGAGTGAAGTAACCCTCCTTGGCGGGCGAGGCGTTCACGACGGCCTCGAACGGGTGAGCATCGCCCGGCCAAGCAGGCGAATGGTCATTGAGAGCGTATGTCAGGTCCACGACGTGAGTGCGCCCGGAAGAAATCCCCAAGAGCGCGCTGCATATCGCTTCGTGTTTTTTCGTTTGCGCGCCGAGCGAAACGGCCATCGTCAAAACAGCAGCAAAAATAATGCCTCGCGCGAAAGCAGAAAATATTCTCACTTCGTCCTCCCTTTTCGTAAATGGCAAGCGAGAAATTCCGAATTTCTATATTAATCGACTTTGTCGGGATCCACGATCAGTCTTTCCTCGCCCTTCAATCCGTAGCGCATGTAAAGTTTCGGAATTTTTTCGCCGGCGAGAAGCTTCCGATAAAAGTAGAGATCGCCTGGGAGCCGCTGGACACCAAAGCCTATCGCAGGGGCAGGCTGGTCGAGTTCCTTGATGTATTGGCTCGCGGCCGGCACGCTTCCAGTGAAGGAAGTCGGAGACCTGCGGGCGTTATATAACACCGAATCAACATTTGCGGTCAATCGACCCTGCCGAGATACTTGTCCAGCCAGGCCAGGACGGCTTTTACGAGCTGCGGGCGTTGTTCTCTTACGTCGTGAGGAGTGTCCAGCACGACGTGCCGTTTGTCGGCATCCGGAGTGCCGAGCACTCGGAACAACGGATCTTGGCACTTTTCCAAGGAGAACACGTAATCTTCCCGGCCATTAACCATTAGCGTCGGCACTTTGAGCCGCGGCGCGAAATCAGCCTGATCGCCGCCCGGTGGCGGCTGATCAAGAAAGTAGCCGCCGTCCAAGAAGATCACGGTTTTCAGCCTGCTCTGCGCGATGGTGGCGTAGATGACGCCTTCGGCCGAGCCCATGCTCACGCCGAGGTATGCGATCTTGTTTCTATCGATATCGGAGCGCGTATCGAGATAGTCGAGCGAGCGCTCAAGATCCTTCGAACGGTTCGCCAGATACGTTATGTGCTGTGCCGCGCCCACGTATGCCGTCTTCCCCTGCCTTTCGTACGTTCCGTAGTAGATGGGATACAGAACTGCCCGGCCGCTCTGAACGATGTAGTCGAAAAATGTAATGTCACCCAAATGCCGGCTGTCGTGAAGGTTCAACACTCTCGCGCTGGGAGAAAAAACGATGGTCTGATACGGCGGCTTCACATTCTTCGGCAAAAAGAGGTACGCGGCCATGCGCTCGTTGTCGTACGCCGTATCGTAAGTAATCTTTTCTTCGCGCCAGTCGTCGGTTTGGCCGACAGTACCCTCGACCTTCGCGTGTAAAGGCGTCTTGTCGTACGCGTACAAAGCCAGATAAGCGCGAAACACGTCGTCCGGCGCGGGTTTGTACTTCGAAAAATCCCGTTCGAACTTCTTGATCGGACGCAGCAACGCCGGGGGCAGAGGAGCCGTGTTTCGCACGCAGCGGAATCCATTTTCTGGCGATCGATCGAATGGCGAGAGCGCTTCCGGGTCGCCGTATAGATACGTCTGGGACCTCCACGCTCCGCCGAGTATGAATTTCATGCCCTGGCCGGTGTCGTTCTGAACCCACTCCTTCACATTTCCCGCCAAATCGTACGTTCCGTATA
>JBAUEX010000071.1:0-14837 GCA_049678845.1 Candidatus Acidiferrales bacterium
GCTGCGATGCGGTCCCGAAAACTCGATTCCGATTCCCATGCGGCCATGGCGTGGGCTTGCACCCACTTGTAGGCATCCTCTCGCGGCGCGCCGTGTTCGACTAAATCCTGCAGAAGCTGGCCCGAGAAAATGAGCCCCTGCGTCGAATCCAGATTTCGCCGCATGCGCTCCGGAAAAACTTTCATATTGCCGACGATTTCTGACATGCGGTGCAACATGTAATCCACCAGGATCGTGGAATCGGGCAGAATCACCCGTTCGACGGAGCTGTGCGAGATGTCGCGCTCGTGCCACAACGCAACATTTTCCATCGCAGCAACGGAATTCGCGCGTACTACGCGCGCCAGTCCGCAAATCTGTTCGCAGCCAACCGGATTGCGCTTGTGCGGCATCGCCGAACTGCCGCGCTGGCCGCCGCCAAACGGCTCTTCCGCCTCACGCACTTCGGTGCGCTGCAAATGCCGGATCTCAAGAGCAATACGCTCGAGCGACGCTGCGACGATTGCCAGAGTGGCGAGGTAATGCGCATGGCGGTCGCGTTCGATCACCTGCGACGCAATAGGGGCTACGCTCAACCCAAGGCGCCGGCAAATTTTCTCTTCGATTTCAGGTCCCAGGTGCGCGCACGTGCCGACGGCTCCGGCAATTTTGCCAACGGCCATTTCCTTGGCGGCCTTGCGAAAACGCGCCAAATCGCGGCGGTTCTCGTCATACCAATTGGCGATCTTCAAGCCGAAGGTGATGGGTTCCGCGTGAACGCCGTGCGTGCGCCCAATTTGGGGAACGTCCTTGAACTCCCAGGCGCGCCGCTCGAGGATTTCGCCGAAACGCTCGATGCCCGGTTCAATCAGCGCGGAAGCCTCGCGTACGAGCAGCGCCTGCGCCGTGTCGACCACATCGTTTGATGTCAAGCCGTAATGCAGCCAGCGCGCGGCTTCCGGGTCAGCAACCGTTTCGCCGACGGCGACTGTGAATGCAATCACGTCATGACGGACGCGCGATTCAATCTCCAAAATCCGCGTGACGTCGATTCGCGAACGCTCGCGCAGTCGCGCCGCCGCCTCGCGCGGAACGGCACCTGCGTCGGCCAGGGTGTCGGCAGCGGCCAACTCGACTTCGAGCCACTTCTGAAACCTGTTTTCTTCGCTCCAAACCCCACCCATTTCCGGCCGCGTGTATCTTGGAATCAACGCTCGTTCTCCTGACCCCTGTTCGCCCCGATCCACGAACACAAGATCGTCAACATCTCTTACCCATCATTCGCTGTAGGGGAATCCGGGGCTTCCGCAGGATATAATAACCGAAGAAAGTCTCGCACTGAGACAAGAAAACGAGTCGAGCAGGGGCAACACCTTGAAATTCAATTCTTACGCCGGACGCAGGCGTCTGGCGCGGAATTGGACGATTCGTTCTTCCTTCTTTCGCGCCGTCCAATTATTTTGCGGAGGCGGCCCCACGGCTACGGCTTGATCCCCGGAATTTTGATCAGGCGCACTAGGCAGATCGTCAGGTAGCTGCCGTGACCCAAGCATGTGTTGGGCTTTTTGGATCAAATCCCACCGGCTCGCCACGCCGAATTTAGCCAGCAGCGAAGACACGTGAAACTTGACGGTGCGAACGGAGATGGAAAGACGATCGGCAATCTCCTTGTTGACGCGATTGCGGAGCAGCTCTTTGAGGACTTCGCCTTCGCGGGGACTCAGCGGAATGGAACAGGACAAGCTGCGGCCGAGGTGCAACAGTTCCTCGGCTTGCGTGATGACGCGCTCAATCAGATTGTCATCGGCGGGAACCCACACCGCGTAATCGGTGGGCAGTTCCCCTCGGGCCATGCAACCCAAGGCTAGTAAACTGGCCGCGCGGTCGATGGCGGCGTCCAGGTCGCCGTTTAATTCGACTTGAAACCGCGATGCTCCGCTGCGGCGCTCTGAAAAAACCAGCATGTCGGGAGACTGCGAACGGATGAATCCTGTTTTTTCCGCAGGTCTTGCGTTGAAAAATCGGTGAAGTTTACGATCCTTCCTTAGAATGGCCGCCCCCGTAAATCGGAAATTGGTTACCAACCCTGTTGCGTGGGTCCGAAAGCGCATCACTGGCAAGAGCAATGGGCCACTAAAGTGAAGCGACCACATCTTGCTTCTTGAGCTTGCCTCCTGGTCCCCGACCCAGGCCCGATGAAAGCAAATGGCTTGCCGTCAAGAGAACAAACTTTTAACGGTACTAGTATCAAGTCATTGCGCGGATCTTTTTAGGGTATTCTTTGTACAATTTCGGTCAGAATTTTCATGCTGCGGGTAATTTTTTCTAGGTCGCAAGAGGTATGGCGACGGGGAGGAATCAATCGCCAACGTTGATTTAAATCATTGATACTACAAAGTTAGCGGTCCTACGGGAATCGTTTGGGAGGCCACCATCAACGCTCCATGAAAAGCTCGTTCCGCCGGGCGCCGGTTGAGAGCCTCGACCGCCGATAGGTGCACCAAGTCGGGATTATTATTGGTCTCGGAAATATGGGCCAGAACCAGGAAGCGCGCCCGGCCGTCGAAACCCTCCGGGTCGGCCAGGTACTCGCTGACGATGTGGTTCGACAAGTGGCCGGTGCGGCTCATGACTCGTTGCTTGATGTACCACGGATACGGCCCCACCTTCAGCATTTCCAGATCGTGATTCGACTCCAGAATCAGGCAATCCGCCTCGCGCAGGTGGTATTTCACAAGTTCGGGCAAATATCCTAGATCCGTGACGATGGCGACCTTTGTTCCGTTGGCGCGAAATGAGTAGCCAACGGGATCGGCCGCGTCATGTGGAACGGAGAATGGGGAAATTTCGATGTCGCCGATGGTGAATCGCTCGCCGGCACAAATGTGCTCGACGCGTTCCATTTTCCTGCAGGTCGCTTCGGGAAGAGAACGTACGATTTCGCGGCAGGTAGACTCGGTGAGATAGGCGGTCGCGCGCCAATGATTCAGAAGCTGCGGCAGGCCGCTCGAGTGGTCGGTGTGCTCGTGCGAAATCAGTATGCCGTCAATTCGCTCTGGGGTTTTTCCCAGCGCTGCCAGGCGCCGCAGCGTTTCCTTGCGACCAAGCCCGGCGTCCACCAAAAGGCAGGTATGCTCGGTTTCGAGCAACGTAGCGTTGCCGGAACTGCCTGACGCCAAAATGGAAACTCGGAAGCTGATGCGCCCTCGCTGGCCGCCTACGCCCACAGCGGCTTGCGTGCATCATGGCAAACCCGCGCAGCTACGTCAATAAAATGCAGCATGGCGTTGCAAGAATCATGATGACGGAAACCTTGCGCCTTCGAGCCTATCCGCAAGCGAGAGAAGAGGAGGTCAGGGCAAAGCCGTTGAGACTACCCACGAGCGACGCAGCAATCCGGCCGGGCTGAAACAGTTCATTAGCTACCTGCTGAATTTCCTGCTGCGTCACGGCTTCCATCGACGCAATGCGGTCGTCCGGCGAGAGATATCGTCCAAAATACAGGTATTGACGCGCCAGATCGCTCATGCGCGAGCCGGTCGATTCCAGAGAGAGGAGCGTTGCGCCTTTCAGATTCGCCTTCGAGCGGCGCAACTCCTCATCGCTCACGGGCTTCTCTTTCAGGTCGCGCAGCTCGCTCATCACCGAGCGGATTAATTGCTCCACGGTTTCAAGGCTGGTGCCTGCGTAGATCGTGAGCATCCCAGAGTCCCGGTAATGACTCGTTTCGCTGAAGACGGCGTAAGCAAGGCCCTGCTTTTCGCGGATATTTTGAAAGAGCCGCGAAGACATGCCGCTGCCGAGCAGATTGTTCAACACGGAAACAACATAGCGCCGCGAATCCGTCATGGAATAGGCGGGCACGCCCAGGCAAACATGCACTTGCTCTAATTCCACCTTGGAGCGCGAAGCGAGTTCCGCGCGCGGCAGCGGCGGCGCCTCGGAAAAACCGTTTTCCATTGCGGCTCGCTCGCCGAAGCGCGGAATGATCAAATCAAGGAGCCGTTGATGCGAGAGATTGCCCGCCGCGGTGATGACCATGTTGTTTGGCGCGTACCACTGCCGAAACCAATTGTTGAGCGTCTTGCGGTCGAACCGCTCGATGCTCTCGGCGGTGCCCAGGATCGGACGACCCAGCGGATGGTGCCCCCAGAGATTCTTCGAAAACATTTCATGGACCAGGTCTTCCGGATTATCCTCGACCATGCGGATCTCTTCCAGCACCACCGATCTTTCGCGGCTGATTTCCTCCTCAGGAAATTGCGGATTGAGCATCATGTCCGCCAAAACATCAAACACCGTTTCAAGATGCTCGTCGAGCACGCGCGTATTGAAGCAGACCATTTCCTTGGCGGTGAAGGCATCGACCATTCCGCCGACGCGATCCACTTCGCGGGCGATCTCTTCCGCCTTGCGGCGCGCCGTGCCCTTGAACACCATGTGCTCGATGAAATGCGAAATGCCGTTCAATTCGGCAGGCTCGCGCCGCGAACCGCTGCGTATCCAAATACCGACCGAGACCGAACGCACATGCTCCATCGGCTCGGTCACCGCCACCAGCCCGTTGGCCAGCGTCGTTTCCTCAACTTTGCGATTTCCAGCAGTCATCGAACTCCTATTCTTGCACGAACGAAAATAAAGTCATACTTCCACCGGAAATGGGTTTCGCAAATCTCCATTGAGAGCCGCTGGCGTGTCATGCCCGCATGTTATGATTGTGAAAAGAGAGCAAGCTGCTGTGGCCTCCTCCGATTCTACTATCGCGCCGGTAACTGAGCGCGTTTGCCTCCTCGGCAAACCGATCGAGGAGCTGCGCGCACTGGTCAGCGCGCTGGGTGAACCGTCCTATCGGGCTTCGCAGATCTACCACGCTCTTTATGCCGAGCGCGTGCGCACCGTCGACCAAATATCGAGTCTGCCCGTGGAATTGCGCCGACGCCTCGGCACCATCGCCGATCTTTCCTTGCCCGAGGTCGCGCGCCGCCATCGGTCCGCCGACGGCACTGTGCGGTATGTCTTACGGCTCGACGGCGGTTCTCAGAAGGATGTCGCGACTGTCGAGGCCGTTTTCATGCCCGAGGAGAAGCGACAAACAATTTGTATCTCGACCCAGGCAGGCTGCGCGGTGAATTGCCAGTTCTGCCTGACGGCGACGCTCGGTTTGCTGCGCAACTTGACCGCCGGCGAAATTCTTGGCCAAATACTGGTAGCGCTCGAAGACCATCGCGCAGCGTTGAAACCGCAGACAAACGTCGTGCTGATGGGTCAGGGCGAACCGCTGCTCAATTACGACGCTGTGATGGTTGCGCTCAGAATTTTGCTGGACCCGAAAGGGCTCGCAATCTCGCCGAAGCACGTCACCCTGTCGACGAGCGGAATCATTCCCGGAATCGAGAAACTGGCCAGAGAGCCTGTCCGCCCGAAGCTGGCCATTTCTCTGAACGCATCAAACGAAGAGCAGCGCAACGCGATCATGCCCATCAATCGCAAGTATCCCTTGAAAGACTTGCTCGATGCGTGCCGGAGTTATCCGCTGCGTTCCTGGGAACACCTGACGTTTGAGTATGTTTTGCTGGGCGGATTCAACGATCATCCGGAGGATGCGCGACGTCTCTCGAAATTGATTTCCAATTTGCGCGCCAAAGTCAACTTGATCCCATGGAATCCCGGAGAATTGCCGTATCATCCGCCGGACGCTGCGCGCGTCGAAGCCTTTCGCAAAATCCTTGTGGACAAAGGTCATCTCGTTTTTGTGCGCTATTCGCGCGGGCAGGACGTTATGGCCGCCTGCGGGCAACTGGCATTGCTCGAATCTCCGGAGATTCGTCGAACGCAGACGCTCTCGCCCGCTTCCCGCTGAACGGTTGCGCGGCATCCGTCACGTCATCCCAACGATTAAACCACGCCGATCACCGCCATCATGCGTCCCGTGGCTCCCTCGCGGCGATAGCTGAAAAACAAATCCGTGCGGCATGACGTGCAAAAGTCAGCGGCGAACATATTCTTGCGCTGCAGGCCGGCGTTGGCCAAGATCGCGGCATTGGCAGCATGCAAATCCAGATGGCAGCGAACCGGAGGCGGCTCGTGCCCGGGAGGCATCATCGTAAGCCACGGCAGCGGATTGGGATCTTCGCCCGAGGCGAGCATGGCGAATGGGCCTTCAAACCACTCCGCAGCGTCGGGAAATTGCGCGGCAAACTCTTTCACGACGTCCGGGCCCACCTCGTAACAACAACGGCCAATCCCCGGACCCAGCGCGGCCAAAACATCTTTTGGTTGCGTCCCGAACTCCATCGCCATGCGGCCCACCGTCTTCGCCGCAATACGCGCAACGGTCCCGCGCCATCCCGCATGGACGGCGGCGACGGCGCGATGGCGAGGATCGACGAGCAAAATCGGAATGCAATCCGCGGTCTGAACGCCCAGGAGCAAATCCCGCGTTTCGGTCGCAAGCGCATCTCCATTCGGCGCGCCGGGAAGCGGTCCTCGAATTACGTGCAGCACGTCGGAGTGAACTTGCCTGAGCGTGACTAAGCACGCGTCGCTATGCCCAAGCGCATTTTGAAAACGGCGGCGGTTCGCGTCAACGCACTCGGCGCGATCCCAGTCCGTAAAGCCCAAATTGAGCACCGTCTCTTTTTTCGAGCGGCCGGGCCGCGAACCATCGAACTCGCTCACACCTCCGGGCCGGGTGCTGAAGCCATGAACGAGCCACTTGAATTGGTTGAACGGCTCCGCTTGCAGAATTTGGAGTTTGTCACTCTTGCGCAATCGCCAGTGGGACTTCGCGGCACGTGGCCGCGCAATCTTGGCGCCATTCTTTTTCTTCCGACCACCTACCGCCATCCCCGCTCCCACGAACATTTCCGATTATAGGTATAATGCGCCGGCGAAGCGAATCTGAACGCCGCGCGTGCCAGTGATGAAAAGCGATCGCTGGCAGTGAACCACGGCGCCGTTTTGTTGCCGCTTGCTTCACATCGCGAGTGAGGGCGAAATGATCGTTGGCTTGGGCGTGGACATCGCAGAGGTTGATCGCCTGGAGAAAGCAATCATGCGCCACGAGCAAGCTTTCCTTGCACGCGTGTTTACGCCCGCAGAAATTCAATATTGCGAGCGGCATAAGAACAAATTCGAGCGCTACGCGGCGCGCTTCGCTGCAAAAGAAGCGGCGATGAAAGCATTAGGCACGGGCTGGAGAAAAGGTGTGCGCTGGCGGGACATTGAAATAAAGAACGAGCCGGGCGGCAAGCCCGTTTTGCATCTGCACGGTAAGGCCGGGGAGCACGCCACGCGCCTGGGCGCAAACCGCTTCGTGGTTTCCATCACGCACACCGGAAATCTCGCTTTCGCTCAGGTGATTTTGGAGAACTAAGGAACCGCGCAAAAATAATAGGCCATTTACAATGCGGACTCACACGTTTCCGTTTGTTGTTAGAGCCGATCCCGAGATGCCGGTCACGGTTATGGTGTCGTTTCCCGGCGTTGTGCCCGACGCTTGAACGTTGCAAGTTCCGCTTCCACTTCCGCCGCCACAGGCGGTCGCGCCGGTAGACAATCGGGGCTAGCCGAAGCAAGATCGCTAGCCGGCGGTTACAGTAACTTGCAACCCAGGAAGAAAAGGGTGCCTGCCAGAATCGGCCGGATGACCTTTGCCGGCAGCACTGTGCTCATCTTGCTTCCGATCCAGACGCCGGGCAACGAGCCCAGCAACAAGCCTCCAAGGAGCGGCAGATTGATGCTGCCCATCTCCAGATGGCCAACGGCGGATACTCCAACCAGGAGGACAGCGTGCACGATGTCAGAGCCGACGATTTTTTTCAGCGGAGTATAGGGATGGATTACGACAAGCGTGGCTACGATCAGGCTTCCACTGCCCACGGAGGTCAAACTGACAAGAAAGCCGACGACAAGTCCGAGCAGTGGCGTCAGCCATCTTGGCCCGCGTGTTTCTTGCTCACTTCCGGCATTCTGAGCGGAAGGGCGGCGCAGTGACTTTAGCAAAAGACTGAGCGCCACAATCACCAGAGTAATGCCCAGCATGCGAACCACCAGTTTGTCAGCAGCGGCGCCGCCTTGTCGATGGAGATGATCGAGCAATGCCAGGCCAAGAAGAGCGCCCGGAATGCTGCCGATGGCGAGGCGTTTGACGATTTGAAAATCCACGGTGTGCTGTTTGTAATGAACTACGCCCCCAACGCACTTCGTCAGCGTGTTCCACATCAAATCGGTTCCCACGGCCATCATCGGCCTCGCCCATCCAAACAGGATGAGCATCGGCGTCATCAGCGCGCCGCCTCCCATGCCGGTGAGGCCGACCATGATGCCGACCACAAATCCTACAATTGAGATTCTAAGATCCATCGCTCTCTCCCGCGGAAAATGTTTCGCTTGGACTGCGCTTCCTCGCCAAATTTTTCGGTGAGCATCTCCTCACTCAGAATTGGAATTGCAATTGCGATAAGAAAACGTTCTTGACCGTGCCCTGCTTGTTCTGCAGACCTTCATTGAGCTGCCATTTCAGATTGGTTGCGAAGTACCAGTTGAATCCGCCGACGTATGTATTCGTGGCGTTCTCTGCTTTGGAGCGGTCCGGATCATACCCGTCCGCGCGGAAGACGCCTTCCCAGGGCTTCGAGAAGCGCCAGGCTGCCAGTCCGTACCATCCTTGCTTGTGAATCGAGCCGTCTCTGCCCCAAATGAATTCGCTCAACAGTGTGAGAGGACGATAGGTGTAAGAAACCTCCGCGCTCTGCCGGTCACGCGCCGTCTCCGTCGGGCCGGCGGCACCGTTGTAGTAGTCGCCGGACAATGCCAGGCCCTCGAAGGGGCGAAGAGAAAGGCGTACAGCAAGGTCTTTACGGTTGTTGTCATCCTTGCGGTCAATTCCCGCGCCATTGAAAATGCCCACGACATAGTCCATTCCCGCAGAATGGGTGAAGTTGTCTGAACCAGCGACGCCAGCGCCAATGTCCCGCCCTTGCGAACCGTTGTCGCGGCCTGGAACGAGGCTGTTAACCACCAGCGAGCGCTCGACCGTCAACAGATCGCTGCTCGAACGCAAGTTTTCCTGACTGAATGGAACCTTGAACTGACCGAAGGTCAGGTTGGCGTAGCGTAGAGGCTTGAGCTGGAGATAGGCGTCGAGGAGCGCCGGTGAATTGAGCACGTCGACTTGAATCTTGTAGCTCGCGAGTTTGTGGATATCGCCATCGACGCTGATGCGGCCACGGCGAAGCTGAAAGGTGCTGCCGGATCCAGGTGAGCTGGACCATTGCACCTGGCCGTAGCCGCTGATCGTGAAAGGCAGCTTGGGTTTCACCTCTTGTGCGCGATCGGCGGGAGTTGTGGGGTGGCCTTGCACTACGGACTGCGCGGCGTTGTCATGCGATTGCGTTGCGGTCGGCGCCTGCGTAGCCGACGAAGCAGATGGCGATTGTTCATCTTTTTTGACTTCTGCGCGCACGGTTTCGGCGTCCTGTTTGCTCAGCAAGTGTTTCTGCACAAGAATCGCGAGCAGGCGGTCCATTTCCGAACTAGGCGGGAGTGAGGCACCGCGCGGTTGCATCTGGCCGCCGGGGCTCTTTGTTTCTGTGCCCTTCGCGGGCGTATCGGAGCTCACTGCGGGCTTGGGCCCATCGGCGGCAAGCGCAGAGGAAAAACTCGCGGAACCCGTCAGCAGGAACATAGAAAAAACCATCACTGCAACTCCGCTGTTCGATCGCATGGCCATCTCCTGAGATTTGCCGGCTGCATGCCTCCAGGAGACTGGTCGGCTGGCCGAAATTTTTTTGCGGCACCTCCCCGAATATGGGATGGGCTTCGCGTGAGCGTTATCCGTCCCTACCTCTTGCGGAGGAGCGAATGCGTTCGGTCTTGGAAATGTCTACGACCCTTCCATCGTGGAAGGTGAGATTCACCGAGCCGTAACGAATGGTTCGCCTGGCTCGCAGCAATTCGGAAAAAAGCTCGATCTCGCTTTGAGAAAGATCAGCCATGAAATCCGGAAGAGCGTGACCCGCCGCATCCTCCTTTTCGCGTTCGCTGAACAGAGCGCATGCGCGTGGGCGCATGGTAGGGCTGCTCGACACGGCTTTATTTCCTCCCCTGACAGACATCGGCGAGTGAAGTGTGGTCAAGAATGCCCGCGGCGGCGTTGCGTACAGAAAGAAAAACGCGGAAGAGCGAGCTTCGCTTCTTGTCTTTTTCGACCAAGCGGCGCAGCGACTCGGCATCTTCGAAGGGCGCGAGGGGGCCATCAATCATGCGAATCACCTCACCGAGGAAAATTTTAGAAGGCGGCCGCTTGAGCCGGTAACCGCCCTTGGCGCCACGAGTGCTCTGCACGATGCGGCCATGTTTGAGTTCGAGAAGAATCAGTTCGAGGAATTTTTCCGGCAATTCCTCCTCATCGGCAATTTCGTGAATCTTGATGGCGCCGTTTTCGTAACGCCGCGCGAGACACATCAGAGCTTCGAGGGCGTAGAGTCCTTTTTGAGAGATCTTCATAGCGCCAGTGGCTGTACACGCTTTCTAATCTACTATCTCTACGGGATTAGTAGAGTATCGCCGTTATTCTGGGCACGATAGATGCCAATACATGCTATCCAAGCAGTTTCTGGCAAGAATTTACTCGATTCTCTATAAGCCTTGAAAAGCCAACGGATTGCCGAAATAGAGGCGCAAAACCCTTCTAGCATGTAGGGTAAAAAAGTTACAGCGATGCGGGACTAAGGTGAAGTGCGTTGCACTTTACGGGAAAGCAGGGTCTCATTCCGGGAAAATGAGCAGAACAGCGCAACGGTGAGTAACGGCGATCAGCGGCGAAGCACAGGGTGCTACCGATGTGGAACTACAGGTTGCGGCCCATGTGAAATTATTTTTGCGCGGTTCCTAAGTCCCAATATACAGCGGCACCAGCGGTGTGTCCCATTCATTGAAAATTACATCCATCCAGTGATTGCGTGGCCACAAACCGCTCACGCGCACTTTCAGGAAATTCCCGCTGATGGCAGGAGTCCAATCGCGATCCTTTCGATCAAGCGTCAGAACTCGCAGCGTTCTTCCCTTCTCGGAAGCGCGAAACGCCTTCGCTTTTGCCTCCCCGAGCGCACGCAGTTCGCGAGCGCGGCTACGAATTACGCTGTCATCAACCACATCAGTCAACTTCCCGGCCTCTGTGCCTTCGCGCGCCGAAAAAGAGAATACATGAAGGTACGCAAGCGGCAAGCCTTCGATGAAGTCCATCGTCGCCCGATGCTCCCCATCCGTTTCGCCCGGGAAACCTGCGATCACATCCGCACCAATCGCGGCGTGCGGCAATCGCTCGTGAATGATTTCGACTCGCCGGGCATAATGCGCAGCGCGATACCACCGGTGCATCGAGTGAAGAACGCGGTCCGACCCCGATTGCAGGGGCATGTGAAAATGCGGCGCAATTCGTTCCGTTGACGCAGCCAAATCCACGAAATCCTGCGTCACGTCCATCGGCTCGATCGAACTCAGGCGCAGTCTTTCGATTGCAGATTCATTCAAGATTCGCTGGATCAAATCGTAGAGGGTCGAGCGCGGGCTCAATTCGCGGCCGTAGCTCCCCAAATCGATTCCGCTCAGAACAATTTCTCGCGCTCCCGACTCAATCAATCGTCCAACGTCAAGAAGCACGCGATCTGGCAAGAGGCTGCGGCTGCGCCCGCGCACGAACGGAATCACGCAGTAGGCGCAGCGATGGTTGCAGCCGTCCTGAATTTTCAACGTAGGACGCGTGCGCTCCCCAAGAACGTCTTCGAGCGGAACTACCTCCAAATCTTTTGCGACGCGCATTTCTTCTCTAACAATTTGCGCTGACAGAGAGCCCTGTTGCGCAAGGCCCGCGATGGAGACTAAGCCATTACCCTCTACGAGCGACGGTATCTCCTTCTGATGCGAATTCCCTATCACCCACGCAACGCCCTCGATCGCCGCTAATTCTTCGGGAGCGCGTTGTGCGTAGCATCCGGTCACTACGATTCGCGCATCCGGATTTTGGCGATGAATCCGACGGATTGCATCGCGCGCTTCCGCGTCCGCAGCGGCCGTCACGGTGCACGTGTTCAGGAGAACAAGATCGGCAACGGAATTCGTCTCCGCCAGCGAATATCCTTGCGCGAGAAAACTTCGGCGGATCGAGGCGGCGTCCGCTTGCGTGGCCCGGCAGCCGAAATTTTGAATGGTGAATGTTGACATTGTCGCGAAGACTTACTTTCTTGCGTAGGCTGCTGAATACCAATCCCAGGTTTGGCGCAATCCTTCTTCGAAATTCACGAGCGGCTCATAGTGGAGAACCTGCCGGCTGCGTGTGATGTCCGCCTGGGAGTGAAGAATATCGCCAGGACGCGGAGGATCGTACCGGGCGCGAATCGGACGCCCGCAGATTTTGCCGAGCAATTTCAGCACTTCATTGAGCGTGATGCGAAGACCCGTTCCCCCGTTAAATACCTTTCCGGAAGCGCCGGGAGCTTCACAGGCACGCAACGAAGCATCCACAACATTGTCCACAAACGTGAAATCGCGCGATTGCTCGCCGTCGCCATATACGACCGGAGAAGTTCCTTCCAGCATGGCGAGCATGAAGCGCGATAGCACGCCGGAATATTGTGACGTGGGATCTTGCCGCGGGCCGAAAACGTTAAAGTAACGCATCGACACATTTTCGAGTCCATACACGCGCCCGAAAACCTGCGCATACAGCTCGCCGGCCAACTTCGTCACGCCGTAAGGAGAAATAGGTTCCGCCGGCATCGTTTCAGTCTTGGGTTGAGTGGTTGTTTCGCCGTACGCGGACGAAGAAGCGGCAAACACGATGCGCCGCACTTTCGCGTCGCGCGCCGCCACCAGAACGTTCAACGTTCCCCCGACGTTGATGTGATTCGTTTCGATCGGGTCTTTGACGGAACGCGGGACCGACGTTCTCGCGGCCAAATGCAATACATAGTCGGCGCCATGGCATGCTTCGCGCGCGGCTTCAAAATCACAAATGCTTCCTCGCATCAGGCGAATCTTGCCGTGGACGCTCGAGAGGTTGGCTTCTTTGCCTGAAGAAAAATCGTCAAGCACGGTCACCTCCTGACCGCGCCGCACGAGTTCGTCGACCATATTCGAGCCAATGAAGCCCGCACCACCTGTCACAAGGTAGCGCATCCTGCCTCCTTGAATGGCGCAACGGCTGCGACACAACCGTCAGCAATGCGCGATTTTTTCGCGATGCTGCGTCACCGCGCGTGTCGCATTCCGCGTGTCCACCACTAGTTGCGCCGCCTCAACAATCGCCGCGTAATCATAAGCCGAATGATCCGTGGCGATCAGCACGCAATCATAGGACGCCAGCGCAGCCGCACTCAAATTCACCGAGCGCATGGCGGAATAATCGTAGTGCCGCATTTTATGCAGCGCTGGAAAATAGGGATCGTTGTAATCGAGATGCGCGCCGCGTTCCATCAGTAGCTGCATCAATTTCAACGAAGGCGATTCGCGCAGATCGTCCACGTCTTTTTTGTAAGCCACGCCGAGCAGCAACACGCGCGAGCCTTTCAGGCTTTTCCGCCGCTCGTTCAGCGCTTCCGCCACGGCATTGACCACGTGGTACGGCATGGCGGAGTTGATCTCACCGGCCAGTTCGATGAAGCGCGTCGAGAAATCATATTCCTTGGCCTTCCAAGACAGATAAAACGGGTCGACCGGAATGCAATGCCCTCCGAGCCCGGGCCCCGGATAAAACGGCATGAAACCGAATGGCTTGGTCGCAGCGCTGTCAATCACTTCCCAAACATCCATGCCCATGCGCTGGCATAGGAGTTTGAGCTCGTTCACGAGCGCGATGTTCACGCAGCGGAAGATATTTTCGAGCAGCTTGGACATCTCGGCCGCCCGTGTCGAGCTGACGCGAACCACGCGCGCGACAATCTGGGCGTAGAGATTCGCAGCCGCCTCGCCGCTCGCTCGGTTGATCCCTCCCACCACTTTCGGGATCTGCGCAAGGCCATAATCCTTGTTGCCCGGGTCTTCACGCTCCGGAGAAAACGCCAGGTAAAAATCCGTTCGCCCTGCTTCGCGATTCGTCACGCCCTCGATGGGACACCGCAAGCCGCCCTTCTCCAAAATGGGCAAAACGAGATCTTCCGTGGTTCCCGGATACGTAGTGCTCTCGAGAACAATGAGTTGGTCGCGCTGCAGATGAGGGGCGATGGACCGCGCCGTGTTTTCGACATAGGAAAGATCCGGATCCCGGCGATCGTCGAGCGGCGTTGGCACGCAAATCAATACGGCGTCCATGTCGCGCAACTGGGCGAAGTCAGTGGTTGCGGAAAAATGAACCGATTTTACGTGTTTCGCGATTTGCTCGGATTGGATGTGCTTGATGTAGGATTCGCCGCGATTCAGCTTTTCTACTTTGTCAGGATCGGTGTCAAAACCCAATACGTAATGGGCCGTCTCTGCGAAACGTAGTGCCAGTGGCAACCCAACATAGCCACAGCCAATAATGCCAATCCTCAACTCTTTACCGGAAAAATGCTGCGGAGCACGTCCAGGCATGGATCTTCAATCTCCTTCTCTGCCGCGCGTGATATTGTACTTGTATCGGAAGAAATAGTGTTGCAATTGGGTTCGCCTGCCGCATCAGGATTACCAATGGGCACGGACCTCTTACACGTCGGGATCGTAATTCAGGTTTGGCGCCAGCCAACGCTCCACCTCGCGCAAATCCATGCCCTTGCGCCGGTGATAATCCTCGACTTGTTCGCGATCGATCTTTCCCACCGCAAAATACCTCGCCTGGGGATGCGAAAAATAAAGGCCACAAACCGAGGCGGCCGGATACA
>JBAUEX010000072.1:0-2496 GCA_049678845.1 Candidatus Acidiferrales bacterium
ACCATACGCCCAGATCCTGAGTAGGCGCGTCTTGCTGCCCGGCGGTTTCCCACGGAGGAGTCAGCCGCAAATAACGCAAGCCGAAGTTGAAGGTCAGGTTCGGCCTTATCTTCCAGGAATCTTGAGCATATAGCTCGGTTTCGTCGAGGGCGAAGTGACGCGGCACTCCCTGGCCTTGTGCCAATGGAGTCCCGACTCCCTGGTTGTTGACATGAACATTGTATTGAGCATTGACCTCAGTGACCATTCCGAGCAGGCCGATCAAAGGGAAGTCATAACCATTGTAAAATCCGGGATCAACTGCCGGGAAAGTGTCTACCGCGCTGCAATTGGGACTTCCCGGAAACGCAGTCTCACAATCTGGATTGAACTGGTCATTTCGGTTTTGAAAGGCGAAACCACCCGTGGTAAGCCAGGCAGCATTCGTGCTGCCGCTGCTGAATGCGCTCGTCGTACTGACGGAGTTGTTGTGAATAATCGAGACATTGGCGCCAAAGGTGAACGTATGCTGCCCCTTGCTCCAGGCGATGTCGTCCGCGAAATTGTGGACGGGGAAATTAAAGCCAATGCCATAATTTCCTTCGTCTTGGGAAAGCTGGCGGACACCATTGTAAGGAAGGAATGAGTCTCCGGCGTTCACGATGCTCTGCTTCGTGAAACCGTAGCGAAAATTATTTGTCAGCGTCGGCGTGATAACTGCCGTATAGCCAATGGCCATGCCTTTGCTGAAATCAGTGAGCGCAGTTTGTGGTGGCCCGCCGGGAAGAAGAGGCAGCCCGGGCGTATAATTATCTTGTCCGCTGCCGCGCCAGAATAGCGTGTGGTTGCCATTGGCGGTGATCTTGTAGTCGATTCTGCCGATCCCAATATCATTCTTTAGATTCTGGCTGCCAGGGAAGCGGAAGCCGTCGAAATTCAACTGCAGACCGTCGCCTAATGACGGGGCGTTGGGGATCACCTTCCCGCTGGCATAATAGGACTGGAAATATGCCAAGGAGGATGGGCTAGGCCCAATTCCGAGTGGGTCCATTTGTGCCAACCCGGCGGCCGTGCCGGATGAATTACTGTTGGGACCGATGGCGAAATCACCGGCTGCCACGTTCCAAGTCTTGGTTGCCCCCTGCACAGTGCCGCCGGGACACTGCTGTACCGGCGTCTGAGTCGTCGTGCCTGCGCACGGGTATTGAATCACACCATCTGCAAGTGTGGGTGAGGGGATGCTATCTCCGACGCTCGCGGCCTGATGCTGCCGGTGTCCCTCATAGTTAAAGAAGAAGAACAGCCGGTCGTGTTTAATCGGACCACCCAGGTCGGCACCGAAGATGTTGTAAACAAGATGCAGAGGCTTATTCGGCTGACCAGCGAGTTCCTCGCCGGTTTTGTTGAAAAAATCATTAGCTTCGCCAAATTGGGTGCGATTGAACTCATAAGCGCCACCGTGGAAGGCATTGGTTCCGCCTTTTGTTACGAGCGCCGTCTCTGCTCCTTCAGAGCGCCCCTGGTCGGCCCCGTAGTTTGAGGTGCTGACACGAAATTCCTCAACGGAAGCGACGGTGACCGGAACCACGGTTGCGAACGCAGCGCCGGACGGGTTCCCCAGGGCAGCACCGCCACTTTGATCATTTACGTCCACGCCATCGAGCGTGACGTTGTTTTGATCGCTATGCGCACCATTGACCGAGCCGCTGCGCGTGTCATTCGCGCCCAGATCGGTCCGGTTCGAAGTGTACACGACGCCAGGCTCAAGCGAGAGAAGCGCCGCGACATTGCGGCCGTAAAGTGGCATTTGGCTGATTTGGTTCCCGCTAAGAGCGTTCCCTTCACTGGCATCCGTGGTATTCAGAAGAGGTGCTTGCGCGGTGACTTCTACAGTCGTGGTTGCCGCGCCTACTTTCATTTTGACATTGATCGTGGCGGGCAGGTTGACCAAGAGCTCAAAACCCTTTTGCTCGAACTTGGAGAATCCCGCGCCCTCAACGACCAAGGTGTAGTGCCCCGGCAGCACCTGCGAAAAAACGTAGCTCCCTTCCTGGTCTGTCGTAGTCTTGCGCTGCAGGTTTGTATCCGTATTCGTCAGGGTCACGGTCGCGTTCGGAATCGCGGCGTTGCTGGGATCCGTAACAGCTCCCCGAAGTGACGTCGTGGCCTGACCCCAAGCGGTGCCGCTCGAAATGAAGAAGGCAGCGCTGAAAATCGCCAACACGAAAAGTAAGGAAGCTCGCTTCACAGTCCACCCCCGCAATTTATTTGGATTATGCTTGCGGATGCACGGCCGCGACCGCGAACCCGCGTCGCCAACCCCGTGCACCTTAATAAGGAAACCTCTAGGATATTTCCCCCGGGCAACACAACTAACGCAGCTACGCCACAATTGCCGTTTAATTTTGCAAGCGGTGTACCACAATTTAGATTTTCGTTCAACGAAAAGTTAAAGCGGGGAGAATGAGCAAATTGATGAAGCATGCCCATGCATTTGCCCTCCCGCGCCAGCTCGGA
>JBAUEX010000073.1:0-12443 GCA_049678845.1 Candidatus Acidiferrales bacterium
TAACGCAGTTTTACCCCGGCAATTCCATTCATCCGTCGAATCCGGAAATCGGCTTCGGAGGGACGCAAGACAACGGGATGCAAATGTTCGCGGGCCAGCTCAATTGGACAGACACAGCATCGTGCGGCGATGGTGCCTGGACGGCGATCGACCCCAGCACGCCGAGCACGGTCTATACGACGTGCGAAGCCATTGGCCAATTCGGAACGATCTTGAAAAATCAGGTGGACGGTACGGGAGTCGGAAACGGAGCCAATTGGCTCGCCCTCGATACTCCGACCATGGATAATGACAACACGAATTTCATTCCTCCCGTGGTTGTTGACCCGTCGACTCCACAGAACGTTTATTTCGGCACGTTCCGCGTGTGGCAATCGACAAATGGCGGCATCTCATGGAATCCCATTTCGAGTGATCTCAGAGGAGCTGCAAACGCGACGAACCCGAATTGTGGAGGAGGGGTATGCGTCGCGACCGCTTTATCCGTGGCCCCGAACGCTTCCGGCACTGTCTACGCCGGTGCGGACACTGGTGCGATTTGGGTGTCAACAAACGCCACCTCGTCATCGCCCACATTCTCAGAAATTGACAGATCCAATATGCCGGGACGGACGGTGACTCAAGTGGTTGCCAGTCCAACACTCTCGACGACTGCCTTCGCGAGCTTCTCCGGATTTTCCTCTTGCTCCGGCTGCGACGGACTCGGCCACGTCTTCATGACCACCAATGGTGGGACTGCGTGGACAAAGATCGACGGAAATTTGCCGGATACGCCGGTGAACGATATCGTCGTCGATCCGAATGACCTGACCAACAACACGCTTTATGTCGCCACCGACGTGGGCGTTTTCGTGACCACAACGGGCGGCGCGTCGTGGTCCGAGCTGGCGACCGGTCTGCCTCAGGTCGAGTGCACTTCGCTCAAGCTGGATAATACGGCACGCGTCCTGCGCGTGGGCACGCACGGCCGCGGCAATTGGGATTTGCAGTTGGCGGGACTTCCCGCCTCGGCACTCACGGGGATTTCACCAACGAGCACAGCGGCTGGATCCGCAGGCTTCACGCTGACGCTGAACGGTGCCGGCTTTCCCGCGGGCCCTACAGTGAACTTTGGAACCACGGCGTTCACACCGGCTTCCTCAAGCGCGACGCAAATCACGGTTAACGTTCCTGCATCGGCGATCGCGGCTTCCGCTGTTGTGCCCGTCAGCGTCTCCGGCGGCGTTCAGAATTCGCTTAACTTCAGCGTTGAAGGCCCGGTTCCAACACTGATGTCTATTTCCCCGACGACCGCGACAACCGCCGCAAGCATCACGCTGACCGTTAACGGTTCGAACTTCAATCCAAGTACGGAAGTTATATGGACGCCCGCTTCCGGCACCGGCGCCAACTTGTTTGTCAGCACCCCGCTGCCACAATTGCCCGGTGGCACCAGCACGTCATTCACCGTGACAGTGCCGGCAAGTCTGCTGGCGTCCTCTCTGGCAAAGGTGGTGCCCGCAACTCCGGCCACTCCGAGGCCCAGAGAGCCGGTTGTGTTCTGGCTACTGGCTGCGCTTTGCGCCGCCATCATGGGGATTTTCGTTTTCGCCGTAGCGCCACGAAAGCGCCGGTTGGTTTTCGGTACCACACTCACGACGGTGCTTGTGCTGTTGCTGATCGCCGGTTGCAGCGGTGTCGGCAGCAGTGGCAATCCGCCGCCACCCCCGCCCAATAGTGTAAAAGTCGGGGTTAACGCCTACAATCCGGCGCCCGGCGGAGGATTCTCGACGAATGCAGGGACGATTACGGTCAGCCAGTAGAAACTTTTGGGGGTTTGCGGCAGCGGCAGCGCCTTGATTCGTGAAAGAAGCGGAAGATGTGGTGATTTGGATTTCTGATTCCGCTGGAATCAGCAATCGGCAAACTTAGGACATGTGGCGCAGCACGTATTGCAGGATTCCGCCGTGCCGGAAATAGGTGGCTTCGACCGGCGTGTCGATGCGCGCCACGGCCGAAAACGTCCTTTCTTTCCCGGCGGCGTCGCGGGCGCGCACGCGAAGAATTTTCCGCGGCTTGAATTGCTCGGCAAGCCCCTCTACGTCGAATGTTTCCTGGCCTGTCAAGCCCACCGATTTGGCCGTCTCGCCTTCTTGAAATTCCAGCGGCAACACGCCCATACCAATTAAATTGCTGCGGTGAATGCGTTCGAAGCTTTCGGCAAGCACGGCGCGTGCTCCCAGCAGCAGCGTGCCTTTGGCCGCCCAGTCGCGCGATGATCCGGCGCCATATTCCTTGCCAGCGATCACGAGCAACGGCACGTTTTCGGTGCGATATCTTTCCGCCGCGTCGAAAATTGTCAGCTTCTCGCCGCTTGGTTGATGCAGTGTCCATCCGCCTTCAGTCCCCGGCGCGAGTTGATTGCGCAGGCGGATGTTCGCGAACGTTCCGCGCATCATCACTTCGTGGTTGCCGCGCCGCGCGCCGTAGGAGTTGAAATCCTTGGGCTGCACGCCGTGTGCGATCAAATATTTTCCCGCCGGGCTGTCCGCGGGAATCGATCCGGCGGGAGAAATATGGTCGGTCGTTACGCTGTCACCGAGCAGCGCGAGCACGCGCATGCCGCGCAAATCCTCGAGCGGTCCGGGCTTCACCGGCATTCCGTCGAAAAATGGCGGCAGTTTGATGTAAGTCGACTTCGCGTCCCATGCGTAGAGGTCGCCTGCGGGAACCGGCAGCGAGCGCCACTGATTATCGCCGGTGTAAACGTCCGCATATTCCTTGCGGAACATGTCGCTCGACACCGAAGAGCGCATCAGTGTCTCCACTTCCTGCGGGGTCGGCCAAATATCGCGCAGATAAACTGCTTTGCCGGATTTGTCCGTGCCCAGGGGTTCTTTTTCCATATCAAAATCCATGCGGCCCGCAAGCGCGTACGCCACCACCAGCGGCGGCGATGCCAGATAATTCGCGCGGCAGTAAGGATTAATGCGTCCTTCGAAATTGCGGTTTCCGCTGAGAACCGACACGGCAACCAGATCGCTTTCCTTGATGGCTTTGCCGATGGCTTCCGGCAGCGGTCCGCTGTTTCCAATGCATGTCGTGCAGCCGTAGCCCACCAGATGGAAGCGCAGTTCTTCGAGGAAATGCATCAGTCCGGACTTTTTCAAATAATCGCTGACAACCATCGAACCCGGAGCCAAGCTGGTTTTCACCCAGGGTTTCGATTTCAATCCGCGCTCCACAGCTTTTTTCGCCAGGATTCCCGCGCCGAGCATGAGTGATGGATTCGAAGTGTTTGTGCAGCTGGTAATGGCGGCGATCACCACCGAGCCATCGTGAAGCTCGAAGCGGTCGCCGTTGTTTTGCACGTTCGTGCGCTTCGCCGGGCCGGTCAGCGATTTTTCAAAGACCGTTTTCGCTTGCGTCAGCGGCACTTTGTCCTGCGGACGTTTCGGTCCGGCAATCGTCGGCACCACATCGCCGAGATTCAGTTCGAGCTTGTCGGAAAATTCCGGGTCGGGCGTCGCGTCGGTGCGGAAAAGCCCCTGCTCCTTTGTATAGGCTTCGACGAGTTTCACCTGAGCCTCATCGCGCGCAGTAAAGCGCAGATAGGCAAGCGCCTCCGCATCCACGGGGAAGAAGCCCATCGTCGCGCCATACTCCGGCGCCATGTTACCGATCGTGGCGCGGTCGGGAAGCGTCAAATTCGAAAGCCCGGCGCCATAAAACTCTACAAATTTTCCCACTACGCCCTTCTTGCGGAGCATCTCGGTTACCGTAAGAACGAGGTCTGTCGCCGTCGCGCCTTCGTGCAAGCGCCCGTGCAATTTGAATCCAACGACTTGCGGAATCAGCATCGAGAGCGGCTGTCCAAGCATCGCCGCCTCCGCTTCGATTCCGCCCACGCCCCATCCGAACACGCCGAGGCCGTTGACCATCGTTGTGTGCGAATCCGTTCCGACCAGCGAATCGGGATACGCCCACTGTTTGCCATCCGCTTCCCTGTGGAAAACAACGCGCGATAAATATTCCAGATTCACCTGATGGCATATCCCGGTGTCCGGCGGCACAACCTTGAAATTGTGGAAGCTGTTTTGCCCCCAGCGAAGCAGGGCATAGCGTTCAATATTGCGCATGAACTCGAGTTCGGCGTTAAACGCGAACGATTGCGCGGTCCCGAACTGATCGACCTGCACGGAATGGTCGATCACAAGCTCCGCCGGAAACAGCGGATTGATTTTCTTCGGATCGCCGCCGAGCTTGCTCATTGCTTGCCGCATCGCTGCCAAGTCAACGATGGCCGGAACACCGGTGAAGTCCTGCAACAGCACACGCGCGGGCAGGAATGAGATTTCTTTCGAAGGCTGTGCGGTTGGCTCCCAGTTAGCCACGGCGCGAATATCGTCGGCATGCACAAATTGCCCGTCTTCCTGCCGCAACAAATTTTCGAGCAGGATTTTCATCGAGAATGGCAGGCGCGAGATTTTGCCAGTGCCGGAACGCTCGATGGGCTCGAGGCGGTAAATCTCAAAAGATTCGCCGCCAACTTTGAGCGTGGAACATGTGCTGAACGAGTTCTTCGAAAGGAAACCCATGGCGCTCGCTCGACTCCTCTCCGGAACATCCTATGATAGCGCAATCGTGAGGTTGTACTTTCTGGATTTTAGTGTTCCTCAGCCGGTGCTCGGATTTGTGACTCCTCTTCGCGCATGCCATACTTTCAGAATTGTCAGCAGCCATGAAAATTGTGCTCATTTCGACGTACGAGCTAGGGAGGCAGCCTTTCGGGTTGGCTTCGCCTGCGGCGTGGCTGCGCGCGGGCGGCTCGCAAGTTGTGTGTGTGGATTTGTCGCGGGAATCATTTCGCGAAGAAGCAATCCGCGACGCCGCGCTTATCGCTTTTTACGTTCCGATGCACACCGCGACGCGCCTCGCTGCCGAACTCCTAAGAACGATTCGGGAACTGAATCCTGGCGCGCATATTTGTTTTTACGGTCTTTATGCGCCGATGAATGAGGCGTGGCTTCGCGCGCTTGGCGTGCAGACAATTCTTGGCGGCGAATTCGAGCAAGGGTTAACGAATCTCGCGCGGAGAATCTCAGATGGACGCACGGCGGAAGCGCAGCCTGAACCCGTCATTTCGCTCGCGCGCCAGAAATTTGCGGTCCCGGATCGCACAGGACTCGTCGCTCTGGATCAATATGCGCGGCTGGCATTGCCGGACGGCGAAAAGCGCACCGTCGGTTACACGGAGGCGAGCCGCGGGTGCAAACATCTCTGCCGCCACTGTCCCATCGTGCCCGTGTATAAAGGCGTTTTTCGCGTGGTGGACCGTGATGTCGTGCTCGCCGACATTCGCCAGCAAGTTGCGTCAGGCGCCCAACACATCACCTTCGGCGACCCTGATTTTTTCAACGGCATCGGCCACGCAATTCCTCTCGTCGAGGCGCTGCACAACGAATTTCCGCAAATCACCTACGACGCGACAATCAAGATCGAGCATCTGCTGAAGCATTCCGAATTGTTGCCGGTGCTGCGTCAGACGGGATGCTTGTTCGTTACGAGCGCCGTCGAGTCGGTGGACGATCTGGTTCTCGAAAAACTCGACAAGCACCATACGCGCGCTGATTTCTTGGACGTCGTCCGCCGCTTCCAAGAAATTGGTCTGACCTTGCAGCCCACGTTCTTGCCCTTTACGCCGTGGACGAGCCTCGAAAGCTACCTTGACCTTTTGGAAGTCCTGCGCGAAAACGGCCTCGTCGAGAATGTCGCGCCGATCCAACTGGCGATTCGCCTGCTAATCCCCGCCGGTTCGCGGCTTCTTGAGTTGAGCGAGGTGCGCGCTCTTGTGGCAACGTTCGACGAATCCGCGATGGTTTATCCTTGGAAACATTCCGATCCTCGCGTCGATGAGCTGTCTCAGGAGTTGCAACAGATCGTTCACGCGGGCGAGAAATTGAACCAGTCCCGCTCGCGCATCTTGGAGCGCATCGAAACGGCGGCGCGCCGAGCAGTAGGGGCGCCGGCGCCAGCGCAGCCGCCTATGATTTCGCGGGCCACGATCCCGTATCTCACCGAGCCTTGGTATTGTTGAGCCGAGCCCACCGGGGACCAGTTGGCCCCCATCGCGGAAGCAAGGAAATCGATTCACCAGACCGACGGCTTTATCTGATGAATGTCTCACGCAAAAAGTTATTGATTCTGGCCAGCAAGCTGGGCTACCAAACTCGTGGCTTCGCCGATGCCGCAGAGTCGCTCGGCGTCGAAGTGCATTTCGCCACCGATCGTTGCCACAAACTCGACGATCCCTGGAGCGACGGCGCTGTGCCGTTGCGCTTCGAAAAGCCGCAGGACGCTGCCAAAGAAATCGTCCAGCGATTTGCGAACGAGCCGCCCGATGCGATTCTCGCGTTGGGTGACCGCGCGACAGCGACAGCGGCTTATGCCGCGCGCGCGCTTGGCGTCGCTGGAAATGAGGCGGAAGCTGTCGAACGCTGCCGCAGCAAACTGACGCAGCGCGAAACTCTTCGCGCCTCCGGCTTGCCAGTCCCCGAATTTTTGTCACATGTTCTCGATGAACCCGCCGAAAAGATCGTGGCGCAAGTTAAATTTCCGTGTGTGGTCAAGCCGCTTTCTCTCGCCGCCAGCCAGGGCGTGATTCGCGCGGACAACGAAGAGCAATTTCGCTCTGCCATCTCGCGAATCCAGTCGCTCCTTCAGTCCCCGGAGATTCAGGTGACGCGCGAGCCGGGCCTGGATCGATTGCTGGTCGAAGAATACATTCCGGGAAGGGAAGTGGCGGTAGAAGGCTTGCTCGATAAGGGGAATTTGAAAATTCTCGCCATATTCGATAAGCCCGATCCCCTCGAAGGTCCGTATTTCGAAGAGACAATCTACGTGACGCCATCGCGCTTGCCTGCCGCGCAGCAATCGGCTCTGCGTGATTGCGCCGCGCGCGCCGTCCGCGCTCTGGGACTGACGCATGGCCCTGTGCACGCGGAATTCAGGGTCAATCAGCAAGGTCCGTGGGTTCTTGAAATCGCGCCGCGCCCGATTGGCGGCCTGTGTTCGCGCGCGCTCCGGTTCGGGGCGCAGCGAATTTCGCTCGAAGAGCTTTTGCTGCGTCACTCGCTCGGGCTAAGTGGCACAAATACGGAGCGCGAGCCGGACGCGTCTGGCGTGATGATGATTCCGGTGCCGCGCAGTGGAATTTTCGAGCGGGTCGAAGGCCTGGAAGACGCGGAGCGCGTTCCGAATGTCACGGAGATCCGTATCACAGCTCGGTTAAAAGATTATGTCGCGGCTTGGCCGGAAGGCTCGAGCTATCTCGGCTTCCTCTTCGCGCGCGCGGAAACGCCAAATGAGGCTGAAGCTGCGCTCCGTGCGGCACATGCTAAATTGCTGTTTGAATTTTCTCCCCGCTTGCCGGTGGAACACCCCATCACAGGAAGAATTTCCGCGTAGGCCGAAGCCGGAATCCGCCTTGCTAGCTTTTCGATTTCTGGGCAACGAAGCCGGGAGGCAACTGCGCGCCTTCGCCAAAGAAGAAATTTTCCATCTGCTCGGCAATGATTTTCTGCGACTGCGGGTCGAGAGGGTTCAGCCGGTACTCATTCATAATCATTTTCGAGTGCTCGATCCACATCTTCCATCCCTCTTTGGACACGTTGTCGTAGATGCGCTGGCCGAGTTCGCCCTTCCATGGCGGACGGTCGAGGCCGGGCATCTCTCTCCCAAACTTCACGCACTTCACCATGTGTGCGCTCTCTGCCGCAGGCTGCGATGCGGATTGCGGCTGCTGCGGACTCTCGCACTTATCGTCGGCCATTCGTTCCTCCCAGGTTCGTCTCCCAATCCTTTGAAGATACTGCAAACCCGGGTGAATTCCTAGAGGCGCCCGTCAGGTCAGAAATTGCACGAAGCGAGTGACACGAAAAACGATGTTACAGTGCTATGAACGTCGGCGTCGGAAAATGGAGAAATGCATCGGCGAAACCCGATTGTGAATATTCTGTAACGATGCTGCCGTCTTCTTGCTGAGGCGCACGCCTTCCGCTATGCTCTCGCTATCGTGAATCCTCAGTCGCGAATCCTGATCATTGAAGACGATAAAGACATTGTGGAGTTGGTTCGCTACAACCTCGAGAAGGATACTTTCCAGGTCATGGCGTGCGGCGACGGTGTCAGTGGCCTGGCGCAAATCAGGAAATCATCTCCCGACTTGCTCATTCTCGATCTGATGCTCCCGAAACTCTCCGGCTTGGAAATCTGCAAGGAAATTCGCCGCGACGAGAAACTGAATCGCCTGCCCATTCTGATGCTAACGGCGCGCGGCGAAGAAGCGGATCGCGTCGTGGGCCTTGAACTGGGAGCCGACGACTACGTCACGAAACCGTTCAGCCCCCGCGAGCTTGTCGCCCGCGTCAAGGCGCTGCTTCGACGTGTTCATCCGTCCGGGGAAGAAGCGAAACCCCTCGAAGTGGGTTCACTCCGCGTCGATCCGGTTTCTTATCGCGCCCAGCGCGAAGGCAAAACGCTTCCGCTCAGCACCCTCGAATTCCGATTGCTCTATTATTTGGCGTCCCGGCCCAATCGTGTTTTTTCCCGCGATCAGTTGCTCGATGCAGTGTGGGGAGACAACCGCTTTGTCACGCCCCGAAGCGTCGACGTTTACGTTCGGCGGCTGCGCGAAAAAATGGAAAAGAATCCGGAGAAGCCCGAATACTTGAAAACGGTTCGCGGCGCAGGCTATATCTTTGAAACCAGTGCGAGCTAAATAATTGAAGCCGGTCAGGACCAGCCTCTTTTGGAAGCTTGGACTCACCTATCTGGTGCTTTTGCTCGCCGTACTGGTGAGCGTCAATTTCTGCGTGGCGCGCATCTTTCACGGCAACGCGATTCTTTCCGCGATGCCTCTCGCACAGATCAATCAGGGCCTCGCGAATGCCTGGCGCACCTCGTTGGAAATCTCTTTCGTTGTTCTCCTGATCGGAATCGGTGCCACGCTGCTCGTTTCGCGCCGGTATGTAAGTCGTGTGCAACGCCTTGAGGAGTTTTCGCGACGCGTCGCGGACGGCGACTTTCGCCCCCTGCCGCAGGAGAGCGGCAAAGACGAGCTTGGCGATTTGGTGCGCTCCCTCAATGGCACAGCGGCTCGTCTGAACGCTACGATTCAATCGCTCACCGAGGAACGCGATCGCTCTGCTGCAATCCTACGGAGCATGGTGGAGGGTATCGCCGTGGTGGATGCCCGCGAGCGCGTCACTTTCTGCAATCAGGCATTTGCAAAAATCTGGGACGTCGGTTCGGCGGTCATCGAAAACAAGCCTGCCGTCGAAGTGATCCGCCAAACTCACATTCTAGAATTAATCCGCCAAGCGCTTGCCGGCGGAGAGATTCTTCATGGGGAGATTTCTTTGGGAATCGCCCAGCCGCGCAGTTTCTCTGTAACCGTTGCGCCGATCCGCTCGTTCAATGGGGTTATTACTGGTTCTGAGGCGCAACAAAGAAACGAGACATTCGGCGCCGTCGTTGTCCTCCACGAAATTACGGACCTTCGCCGCATTGAACAAGTGCGAAAGGACTTCGTCGCCAACGTTTCCCACGAACTCCGTACTCCACTCACCGCAATTCAAGGCTTTGCTGAAACGCTTCTTACCGGTGCTCTCGAAGATCAACAAAATAACCGGCACTTCGTCGAAATCATTCGGAATCATGCCGCTCGTTTGTCGCGCCTGACTGACGACCTGCTGAAGCTTTCTCGTATCGAAGCGGGAAAGCTGGACATGGATTTTCAGGCGGTTGATCTCGAGGTGTTGATTGGAGCCGCCGTAGAATCCGCGCGCGGCGCGGCCAAGAAGAACCGACTCTCTCTAGCGGTGGCAAGTGTGAAGGGTATTCCTCCAATCCTCGGCGACGCCAGTCTTCTCCGCGAAGTGATGCGCAACTTGCTGGATAACGCCATTCAATACACGCCTGCCGGCGGCAGCATCAATGTTAGCGCGGTTAGCAGGCAAGGTTTCATGGTGATCACTGTTGCGGACACGGGGATTGGAATCCCGCAAGCCGATCAGGTCCGCATCTTTGAGCGATTTTACCGCGTCGACGCCGCACGCTCGCGCGAAGTCGGCGGGACAGGTCTCGGCCTCGCCATAGCCAAGCATATTGTCGAAGCCCATGGCGGGCAGATCTGGGTCGAAAGCACAGTTGCGGAGGGCTCGCAATTCCATTTTTCTCTGCCTGTTGCTGCTTGAACCTTTCTTGCAGGATTAATGTGTACGTCATCTCTCTCTAACGTCCTCCATTCATGCTTCTCGCGCAAAAGTCCCATTCACGACAAGCCCTTTTGAAAAAGGAGGCCAGAACCATGGCATCGCCAGCCACCAGCCCCGGAAACGTGTATCAGACGGCCCTCGAAAGTTACCTTGTTTCCATGGCGCGCACGGTTGAAAGCTCAGTCGGTCGGGCACTGGAAGCTCTGCTTTCGAGCAACGAGGAAATCGCCAGCGGGGTATTCGTCACCGAGCCGCGCATCAACGAAATGGAAATTATCATCGACGATCACGCGGTGCGCCAGCTTCGCGGCGGTAACTTGCCCGAAGACGAAGTGCGCCACATCGTCGCCACCTTGAAAATTAACAACGATTTGGAGCGAATGGGCGATCTCGCCGTCAATATTTGCCAGCGCGTTATCTCTCTTTCCCAAATGCCGGGTGTAGAGCCGCCGGCCGAACTCGAGCCGATGGCCGCTTCCGTGCGGGCGATGGTCGGCCGTTGCCTCGGGGCGCTCATCTATCGCAACCTCACGCTCGCCAACGAAGTCCTCGAAAGCGAAGAGGCGATTGACGACTTTCGCGACCAAATCTTCGAGTATTTACTCTCGGCTATGAAGCAGGATTCTTCGTTGGTCGCGGCCCATGTGCAGTACATGCTGGCCACGCGAAACATGGAGCGCATCGCCGACCACACCACAAACATTGCCGAAGACATCGTCTTCTGGTTGCGCGGCCTCGACATCCGTCACAATCGATCTAACTCATTTAATATCAATAGCGGAAAATCCTCCGCCGAGTAGTTGTAACAGAACATTCATCTGCTCCTTATCTTCCGTTCAAGTGCATATCGCAGACTCTGACCGATCCACGGAGCAGAACTTGACCTACACCCCACAGCGTCAACATGATGGAAGAGTCTGCTGCGTCACCCCACCGGGCTGGCGCTACCCCGGCGCCAGCCATCCATTCTTGCGAGTTGAAAAAGAAGCGTTTACGCCAGTTTCTACACGATTCAGGTTTGAACATCTTGTAAATTTTCAACGTCCCATCCCCCACACAAATAATATCGAAACTCTCTCAAGGAGGAGTGAATGAGAAGGATTCTAGTTAGCTTTGCAGTAATCGCGCTCTTGTGCGCAGCACCAACGTTTGCGAATGCCAGCGGCGATAAGGACGCCCCCAAAACGGCTAAAGCCGGGGCTGAATCCTCCGCAACAGCTCCGAACAAAGTTACCGAGAAGGCCCAGCCCGCAAAACCAGAAGATGTTGCCCCGGCCACGGAACTTCAAAAGCTTCAGGACTTGATTCAAGCACAGCAGCAAGCACTCGCAGAACAGCGCAAAGCCCTGGACGAACAGCAGAAAGAGATAAACGCCCTCCAAGGGCGGAGCCGCGATGAGTCGACCTCTCCCATACCTGTTGCGTCGACGACAGACACCAATTCTGCCAGCGCGCCCGTAACACGCGTCGCGGAATCGAGTTCGACGGAGAAAGAAACGGTAGCGGCTGGTAACGAAAGTTCGTCCTTGTCAACAAAAACAACCCCCGCCGGTTACGCGGCAGCGACGCCAAACGCTAAGGCCACAGCCCAGTCGGATCAAAGTGACCAATCGCCGCTGTTTTTCAAGATCGGCGGCGCCGAGTTCACTCCACTGGGCTTCCTAGATTTTACGGGAGTTTATCGTTCTACTGACGTTGGCAGCGGGATCGGTACCAGCTTCGGCAGCATTCCGTTCAACGGAGCTTCGCCCGCCGGACAGCTTTCGGAACTGCGCTTCAGCGCGCAAAACTCGCGCGTCGGAATCAAAGTGGACGCCAATCCCGGTGATTTCAAAGTCAGAGGCTATCTGGAGGCGGATTTCCTTGGCAATGCTGCAGCCAACCTCCAAATTGGCAGCCACTCGAACACGATGCGTATGCGCCTCTATTGGGTCGACGTTCGACGCGGCAAATGGGAAGTTCTCGCCGGCCAATCCTGGAGCATGATGACGCCCAATCGTGTTGGTATTTCCCCGATGCCGGGCGACATTTTCTACTCTCAGGATATGGACACAAACTACCAGAACGGCTTGGTTTGGCTGCGCACGCCCGGCGTTCGCCTGGTCTATCATGCAAATGACAACATAACCTGGGGCTTCGCCCTTGAAGACCCCGAACAATTCACGGGCGGGCTGGTCACTTTTCCAG
>JBAUEX010000074.1:0-6467 GCA_049678845.1 Candidatus Acidiferrales bacterium
CACCAGGTCCTTGGGCGTTACGGCTCGGGCCAGGTGCTCCTGAAGCCGGCCCCGGAAGGCACCGGCATCATCGCCGGAGGTCCGGTGCGCGCCGTGATGGAAGTGGCGGGAATTCAGAACGTGCTCACGAAGTCGATTGGCACTTCGAATCCGCATAACGTGATCAAGGCGACCTTCGACGCGCTCCTGCATTTGCGGGACGCCGCCAAGGTTAACGAAGAGCGTGGCAAGACGGCCGAGCCGGTGACTGCGTAAGGATTTGAAAACGAATATGGCCACGAAGAAAAAGTCGGGAAAGTTGAAAATTCGCTGGGTGGTCAGCTTCATTGGCTGCCCGCGCAGCATGCGCCAGACGATTCGCGGGATGGGCTTTCGGCGAATGAATCAACTCGTCGAGCTCGATGACACGCCGTCCACCCGCGGGATGATCGCCCGCGTGCACCATCTGGTGAAGATCGAGCCTGAGAAAGAAGACACGAAGAAAGGCGCGAACGCAGCCTAACGGGGCGACCTTATGAGCGTTAAACTATCCAATCTGAAACCGCCGCGCGGCTCGCGCCACCGCAAGGTCCGCGTCGGCCGCGGCATGGGCTCAAAGCTCGGCAAGACGTCCGGCGCCGGCAACAAGGGCCAGCAGTCTCGTCGTGGCTATTCGCGCCGGCCTGGTTTCGAGGGCGGCCAGATGCCCATGCATCGCCGCATCCCGAAGCACGGTTTCCATAATCCGTCTTCCACGCGCTACGCCATCGTGAATGTCGAGTCGCTGAACGTGTTCTCCGCGGGAGAGACGGTTACGCCGGATGATCTCGAGGGCCGCGGGATCATTCATGTTCGTCATGACGGCATCAAGATTCTGGGTGACGGCGAATTGAAAATCGCGTTGACGGTTCACGCTCACAAATTCAGCCGTTCCGCGCAGGAGAAAATCACCGCCGCCGGGGGTAAGGTCGAAGTTTTGCAATGAGAAAGTTGATCGAGGCTTTTCGGAATATCATCTTCACTCCGGACCTGCGCAACAGGTGTCTCTTCACGCTGATGATTCTGGCGATTTACCGCCTGGGCGCGTTCATTACCACGCCGGGAATCAATAGTGCGCTGCTCCTGCAGCTGTTTCAGCAGAATCGCAATTCCGTTCTCGGCATCGTTGACCTCTTCAGCGGCGGCAACCTTCGCCGCCTGTCGATTTTCGCGCTGGGCATCATGCCGTACATCACCGCTTCCATCATCTTGGAGTTGATGGTGGTTGTGTGGCCGTATTTGGAGCGATTGAAGAAAGAGGGCGACCTCGGGCGCAAGAAAATCACGCAGTACACGCGCTACCTCACGATTATTTTGAGCATTTTCCAGTCGCTCGCGATCGCTATCGCGCTTCAGCATGAGAATATTTCCGGTCAACAGCTTGTCTATAACCCCGGCATCCGCTTTGTGCTCTTTACTGTTTTGACTCTGACGACGGGCTCCGCGTTCATCATGTGGCTGGGCGAGCAGATCAGCGATCGCGGCATCGGCAACGGCATGTCCCTGATCATTTTCGCCGGCATCGTTGTGGGCCTGCCGCGCGCGGTCGGGGATTTGTGGCAAATGGCCGGCACCGGCGGGCAGTGGGGAGCGCTTGGGCCTGTCGCCCTGTTGGCCATTCTCGTTTTGATGGTGGCCGTGGTGGCCTTCATCGTGTTCGTCGAACGCGGCCAGCGCCGCATTCCGGTGCAGTACGCCAAGCGCGTCATGGGACGCAAAGTCATGGGCGGCCAGATGACCTATCTGCCGCTGCGCGTCAATTCCGGCGGAGTGATCCCGCCGATTTTCGCCAGCTCGCTGCTCACGTTTCCGCAGACGCTCGCGCTCGTGTTTGCTAACCGCTCGCCTTTCTTTCAGAATTTCGCGCGCACGTTCGCCTGGGGCGAGCCGCTCTATACTCTCACTTACGTTTTGCTCATCATCTTTTTCGCGTTTTTTTACGTGGGCATCATTTTCAATCCCACGGATCTTGCCGACAACATGCGCAAGTATGGCGGCTTCATTCCCGGCATTCGTCCCGGACGCAATACTTCCGAGCACATCAATCGCGTGCTGACGCGGCTCACGTTCGTCGGCGGACTCTACCTGGCGCTTGTCTGCGTTCTGCCGGAATGGATGATCTCCGGCATCCACCTGCAGCATTTGCCTCTTGTAGGCGGCTGGATTGACGAGCACTTCTGGCGCTTCGTTCTCGAAGGCTTGAACGTCAATTTCTATTTCGGCGGCACGTCGCTGCTGATCGTCGTGGGCGTGGCTATGGACACCGTGCAACAGCTTGAGGCGCAGCTCGTGATGCGGAATTACGAAGGGTTCACACGCCGCGGCCGTTCGCGGGGCCGGGGTGTTTAAACGTGGCGCCTCTCGACGCCAAAAAAGTGCTGGCGCGCGCCGTGATTTTTCTTGGGCCGCCCGGTGCGGGCAAGGGTACGCAGGCGAAGCTTGTCGCTGAAAAGCTTCGCGTGCCGCATCTTTCGACCGGCGACATGTTGCGCGAAAACGTCAGCAAGGGCACCGAGCTTGGACGCCTCGCGAAGCCGGTCATGGAACGCGGCGAGCTCGTGCCGGATGATTTGGTTTTGCGCATGGTCGAGGATCGCATTGCGCGCCCCGATGCAGCGAATGGATTCGTCTTCGACGGTTTTCCGAGGACGCTCGCGCAAGCGGAGGCGTTGAACCGGATTCTCGAACGCCAGGATTTCGGGCCGCCCGTGGTGATTTTTTTTCGCGTCGCGGACGATATCTTGATGCGTCGGCTGGCTGGCCGCAGAATGTGCAAGGTTTGTTCGGAGATTTACAATATTTACGACCGCCCGCCGAAGGTCGAGGGGCGCTGCGATCTCGACGGCGGCGAATTGATTCAGCGCGACGACGATAAAGCGGAAGTCGTTCGCGAGCGCCTGGCGGCATATAACCGCCAGACCAAGCCGCTGGTTGCGTATTACCGCTCGCAGGGCATGCTGGACGAAATCGATGCCGCGGCGAGCATGGCTGCCGTGACTGATTCAGTGTTTGACGTTCTGGGGCAATCTGAGGGGCGTGCGTGATTATCTGCCGCTCGGCTGCGGAGCTCGACACCATGCATCGCGCCGGCATGATTGTCTGGGGCGCGCTCACGGAATTGCGCAAAATGGTCCGGCCCGGCGTCACCACGCTCGAGTTGGACGGATTCGCTGAGGAGTACGCGCACAAACATCATGCGCGTCCGGCGTTCAAGGGTTATCACGGCTACCCGAAGTCGCTGTGCACTTCCATCAATCAGGAAGTGGTGCACGGAATTCCTTCGGGGAAGCGCGTGGTGAAAGACGGCGACATTCTTTCGATGGATTTCGGCGTCGAGTTCGAAGGGTATTACGGCGACGCGGCGCTCACTGTCCCGGTCGGAAAAATCGATCCGGCGCGCGAGAAACTGTTGCGCGTCACGCGCGAAGCACTCGAACACGGCATCGATCAGGTGCGGCCCGGCAATCACTTGACGGATATTTCGGCCGCCGTGCAGCAGTGGGCCGAAAAGAACGGCCTTTCGGTGGTGCGCGAGTTCGTTGGGCACGGCATCGGCACGAAAATGCACGAGGACTTGCAAGTGCCGAATTACGGCGAAGCGGGGCGCGGCCCTAAATTGCAAACCGGTATGGTGCTCGCCATCGAACCGATGGTGAATGCCGGGGGCCCGGCGGTCAAAGTCCTCGAAGATCAGTGGACGGCGGTAACGGCCGACGGCAGCGATTCGGCGCACTTCGAGCACACGGTAGCCGTCACGGAAAATGGCCCGTGGATTTTGACGCGGCCGCGCGAGACGTCTGGTCCGGTGTGGTGATGGAATCGGCGAACGGAAATTCGATTCAGCAGTTCGATGTGACAGGAGCGCATGGCAAAAAAGCCGCACGACGATAAGAAGAAGGGCGACTCGGGTAATCCGAAGGAAGACGCCATCGAAGTGATGGCCACGGTCATCGAGCCGCTGCCGAACGCGATGTTTCGCGTCTCCCTGGAAAACAATAAGCACCAGGTCCTGGCGCACATTTCGGGAAAAATGCGAAAGAATTTCATTCGCATTCTGCCGGGAGACAAAGTCGCGGTCGAGCTGTCGCCTTACGATTTGACGCGCGGCCGCATCGTCTACCGCTATAAATAGCGGCAAGTTTTTTCGCAGGTTTTTGTAGTTGTCATTCCGAGGAGCCGCTGCGGCGAGCCTGCCTGCCGTGGTCAGGGAATCTGCTTTTGGCTTCTGGGAGTGGCAACAACCGCAGGGAGACAGAATGAAAGTCAGAGCATCGGTCAAGAAAATTTGCATGAAGTGCAAAGTGGTCCACCGCCGCGGCGTGGTGCGCGTGGTTTGCAGCAATCCAAAGCACCGTCAGCGTCAAGGATAGGGACCAATTCTCGGTGGCCTTGTCCTTCCGAGGAGCCACGCGGCGAGGAATCTGCAGAGTGTGGTTTTACTCAAGCACCAGATTTTTTCAGTAGCCGATTAGGGAGGCAGCAACATGGCACGTATCGCGGGCGTTGAACTGGCGCCCAATAAACGTCTCTGGGTTGGTCTTACGGCCATTTATGGCATCGGCCAGGCGCGCGCGCAGGAGCTGTGCGCCAAGGCCAAAGTGGATCACTTCAAAAAAATCAAGGACCTGAGCGAAGACGAAATCAATCATGTTCGCCAGGCCATCGAATCTGAAGGCCGCGTCGAGGGCGATCTCCGCAAGGAAACGCAGATGAACATCCGGCGGCTGATTGAAATTCAGTGCTATCGCGGCCTGCGTCATCGCCGCAATCTGCCGGTGCACGGCCAACGCACGCACACGAACGCCCGCACGCGCAAGGGTCCGCGCAAGGGCGCCGTTGCGGCGAAGAAGAAGGTCGCGGCCCGCAAGTAACTCTGGTTTAGAAACGAAGGAGAAGAAGACTCGTGGCCAAGGAACCGCAGCAGCAGGATGGCGCAGCCGCGCCGGCTACAACCGGCAAGCCAACCAAACGCAAGAAGGAATTTCGCAAGAAGCGTGAGAAGCGCGTCGTGCCGCAGGGCGTCGCTTACGTTCAGGCCACCTTCAACAACACCATCATCACGCTCAGTGATCCCGATGGCCGCGTATTGAGCTGGGCCTCCGCCGGCTCGGTTGGCTTCAAGGGCTCGCGCAAAGGCACGCCATACGCCGCGCAGCAGGCCGCGATGAACGCTGCGGGAACGGCGCGCGATCAGTTTGGCTTGAAGTCTATCGAAGTGCGCGTCAAGGGCCCCGGCGCGGGGCGCGAGTCGGCGGTGCGCGCACTGGCTTCAGCTGGCTTGCACATTCGGCTGATTAAAGACGTCACGCCGGTACCTCACAACGGTTGCCGGCCGCCCAAGCGCCGTCGGGTCTGACATTTTTCGCATTGGCAGCATGCAGCAATGACAGGTATCGGTAAAAGGAGAAGGGCAATTGGCAAGACATCGTGAAGCGGTTTGCCGGCTGTGCCGCAGGGAAGGGATGAAACTCTTCCTTAAGGGCCTCCGGTGTTTTACGGAAAAATGCGCCATCGAGAAACGCAATTTCCCGCCCGGACAACACGGGCAGGCGCGCCGGCCCAAAATGGTTGGTTACGGCGTGCAGTTGCGCGAAAAGCAGCGGATGAAGCGCACATACGGCTTGCTCGAAAAACAATTCCGTCACTATTACGCCAAAGCGGCGCGCGCGCAGGGGCCCACGGGCTCGAATCTGATGATTATGCTCGAGCGGCGTTTGGACAACGTTGTGTATCGCGCGGGGCTCGCCAGTTCGCGTTCGCAGGCTCGCCAGCTGGTCACGCATGGTCACGTGCGCGTCAGCGGCCGCAAGGTCAACATCCCGAATTATATGGTGAAGATCGGCGACGAAGTGGCCATGAAAGAAAAGATGCACCAGAACGCCATGGTGCTCGAAGCGCGCAATCTGGCGCAGAATCAGAACGCCGCTCCGTGGCTGCAAATCGATCGCGAAAATTTCAAGGCGCGCGTGAACGCCATGCCGCGCCGCGAAGACGTCCAAACGCCGGCGCTGAACGAGCAGCTCATCGTCGAGCTTTATTCGAAGTAGTGTCACAGTGGCACAGGCCCGCCTGCCGCAGGCAGGCTTCAGCCCGGGCGAGTTTAGTCATCATTTTTTGTAGGGGGGCCCGCAGATCGCGGGCAGGAGGAAATAGACAATGTGGAAGGGCTTTCAGAAACCGAAGCGGCTGGCGGCAGAACTCGAATCACTCACCGACAAGTACGGAAAATTCTCCGCGCAGCCATTTGAGCGCGGCTGGGGCACCACGGTGGGCAACTCGCTGCGTCGCGCGCTGTTGAGTTCGATTGAGGGTGCGGCGATTACAGCCGTCAAAATCGAAGGCGTGCTGCATGAATTTTCGCCGATTCCTGGCGTGGTCGAAGACGCCACCGACATCATTCTCAACCTCAAGCAGGTGCCGCTGAAATTGAATTCCGATCAACCCAAGAC
>JBAUEX010000075.1:0-2600 GCA_049678845.1 Candidatus Acidiferrales bacterium
GTCGGTTCCCTCGTACAAAAGTCAGCTTCTACGCGGAGCAGACGAATGGCGGACGATGCTCGACGCCGTCACGGGCATCGACATCTACGGCAGCAACGGTGTGGCGGCCGGCGATTTCGACGGCGACGATCTCGATGACTTGTATATCTGCCAAGCGTCCGGACTTCCGAACCGCCTCTATCGAAACCGGGGAGACGGCACATTCGAAGATGTAACGGAGACAGCTGGAGTCGGCGTGCTTGATGCGACCTCCTGTGCGCTGTTCGCGGACTTCGAAAACCGGGGCAAGCAGGACCTGCTGGTCGTCTGCGCGAATGGTCCGCTCTTATTCTTGAACCAAGGCGGCGGCAAATTCAAACGGAAGCCGGACGCGTTCCGGTTCGCTAAGCCGGTTGAGAGCACATTCACACATGCGGCAGTCGCGGACTACGACGGCGACGGGCGGCTGGATGTGTACTTTTGCATTTACAGCTATTACGGCCTCAATCAATACCGTTATCCCGTGCCATATTTCGATGCCCGCAACGGACCTTCGAATTTCCTATTCCACAACGAAGGGGATGGGATATTCACCGACCGAACTCAAGCCGCCGGATTGAACGTTGACAATAACCGTTACAGTTTCGCTTGCGCATGGGGCGACGCCCACGGCGACGGCCGGCCCGACCTGTTTGTCGCGAACGATTTCGGGCGGGCAAACTTCTACCGCAACAATGGCGACGGAACGTTCACTTCGGTCGCGAGCGAGTCAGGCGTCGATGAAGTCGGCGCGGGGATGAGCGCCTGCTGGTTCGACTTTGACGGAGACGGGAAACAGGATATTTACGTTGGAAATATGTGGTCGGCCAGCGGCATGCGGATATCCGAACAGAAGCGGTTTCATCCGACCGAGCCTGAGAGCATACGCGCGCTCTATACGCGCCATGCGCGAGGGAACTCCCTTTACCAAAACCAGGGGAGCGGAACATTCAAGGATGTGGGCTCACAGGCCGGCGTAGAAATGGGACGGTGGAGTTGGTGTTCTGATGTTTGGGATTTCGACCAGGACGGCTATTCCGACCTATATGTCACCAACGGCTACATAACCGGCCCGAACTCTCCCGATCTTGCGAGTTTCTTTTGGCGCCAAGTCATTGCGAAGTCTCCCCAAACGGCGGTGCCCTCGCTGCCATACGAAACGGGATGGGACGCGGTCAACGAGTTCATTCGCTCTGACGGATGCTGGAACGGCCATGAGAGAAACGTTTTTTATTCGAACAATCACGGCGGAACATTTTCCGACATTTCCGCCGTGGCCGGTTTGGATTTGCCCGACGACAGTCGCGCCTTCGCTTTGGCGGATCTCGATGGCGACGGCCGCCTCGAGCTCGTCCTGAAGAATCGAACCGCGCCGCAAGTTCGAATTCTGCGCAACGTGATGAAGGAGATCGGCAATTCTGTCGTGCTTCGGATCCGCGGGACAAAAAGCAATCGTGACGCGATCGGCGCCCGGGTAACTGTCGAGAGGGGACCCGACCGCCAGACCAAGTATCTCCAGGCTGGCTCAGGATTTCTCTCTCAGCACAGCAAGGAACTATTCTTCGGATTGGGAGAGACCGCCGGGACGGTGCGGGCCACAGTCCGATGGCCGAGCGGGGCCAGCCAGACGTTGGAAGGCTTGCCGGTCAATCATCGAATCGAAATCGAAGAAGGAGCGACGACGTTCGTCGCGCGTTCTTACGGCCAATCACGTTGGACAGGGAGCGCGGACGGGCACAGCGTCCCCCTCGAAAAGCTTCCCGAGACAATCGAAACCTGGCTGCTCGAACCGCTCGCCGCCCCGAACTTCGCCCTTCCCGATGCGGCCGGAACGATCTGGGAACTTCGTAAGTTTCCGAGCGCGTTTCTGCTGCTCACTTTCTGGACCGCCGCTTCCGAGCAAGCGACGCGCCAGCTCAGCGCCTTAAGGGAGCGGCCCTCAGGGCTTCGCCCGAGGATTCAATTCGCGGCTGTCAACATCGATGCGCCCGAGGATCAGGAGGCCGTTCGCTCGTTTCTTGTCAGGGAAGCCTTTCCCTTCCCCGTGCTGTTGGGGACGCCGGAAACGGCGGGCGTCTACAACATCGTCTACCGCTATCTATTCGATCGCCATCGCGATTTGCCGCTTCCCGTGTCGTTTCTGCTGGACAAGGAGCGGCAAATAATCAAGATCTATCAGGGCACTTTGGCCGTGGAGCGTCTGGGCGAGGATCTCGACCGGGCGCCGAAGAGCGCAGCGGAACGCATACGACTGGCTCTTCCCTTCCCGGGGCAGCTTTGCCTCGGTACGTTCGAGCGACAAGATATTTCCTATGGGGTCGCCTTGTTCGACCACGGATATGTGGACCAAGCCGCCGAGGCCTTCCGGCAGGTCATCGCACGCAAACCGCAGAGTGCCGGCGCCTACTACAATTTGGGCACGCTCTATCTGCGGCAAAACAGACCGCAAGAAGCACAGAGGAATTTCGAACAAGCGCTCGAGCTGCGCCCCGATTATCCCGAGGCCTTGAACAATCTGGGCCTCCTGGCCGCGCAGAAAGGTGACACCGATCAGGCGATCCGGAATTTTAGGCAGGTGCTTG
>JBAUEX010000076.1:0-5770 GCA_049678845.1 Candidatus Acidiferrales bacterium
GTAAAATGGCGTCGAAAAAGGGGAGCAGACAATCCTGATCAACAGCGACGGCTAGGGTTCAATCTGTGAGCTTGTTAAACCCTCGGCCCCTCAAGATCATTGGGACACACCTCTCCGCCCGCGCTGCCCGCGTCTTCACCTGCTTCGCACCCGAGACATGAAAGATGTACGACTTCCTCCGTCCCGGCGTGAGCGCTTCGAATGCCGCCCGCAGCTCCGGAGCTGCATCCAGCCTGGCCTGCAACTCCTCAGGAACCGCATACTCTGAAACCTTCTTGAAGGTAACCTTCTTCCCCGACTCCTCGACCTCGATGGCTTCGTAGATGTAGTTCCTCAGAATCGATTGCATAGCCCTAATTTCTTTGAGAGAGGTGAATTTAATCCAGCGGCCTGCCTGCGCCTGACCGATCTTTTGGAGGATGTGTTTCGGGTCGTTGAGCAGCGCGCCTTTGAAGAACGAGAGCGCGCACGCGTCCTTCAGCGGGATGACGATCGCCACGTTCTTTTTCCGGTAGGTGAAGCAGGGCTTGCCCCACTTGATCTCCTCGATCAGGTCACAGTCGAGCACAATCTTCCTCAGCTTGTCTGCTTCCTTCTGCCACTTTTTCGCGTAAGGTACTTTCATCGTCCCACCCTGTCCACCATTGGCAAGAAGCATATGCCGCCAAACTCTGGAAGGTCAAGAAGCGCGACCACAATGCCGGTGCTTCCTCCCGGGGGGTGTAGCCGAATTTTTCCCGGAGCATACTATCGCCGTGCGCGGTTGACGCTCGCATTCGCTTCCTCTATACTAATTTTGCTGTGATGCTTGGCCGCTTTTCCCTGCCCTCCCGCGAAAATTTCCGAAGAGGCCTGAGGCAGCGTGAAAGTAGTGCCCTGCCGTAATATTCCCAAATCCGAACTCACTCGCATTTTAGAATTGGACTTTCACGATGACTGAAGCAACTTGCCGCCGCGAGATCGAACTCGAGATTCCCGCCGAGAACGTGCAGAAGACGACGGAAAAAATTGCACGCGATCTGGCTCGCGTCGCACGCATCCCCGGTTTTCGCCCCGGCAAAGCGCCCGTGACGCTGATTCGCCGCCGCTTCGCCGCGGAAATCAAAGGCGAAGTGCTCGAATCGCTGGTCCCTGAATTCCTGGAGCAGGCGCTCACCGAAAAAAAGCTTTCGCCCGTCACGCGCCCGGAAGTCGACAAAGTGGACTTCACCGAGGCAGGCCCGCTGAAATTCCGCGCCACGTTCGAAGTGCTGCCTGAATTTGAGCTCGGCGATTACAAGAATCTCGAAATCGAAGTCGAGGACCTCTCAGCGGGCGACGCCGAAATTGACAAGTCGCTCGAAGAAATGCGCGAGCGCGCCGCCACGTACATTCCCGTCGAGGGACGCCCCGCCAAAGACGGCGACTTCGTGCAGGTGAAAATCATGGGCACGCCCGCGGGCGGCGGCGATCCCATTCGCGCCGACAATGTCCAGTGCCACATCGGCGCCGAAGAAACTCTGGAAGCCTTCAACGAAAATTTGCGCGGCGCTTCTCCCGGCGAAACGCGCCGCTTCGAAACGAAGTATCCCGACGATTATCCCGATGAGAAGCTCAAGGGCAAGACCTATAACTACGCGGTGGAAGTCAAAGCCATCAAGCAAAAGAAATTGCCGGAGCTGAACGACGATTTCGTGAAGGAAATCGGCGAAGGAGCGGCCGGCGCCAACACTCTCGAAGAGCTTCGCGGCAAAATTCGCGAACGCCTCGCCGCCGCTCGCGAAGAGCATCAGCTATCGCAGGCGCGCGAAAAGATTCTGGACGAACTCGTCAAGCGCCACGATTTCCCGGTTCCCGAAGCGTTGATCGAGCATCAAATGGACGCGCGACTCGAGCGCATGATTCGCACGCTCGCAGCTCAGGGAGTGGATCCTCGCGCCGTCAATGTGGACTGGGTGGCCATGCGCCAGCGCCAGCGGGAACGCGCGGAGCGCGACGTCAAGGCGGAGATTCTGATTGACCGCATCGGCACCGCCCAAAACGTCGAAGTCTCCGAGGAAGAACTGGAAAAAGAGTTTGCCAGGCTCGCGGAGCGTAGTGGCGAATCCGCAGCAGCGATTCGCGCGCGCTTGACAAAGGAAGGGGCCCTCGATAGGATGAAATCGAAGTTGCGCAGTGATAAGACAATTGACTTGCTTCACCGCACGGCTCGAATTCAAACCATCGCTAAACGTGAAAAATAATACCTGCTTCGTACTCTGGTGCGCGCCGGCTAACCTCCGATGAGAGATATTCCGGTCCCGTACGCTACAACGCTCGTCCCCATGGTGGTCGAACAGACCAACCGCGGCGAACGCGCTTATGATATTTACTCGCGCCTGCTGAAGGACCACATCATCTTCATCGGCACTCCGATTGACGACCATGTCGCGAACCTGGTGACCGCGCAGTTGCTGTTCCTGGCTGCCGAGGACCCGGAAAAGGACATTTCGATTTACATTAACTCGCCGGGCGGCGTCATTACCGCGGGGATGGCGATTTACGACACCATGCAGTTTGTCCGGCCGGACGTCGTAACGTATTGCGTGGGCCAAGCGGCCTCCATTGCCGCAGTTCTGCTTATGGCCGGCACTCCTAAAAAACGCTACTCGCTTCCGAACTCGCGCATTCTGATTCATCAGCCGTGGCTCAGCGGACTTTCCGGCCAAGCCACCGACATTGATATTCACGCTAAGGAAATTCTGCGCACGCGCGCGGGCTTGAACAAGCTCATTGCCCATCACACCGGGCAGTCCGTGGACAAAATCGAGAAGGATGTCGAGCGCGATTTCATTATGTCGGCGGAACAGGCAAAGGAATACGGGGTCGTTGACGAAATCATCTCCAAGCACCGCTAGTCCGTTCCAAAAGGTTAGTAGCTAAACCGATGAACAGGCGCGCAGCGCGCAACCCGTGCCGTACAATAGCGGTTACGATCTGCATTGCACCTGCGACTCGGACTGGAGGCTAACATTCCGGTGAAGCGATTTAACGCAGACGAAGCCCTTCATTGTTCCTTCTGTCACAAGACTCAGGAGCAGGTGGAGAAGCTCATCAGCTCGCCTTCGGAATACCCGCGCTCCTACATTTGCAACGAGTGCGTCAGCGTCTGCCAGCAGATCCTTGATGAGGAGAAGCGCGAACAAACCGCTCCTGCGAATCGCCGTCTGCCGCGCCCACCCGAGATCAAGGCGTTTCTCGACGGCTACGTGATTGGCCAGGACAAGACGAAAAAGAAACTGGCGGTCGCTGTCTACAATCATTACAAGCGCATCTTTTTGAATCGCACGCCCAGCGACGTCGAACTCACCAAATCCAATATTTTGCTTATCGGCCCAACAGGCACCGGAAAAACGCTTCTCGCGCAAACGCTTTCGCGCATGCTCGAGGTTCCCTTCGCCATTGTGGACGCCACCACGCTCACTGAAGCGGGCTACGTCGGCGAAGACGTCGAAAATATTATTTTGAAGCTGCTGCAAGCCGCCGATGGCGACGTGCAAAAGGCCCAGCAAGGCATCATTTATATCGACGAGATCGACAAAATTTCAAAGAAGGACGAAAACCCGTCCATCACTCGCGATGTTTCCGGCGAAGGCGTGCAGCAGGCGCTGCTGAAAATTCTGGAAGGCACCACGGCGAATGTTCCGCCACAGGGCGGCCGCAAGCATCCGCATCAGGAATTCACGCCCGTGGACACCACGAACATTTTATTCATCTGCGGCGGTGCGTTCGTCGGCATGGAAAAAATTATCGAGCGCCGCATCGGACAAAAGTCTCTCGGCTTTCATGCCGACGTTGCGCCTTCCACGCCGTCGCGCCGCAACATCGAAGTTCTCGAACAAGCGCAGCCGACCGACCTGATCCGTTACGGCTTGATTCCCGAATTTGTCGGCCGCCTCCCCGTTTTGGGTGTTTTGGGAGACCTCGACAAATCGGCGCTGATTCGCATTCTTCAGGAACCGAAGAACGCGCTCATACGTCAGTACCAAAAGCTTTTCGAATTTGAGAATGTCCGCCTGAAATTCACCGACGACGCTCTGGAAACCGTCGCCGAGCTGGCCCTGCAGCGCAAAGTCGGCGCGCGCGGCCTGCGCATGATTTTGGAAGACCTGATGCTTGACCTGATGTATCACCTCCCTTCTCAGCGCAAAATGCGCGACTTCATCGTCACCGCTGACATGGTCAAGAGCCGGGAAATCAATTGGAGCTTGCTCGAAAAGGCAGGCTAGCCTCCGAAGGGAGAATCAAAGGATTCATGTTTAATCGGGACAAATTGGAAACGAAGCGCGTGCCCATGATGCCGGTGCGCGAAATGGTCATCTTCCCGCAGATGATGACGCCGTTCATCGTCGGCCGCGAAGCCTCCGTTCGCGCCCTGGAAGAGGCGCTCGCGGGCGAAAAGAAAATTTTCCTCGCCACGCAGCACGACGCTTCCGTCGACGACCCGCGTCCCGAGGAAATTTATCAGGTCGGCACGCTCGCCAACATCGTGCAGAGCGTCAAGCTTCCCGACGGCAACATCAAAGTCCTCGTCGAAGGCGCCGAGCGCGCCAAAATCGTCCAGATCACCAACGATGAAGGCTTCTTCCGCGCGACCATTCGCGTCATCCCCGTCAAGACAGAGCCGAATCCGCAGCTCGAACAATCCGCCACCCGCGTAACCGGCCTTTTCGAGCAGTACGTCAAGCTTTCGCAATCCCTGAACTACGACACGATGATCGCCGCCGTGCGCGTGGACGATCCCGCGAAGCTTTCCGACGCCATCGCCGCGAATCTGACGATTCCCGTCGAGGAAAAGCAGGAGCTTCTGGAAATTTTCGACCCGCTCGAACGCCTGAACCGCATCGGTGAGATTCTCGACGCGGAAACCGAAAAGCTCAACGTTGATCGCAGCATCAACACACGCGTCAAGCGCCAGATGGAACGCGCCCAGAAAGAGTATTACCTCAACGAAAAATTGAAGGCCATTCAGAAGGAACTCGGCCGCGGCGAAGCGGGCGAACTCGAGCAGCTGAAGAAGAAAATCGAAACCTCCGGCATGCCCAAAGAAGTTCAGGAAAAGGCCATGCAGGAGATGAAGCGGCTCGAAATGATGCCGCCCATGTCCGCCGAGTCCACCGTCTCCCGCAATTATCTCGACTGGATGCTCGCCGTGCCGTGGAAGAAGCGCTCGCGCGAAATCCGCGACATCAAACGCGCCGAGGAAATTCTCAACGAAGACCATTACGGCCTGGAAAAAATCAAGGAACGCATCCTCGAATTCCTCGCCGTTCGCCAGCTGGTCAAAAATCCCAAGGGCTCGATCCTGTGCTTCGTTGGACCTCCGGGCGTCGGCAAGACTTCGCTGGCCATGTCCATCGGGAAGGCCACGGGACGCAAATTCGTACGCGTCTCGCTGGGCGGCGTGCGCGATGAAGCGGAAATTCGCGGCCATCGCCGCACTTACATTGGCGCGCTTCCCGGCCAGATCATCCAGATGATGCGCAAGGCCGGCACCGTGAATCCTATATTCGTCCTCGACGAGGTTGATAAGATGTCCATGGATTTCCGCGGCGATCCTTCGGCCGCGCTCATGGAAGTGCTCGATCCCGAGCTCAATCACGCCTTCACCGATCATTATCTCGACGTGGAATACGATCTCTCGAAGGTGATGTTTATCTGCACCGCCAACGTCCTGCACACCATTCCCCAGCCTTTGCAGGACCGCATGGAAGTGCTGCGCATTCCCGGATACACGGCGCAGGAAAAGCAT
>JBAUEX010000077.1:0-19041 GCA_049678845.1 Candidatus Acidiferrales bacterium
ATACTGTAGAGTTCATAAGCAACGCCGTTCGAATCAGTAAGCTCGATCTGCTTTCGAGCGCGCTGGTACTGCTGTTCGGCCCGGCGGAGTTCGCCGCGACTCATGAAAATGTCAGCGATGTTGCCCGAAGCAACTGCCTCATTCAAGCTATCGCCGCACTCCTTCCACGTCTGCGCAGCTTGGCGAAACAGTTTCTCGGCCTGCTCAATTTGTCCCTGATTTTCATACGTGATGGCCATGTTGTTCAGCACCACGCCGGTTTTTTCGTGCTCGCCCAATTTGCTGAGAAGCGCAAGGGCCCGGTGGTAGAATTCGCGCGCGCCGCTGAGGTCGCCTGTGGCGCCACGGCGGTCGCCCATGGCGCGCAAAGCATCGGCGGCGAGAAGGGTGTTGCCAGCGGCCATGAAGATGTCATATGCCTCCTGACAGTATGGCACTGCGCCCTGCGGGTGCTCTCCGTAGACCAGGTTTATGCATTGATTGAGGCGGAAGTGTGCGTAAAGCAGTCGTTGTCCGCGGGAAGCCGCTTCGGCGACGGCCTTTTCGAAAAATGGCTGCGCCTCTGATCCCTTGGAGTAGCTAATGAGCTGGGCCTGCCAGAAATCGATGCGTGGGTCTTCGGATGCAGGAGGCGGAAGATTGCGAAGCTGTTTGACGACAGCGAGGGCTTCTTCACGACGGCCCTCGGCATTGAGCACGACGATGAACTGCTCGGCGTAATCCACACTGTCCGGGTAGAGAGTATAGAGGGCGCGGTAGGCGGCAGCGGCTTTGTCCAGCTCCTTCAGGCTTCCGAAATAAGCGCCTTCGACTTGCAGCTTGTCGGTTTCGGGAAGGCCCGCAGAAAGTTGGTATGCCGTCTTGATTTCCGCGTCGGCCTTTTGGTCATACCCTAAGCCACCCCAGGTACGGAAGAGCATGAGGTGAACAAGAGGAAATCGCGGCGCGAGTTTCTCTGCTTGGAGGAAGAGGTCTTTGGCGGCGGCGACGTCAGATTCACGCAATTTCGCAAGGCCGAGAGAATAGAAACGATTAGCGTCCGGATCCGAAGGAAGGGATGAAACGACGCTGACTTCCTCCGATTCGCTGATCACGGGCAGACCCAAACGCTCGCGAAGGGCGACACCGACTTTGGCGACTAGTCCGAAAAATTGCTTTTCGCTGCCGGTCTCTGCTCCTTGGTACAACATTTCGCCGGTCTGAGCATCCTGCAATCGAAAATCGACGCGGACGCTACCGTCTTGCGGTTCCCCCAGAGTTGCGAAGGAACCGAGAACGAGCAAGTCGCTATTGAGGGCCTTCCCAATGCGCGAAGCAGTTTGTTGGCTTAGGGAATCAGTCTCAGACCACGGCGAGCTTATACGAAATTGCGCAACATTCTCGCCCGAGACGACGCGCAGCTTGCCGCCGGCGCCGAGTTCCGTACGCAACATTTCCGCAAGCGCGGTGGACAGCCACGCATCGCTGCTTCGGCCGGTGGCGTTTTGAAAGCCGAGCACGGCGACAGAGCGACCAATTGCCCCGACGTCAACGTTAGTCTCCACAAGTCGAGTTGAAGGAATTGCAGCGCGCCTGCGAAAAACAAAAAATGTTACGGCTGCGAGAACCACCGCAACAGCGGTGATGCTTGTGAGCCACCTACGGCTCGCATAGGACGAAAGGGAGTGCCTCCTAGCCGTATGTTCTTCGACTACGGCAGGTTGGGCAATTGGCACCCGAATTTCTGATTCAACCATCAGCGGCGAATTTTCGGCCGTGACCGGCGCGATGAAACGGTAGCCGCGCTTCGGAACCGTTTCGATGAAACGAGGATTATCCGCATCATCGTCGAGCGCGGCTCGCAGGCGTTTGAGCGCGGCGTTCAAGCTGCCGTCAAAATCCACATACGTTCCCGCGGGCCACAACTCACGCCGAAGGTCTTCGCGACTGACGATTTGACCCGCGCGGTCCAGAAGCATTGCGAGGATGCGGAAGGACTGCTCCTGCAGACGAATGCGTACACCTTTGCGCGTGAGACGTGCATTCTCCAGATCCGCTTCAAAAAGCCCAAATCGGAACAGCCGGGACGTTGCGCGAATGCTCACAGGTCCTCGCGGGAGCCTGAAATTTTGCGGCGGAGTATATCACGAACAGTGGGCGGAAGTGGACACCGAGTCAGGCGAGGGCGCAGGTATCGCATTTTGTTGTGATTAGTAGGTCACAAAAACGTCCCCGACTGGTCCTTTGACGCCGCGTCGATTTCCGTTTATTCCGGCTCATGAATCTGCAAAAGCCACTTTGGGGAGGCTCGACCAATGAATAAGACTAAGACAGTGAGCAGCACTATCGCAAAGCTTCTTCGACGGGCCACATTGGCGGTCATTTGCAGCGTTTTTGCGGTTAGCGCGACATACGCGCAAAGCGGCGGCGGATCGGGCGGAAGCAGCGGGCAGTGCTCGGTGACGCGAATTCGACTCAGGATCGTGACGGGCGGCGATGACTTGCGCGGCGGCAAAGACAACCTGAACATCCAAATTCTTTTTGCCGGCGGCAGGGCTCCCCAAGTTGCGCTGAACGTTAATAAGAGCCAGAACTGGCCGAACAATAGCACCAACACCGTCGACATTCCGCTCAACCAACCAGTGCCTCCTGACCAGATCATAGGGCTCCGGTTGATTCACATCGCCGACGGTGGTTTTAACTTCAACAGCCTTCCGAGCGTGCTTACTCCCGCAGCGCCGTGGGAAATACCTCAAGCGTTCCTAAGCCCAGATAACTGGGACATGTCCCTACTACAAGTCGCCGCCATTGGAAATGGCGTGGGCGCGCGCATTGCAGGGCACGGGTTCAATCGCTTTACAGGCAGTAATCCAGTACTGACCGTCGCAACACGCGTGCCGGCTAATGCATGCGGCTCGGGCAGGCCGACCGGTAATAGTGGCGGCGGTTCCGGCGGCACAGGATCTGGCGTCCTGAATCCGGGAGTTAACCCAGGGGGTTCTGGGCTGCATTCGGTCACAGGCGGCAGTGGTTCTGGAGGTCCCGGGTCAACCGGCGCAGGCACAAATCGTACCCTTCAGCCCCTTATACCGCGCGGCGGGTCGAACTCTAGTTCCGGCGGCGGATCTGGAGCAGGGGCGCAGTACGGACGAAGCGTGCCGGGAGTAGTCCCGACTCCGTCGATGCTAGGCGGCGCGCAACCGTGGCAGAAGAACAGGATAGTTACGCAGGCACTGGCGCGCACTATTCTGATTGGACCGAAGCCAAGCGTACCGAGTGGACCTGGCAGCGGCTCGAACAGCGCGATCATCGCGATATTGCGACAGCAAAGTGCAGCAATCCGGCCGTTGCTGGCGCCTGCATTCACAGGAGGAGTGCGACCAGTCGCAGCGCCAACAGGAGGGTCGACCGGCGGGACACTACTAGCGGGCGGCGCAAACCAAAATCCCACATTGCTTAACGGGCCCGGCGGGGCAAGTCAAGGCGGCACGATGCTCAACGGGGGCAGTGCGAGAGCGGATGATTTGAATCCGCAGCCGTACCCGCCGAAGGGCTCAGCGACGCAGGTTGGCCCGAGCCAGACGATGTCGGCGCAAGGCAGTGCGCCAATCGGAACAGCCGCCGGATCACAGGCGACCGCATTGGCAACTAGCGGCCCGCAGCGCCAGCAGCCGACGGGAGGACAGCACCCGACTCCGTCGATTATGACGCGAGCCGCTACCGCAAAACAGGCACAGACACAAGTTTGCATCAATGGAATCGGCACTGTTGATGGTCAGAAATCCGGCGTGTACTTCAGCCCAATCGCCGGAGCCGAAGGCACATTCTTGATTCAAGGCTGCGGCTTCGGGACCACACCCGGCCAAGTGTATTTGAGCGGTGTGCACTACCCGAGCGGCCGGGCTATGTACCATCCGATGGGCGTTGCGTTGGGTCAGGTAAGTTTTCAGATTCCCGCGAATGGTTGGGGTGACCGGCAAATCGTGGCGCAGATTGATGCAAACGCCGGCGGCCTCTACGACACAAATAACGTGACGCTGGTGGTGAAGACGGCAAGCGGGCAACTGTATCAGGCGACCGGCTTCAATTTCGCCGCAGCGTATGACTTTCAAACGCTGACTTCCATTCCACAATCAACCAGCGCGGTAACTCTTCAGCTTGCTACGGTCAATGACTCGACCGGCAGTTCCGTTCAGCCGTTATATGAGACGCCTTGGATATACAGTTCACCGCAGCACAGCCTCGGGGTCGATCGGAACAGAGTCAGCTTCACGTTTCCGGGCTCGTACACGTTCCCGGGCGGCACGGACACCTACCAGTTCCACTTTGCGCCGGCATTTCGTCTGGCTAACAACGGCGTGCAGCTGTACCACTCAGACCTAACGGCTGCGGGTTGCCAGTCATCACCCAACGGACAATTCTCAACCAGTGGGAATTGGGCGGTGAACTACACTTCGCCGACATCGGTTCAAATCTCCTGGCAAGAGCAAGGCTGCTGGCCGAACGGCACGGCCGGAGATCCTCTCGATTACGCAAGCGTTTCCGCTTACAGCTTGTGGATCACCGTTTGGGGCCCGCGCGGCGTGAGTCCGTGGTGATCGGTAGCGGAGCAAGAGGAGATTCGATCATGAAGAGAACAAGAAGCGTGCTGTTGTTTGCCGTGCTGGTTCTGAGCAGCGTGGCATTTTGCCGAGCTTCGTCGGCGCAGCAGGCGCAGAAGCCGCTGGCAAATGCAGACGTCCTCAAACTGCTGCGCTCTGGCATCTCCGAGCAAAACATCCTCGACGCGATCCGAACCAATCCGGCCACGTTTGACGTTTCGAAGCAAGCCAGAGCCAGCTTCGACAAAGAGTGCGCCGCGATCAAGCCCGCAAATATGAGCACCGGTGCCTGGGCCACCAAAATAGGAGACGTCTGGAATGCTATGAAGAATGTCGTGATCTGCCAGGAAACGAATGGAAGGGGCGGAGAGGGCGCCTGCGATTTGAATCCGCTGCATTCCTCACCGAAAAACACTTCTTCGGCGCCTGCGACCACTCCATCGAAAGGGAACGGACGGACCGAGTATGAGGCGGTGACGCTGGAACGCGGTGTCACCCACGACCCAGGCTTTGCGAACTGGGCAAACTCTCCTCAGCAGGGGCAAAAGCCGGTGATCAACATTACGCCGACCAGGACTAATCCTCAGAGAGACGCTGCGCCACCGGCGGACGCGGCCACAAAAGCAAACACCAAGTTGAAGGTGGAAGCAGAGTTCGCTGCTTTCAGAAACGCAAGAGCATCTGGCGCGCGCGTCCCCATGAAGACGCCGGCAGTGAACGTTCGTGAGATTGAGGCCCTGAAGCGTCAGAAGATGTTTCTGGACGCGCCGCAGAATCGCCCCGGCGGTATACGACTCAAGTCGGCACCGACGCAGGTTGGCGCAAATTCGACGGCGGTTGCTACTCCCTCTGCCACAGCGACGAAGGGCCCGCTCCTCGCGTCGTCGAATAAGCCTTTACTGCAGCAGGCACCCAGTCCCGCCGCAGTACAGATTAAACAGGCACCGCCCCAGATCGGGCCAAACTTGAAAACCAATGTCACAACCGCTTCTGCCGCCGCTGTGAAAGGTCCGCTTCTGCCAGCTCCGGTCAAGCCTGTCAATCCGAAGGAGCTTGAACCAGCAAACACGAAGATATGTTTTGGCGCGCAAATCTATACCGTCAATGGCGTGAACAGTGCTGAGAATGCCAGCAATCCGGTCGTGTTCACGCAGGATCCCGCGTACAACGACTACATCATCACCGGCTGCAATTTTGGGAACACGGAGGGAGGGCAGGTCTACCTCTCGGGTGCGGTGACTGGCGGACGAATCAACATGACCGTCTACCAGTGGACTCCTACGCTGATCGAGGCGAAAGTCCAGGCGGGCTTGACTGGTGTGTTGGACGGATGGCCAGACCTAATTGTTGTACCTCCCGGCGGTGGAACACCGGGGAAATTTGCAAACTGCCGTTTCTATGCGCAACGACAAAGCGTCCTTTTGCCGAGCATCCCGGAAAACTATGCGCATCTGGCGAGCGAGACAGTGGGGGACGGCAAACACGGTTTCGGCACTATGTATTGCCCAGGACCGGGTCAGATGCACCTGTTTCCGTGCGTCTCCTTCAACTACGAGGAACCACTGGACGGCGTCACCAACAATCCATCCCAACGCGGTCACACGTCGACACCTGTCTCCAACGCAGTGGATCGCGACGGCGGACCATTGCAGTTTAATCCTGGCGAGGACGTATATGACTTAAGCAATTTGGCGCCTGGATTCGCTATCGATTATTTCGGAGTGCATTGGTACACGTGGAGCCAGAGTGCCTGCGACGACTTTAGGATAAATGAGATGAAAGCAGGCGATACCGTTAATTGGTCGTATCAGGGCCGCCTTGACCAGTATTTCCAGAAAGGCAGTCAAATCATTGTCGACTGGCCTGTGGACTACTGCACGAGTAACTGGATAGGGCTGTTCAGAGACTTCTCATACTACAACTCCGGATACAGCCTCGAAGTGCACGTCAAAGGCCCAATCGGTGTCGATCCCTGGACGGGACAGCCGACTAGTGGCAATTAATCGCGAAAGCAACGAGGGAATGCCGACACGAAACCTACGGAGAAAGGAGCTAGGAAATGATTCGTCGAATTTTTGAAGTCGCCGGGACTCTAGTAGTAGCTGGAATCATGACCTTCCCGCTCGCTGCGCAGCAGGCGCAGAAGCCGCTGACGAACGCGGGCGTGGTCAAGATGGTGAAGGCAAAGCTGTCGGAATCGGTCGTCGTGGCGACAATTCAATCAAGCCCCGCGAATTTCGACATTTCGCCGGACGGGCTGATTGCACTGCAGAAAGCTGGCGTCACACAAAACGAAATGGATGCCATCGTGGCAGCGCAAAAGGCAGCGAACGGAGGCGGAGCTGTCGCTGCTCCTGCGACTGCTGATGCCGGAGGCGCGACTGCTGCGCCCGCTGCCGCGTCGGGGCCCAAGTGGCAAATGCCGACGGTGGCGCTTGTTCAGAACGGAGCTTCGCAGACGCTGCCGCTGGAGAAAACGCAACTGGCCGAAACGAAGACAAAGCCGACATCCATGACCAGCCTGGCCGGGGATTCCGCAGTGACGCAAGGGATTCAAGCAGGTGTCAACGACGTGACCTGGAGCGCAGCATCGCACATGAACTCCGGCGTCGGCGGCTCGGCCGTGGAACAGGCGGGAGGTATTTTTGGAGGAATGATGTCGCGGCGTCAACCGAGCGTCACGTATGTGTGGGGCGTGCCGGGTCCGGTGTCGACGAACGTGCTGCAAACGACCGTGCCGACGTTTTCCGTGAGCTTCGCAAAAGCTCCCGGCGTGAATCCGAATGACTTCGCGCCGGAGATTGTGAGGTTGACGCCCGCGCAGAATACTTGCCGTTTGGTGGGCGCAACAACTGGCAAAGAAGACGTCCGTTCACACGATGCTGCGGACTGGGAAATCTATTCGTCATTCGTGGAGGAACATGTCGCGGTGAATCTGCAAAAAACCGCAGCGGGCGAATACCAGATGTCGCCGCAGTCGGCGCTGTTGCCCGGCGAATACGCGGTTGTGCTGCGGCCGGTTTCGAAGACCGAGAAATTTTCGGGCGGCGACGTCGCGCGCGGGCAGGGTCCCGGGCTCATGTTCGACACGCTGTGGTCGTTCGAGGTGAGCGCGGACGCACAGTAAGTTCGCTGAAAATGCAGGCGCGCAGGACGAACGCGGGAAAGTATTCCCCGGATGATACACAGTCGCAGAAGGCACAGAAACGATGACTGGAAAAAGTGTCGGCAAGATAGCAGTTGTGATTGCGTTGGCTGGCTTGTTCGGCGCGCATGCCGCTAGTGGTGCTGGGGTGAATTTGAAGCTGAAGCCCGGCAAGTATGCGTTGACGATCACCTATGAGGTGCAGGACCAGAGGCAGAACGAATCGCGGAACGTCACACGATGCATTACGCCGCAAGATTTGAGCAGTCCGGAAAAGATTTTCAACGACCGGATTGCCGCAGCTCCGAAAAAAGAAGATGCGTGCGCGGTGAAAGATCTAAGCAGCACGGGTGGGAAAGTATCGTATGACGCGGAGTGCTCAAATCGCTTGGTGCACGTCGAGGGAAATCTCAGTAGAACCGAATTCTCAGTGGTAAGAACCGTCAAGCCGAAAGCGAGCCAGGGAGTGTCTCTCAAATTCACGGTGAGAGGAAGAAGGACGGGAGACTGCGCAACGACGAGCAATACGGGAGAGCAGTAACGAGCGAACCAAGCGCAGGGAAATTTCCTGGGAACGAGGAGCATTGATGAATTCAAGCCACGTTCATGTTATGCGACTCGTGCTCTTCGTTGCAGCGGCAGCATCGCTGGCCGTCGCGTCAGGATGCAATCAGGGCTCGCGCATCGGGGCCGACAAAGACTCATCGACTTCCGGCAGTATGAGCCAAGCAAACGCCAAGTTCGATCCCACCGGCGCGAGTGTTTGCTTGCAACAGATGATAAAGAACCCGACCGGGCCGTTCCACGTGTCCTTTAGGGAGACGTCGTTGGACCGGGATGCGTCGAGCGTTGAAGCGGACGTGACTCCCGCGGCCATCGACTTCACGAAGCACGAAACGATGGCCGGACAGACGTCCACTACTACAAAGCACTTGGCACGGGCGCAGGTATCCGAGATGGATATTGATTTTGGCCTGATGGGGCCGGTGCCGTGGCACGGAGAACTCGTGGCCGCGCAGGACGCTACGAAGCCGGCAGACGCGGAAAGCATCAACGGCTACAGCACGATGAAGTACGCGATCGATACAGCGAATGAGCCCGCCGCGCAGAAGGCTACCTTCCTGTCGCTGATGGCTGTGAAGGATTACAAGATCGTCGGCTCGGCGTGGGTGGCAACCGATAACGGCTGCCTGGTCAAGTACGCCATCGATTTGGAACAGGATGGCAAGGACGGCAACGTGAAAAGGACTCAGTTCGAAGGGAACGTCACGAAACGCTAGTTCCTTGCGAACAAGGGGAGAGGAAACCGGGGAAATGCAAAGTTTGGGCAACGGGTATGGACTTGGGAAGAAGGAGAAACGAACGAAAAGGAGTTTGACATGACAAATTGCACGAAGTGTGGTGCAGCGGTAGCGGAAGACAGCGCGTTCTGCGGAGCATGCGGGCAACCAAGGGCGCAAGCGAGCGCGGCAACGCCAGCAAGCGGTTCGGTTGCGGCCGCTCCGGCGATGGCCGTGGGCAGTAGCACTGTTTCGAGTGGAACAGCGACTGGCACAGTGAGCGCGCCGGGGCTGACCATGAATATGGCGGCGGCTCTTTCGTATGCGCTGGGAGCGATTACCGGAGTGCTGTTTCTGGTGCTGGAGCCCTACAAGAACAACCGCTCTGTACGCTTTCACGCGATTCAGTCGATCATTCTCAACGTGGCAATCGTGGCGCTCGCGATTGTGTGGAACATCATTGTGGGAATTCTGGTGAGCATCGGCGGATTCTGGGTGCTTACCGTGGCTTTGCCGCTGGACTGGCTATTTGGTCTGGGAGTTTTTGCGCTGTGGCTGTTCTTGATGTTTCAGGCGTACGGCGAACGCGAGTTTCGCATTCCGTGGATCGGGGACATGGCGGCGAAGCAAGTCAAGTAAATGGCGGCTCGAATTGCAGCTCATTTTTTGCGGAGGCGACGATGATGCGCCCAAAAAGCAGGATCGCGAGTCTGCGGCTGGCTGTAACCCTGTTGGCAGGTCTGGCGTGGCTGTCATCGTGCGCAAGAAAAAGCTCGCCAGGTCCGTCAGGCGAGGCTTCTGGCGGCGCGCCGCTTGCGGGCACACCGGTGCAGTTCTACACGCCGCGCGACGCTGTCTACGAAGTGAAGTACACACCCAACACGGTGCGAGTTGATTTGCCCACGGTTCAAAAGACCCTTCGTGCCGTGAGTCCGGACGGAAGCGCTTTGGTGTTTGATTCGTCTGATCCGCGCCTGCAGGGCTTGACGGCGGGAAAAGTGCTCTTTCTGGAACATCTGGGGGTGCGGCGCGTGCTCGATGTCGAAAAACAAGGCTCGCAGGTCGGCCTCATAACGGACGCCGCTTCGTTTTCCGATTTCATCCAGGACGGCCACATAAAATTCACCGCGCCTATGAATATGATCCGCTCTCATGCCGAGATTTTTCCTTCGCGTGGTTCTGGCAGCCTCATGGAAAGGCTGGGAGTTTTGCTGCTCGAGCCGCGTCTCGCGTATGCAGATACGCCAAATAAGGGGTCAGTTGGTCTCCACGCACAGGGCAAGGTTGATGATTGGGAGTTTGAGGCGAGCGCGACCCGGAAGAGCGACGGCATCAATATGTCGCTTTCGGCCACGAAGGATCTGGGAGGCCTGAAAGCGAAAGTCACTGCCTCGGGAGACGTCAGTCGAGTTTCGTCATCGTTCGATGCCAGTGTACAAGGCGGAAAGATGCAGAGCTTTCAATACAACACTCCGCTGAAAGGGAGTCTGCACGTGACCTGGGCTGCCCTCACAATGGGCCAAACCATGGGAATCGGCGAGTCGCGGCTCGCGTTACCGCCTCTGGCGAAAGATGTGATTGATGTTTATGGGCTTCCCTTTCTCTTCCAAATCAATGCGAATCTTATTTTCAAGCCGGGCTTTGGAACGCCGCACGATGCCGCTTCGGGCGGATTTGATTTGGATTATGACGGCGCAGGCGGGCTGATTGTCCAGGGTTCACAAAGTTCCACAAACGGAAACATGCAAGCCAACCCTTCCGTGCAAAACACAACTTCCTCATCTCTGGCAGCGCATGGTGTTGTCTTGGCCGTGAACGCGCCGAAGATTTCCCTCTCGATCGGCACGGACAGCTTCAAAGAGGCAATCAATGAACTGCTGCCGCAGACCATCACATCCTGGTCGTGGTTCCAACGGCTGCAGCAGAACTTGTTTTCGAAGAAGCTGTCTGGTCAGAAAGGCCCGGGCGACTTTTTCAAGATTAACGGAGGAGCGTACGTTCAACTGGTCGAGGAGTTCGACTATTCCGCTTCCGGCCCGTTGAGCCTTGTGCCTTGCAACGTGACAGATTTCAATATGTACGCTCAGGCGGGAGCCGATGCTCAAGTGCTAGCGATTCAGGCTAAATCCCCGTCCGTGGAATGGTTCAAGAGTTCGAAAAGGTGGAGGAATCCCGACAGCGACATTTGCGGGGCTAAATGAGGAGAACGAACGTGCCATATCGAAGACAATGCAAGGGCGTGATGATCGGCTTACTCTCCGCCGGGCTGGCGTTGATTTTCTCGGGCTGCAGTTCCAGCTCGAAATCAGGCGGCGCGGACACGCAGGATGCAAACGGCGCAGGTGCTCACATCGATGTGGGCTGCATGCTGGGCCACGTCGAGAAGCCAACAGAACCCTTCCACTATTCCTATAAGTACTCGGATGCATCCCGTTCGCTGGATGACGAAGCCGATGTCACGCCAGACGCCGTCGATATCGTGTTTAAGGATTCGGCCGGATCGCGGTCGCTCCATGGCACCCGCTCGGACGAGAACAGTTGGAACAACGCGCTGTTGAGCCTGTCCAGCCTCGCCTTCACCGGGATGACTGGGAGGCTCGGCGCACTCGAAGGGATGTCCGCGATTGTCAACCGCGGCGCGGAGGCGGTGAACGGCTACCAGGCAACGAAGTATTCCATTGATACCACAAGCGCGAACTCTTCGGACCGGCAGACAATCGAGACGCTCTTCGGCGCGGGGAGTTATGACAAGGGAACGGTGTGGATGGGGCAGGACGGCTGCGCGGTGAAGCTCGTTCTCGATGAAGGAATCACTTTGCCGAATGGCGTGGAGAAGCGGCACTTCGAGATAGCTCGAATCAAGAAGTGAGATGGGGAAGGTTTGGCAAGTTGAAGCAAAGTTGAAGCAAGTTGAAGAATGACCGGCTCGCTCGCGATGCATCAGTGAACGGAGGTTGAGATGGCGATTACGTGCAGCCAATGTGGAGCGGCGCTGACCGAGCGCGATGCATTTTGCACGAAGTGCGGAGCGCACCGCGGAAATGCGAGCGAGCCCGTCGCCAAGCGGTTCTGTACGAAGTGCGGCGCGCCCCTTCTAGGTGAGACGAAATTCTGCACGAAATGCGGAGCACCTGCGGGCGCGGCGGCAAGCAGCGCACTGCCGACAGCAGCCGGCGGCCGCGATTCCGCGGAAAGAGCGGCGGCAACATCCAGTGGTGTGGCCACAACTGCCGTGGGCTCTCAGGCTGCCGCTTCTTCGGGGAAATCCACAGCGGGGATTCCGAAAAAGGCAATCATTGGGGGAGCCATCGCGGTTGTGACGCTGATATTGATCGTGGCGGTCGCCGGTTTCATTCACACGGAGCGCCGCGCGCGGCAGAGGGCAGAGGAAGTGCAGGCGGCGAATGACTTCGAGAAAAACTTCAAGGAGCTGGCGGCCGCAGGAAACGGCCCGGCTCAAAAGGCGACCGGACAATCGCCAGCGGACATCAATAAAAGCATAAATGACCTGGCCGCTGCAGCAAACGCGTTGACGCAAAACGCCCAAAAACAGGGCGGAGCGAATCCGGCGAATACGATTCCCGGGAGTGCGGGCGCTGCGTCGAGTTCGACTTCCGCTTCTCCTTCCACTTCCGCTTCCACTCCCGCGCCTGGATCTCCCGCCGCGATTGCCGCTGCTTCTGCGGCTGCGGATTCCGCGCTGACTCCTCCAGCGGTTCCCAGCGGTCCACCGGTTGTGCCCGTCGCTGCAACGGGAAATCAGGCGCATGACTGGGCGCTGGAATACGAACGAACGGTGGGAGGGCTGGAGGCGGATCTGATTGTGCGGACGGGAGACATCAACAATCTTGGATTTGGATGGCCGAAAGGATTTGATCCATTTTCCGGGCAATCAACGCCGGGCCACCCATGGCCAGACATCAATCACATTCCACCAAACGCGCCGCCCGGAACGGACCGCATCATGATTGGCACGAGTGTGATGCCCATACACTTGAGCATACAACACGTGGCAGCTGAGCCGGACCGAATCGTGCTCGATTCTGCTCTGAAGCCCCTGGGAGGCGATGGATACAGCGGCGCGCTCGGTGATTGCGTTTTCATACGAGATAACCTGGCGACCATGGCTTATCTTCAGACGCCCAGCGTGCTTAACAAGTTCGCCGCGAACTGTATACGCGAGCGCCAATTAACGATGCCCACGCCGATTGTTCTGTCCGTTGGTGCGCTACCGAGCAAAATCAACAACGTTGTCGTCCAAATTTTTGCGGACGATTTTCAGCCCCGGGCAATACACTCGCACTTCCAGGTGAGTTTGAATGGCACGCGCATTCCGACATTCGAATATGCCCTTAACTCACTGGACCAGAGCGGGCCCGTCGGTAAGCTGCTGACGTTAGAGCTCCTGCCGGAGTACTGGCCGTTGCTGAAATCCGGAATGGTGAAGTTGCTGATTGATGATCCAGCGACTCACGAGCCGGACGGCTATGCGGTTGACTTCGTGCGCATTTTGGTGAATCCGCACAAATTCAAATATGAGGTGTCGCTCATCGCGACCGTGACGGATGCCGACACGCACAAGCCCATTACCGGCGCTACCGTCAGTGCCGGTCTTGCATCTGGCGCAGCGGACAAACAAGGAAAATGTCAGCTGCAAGGAATTCCTGCGGGGCTTGTGGTTGCAGCCGCGAGTGCGCCGGGATACGACGAAAATTCCGTGCCGGTTGATTTGCCGGCCGGGCAAAACGGAAATGCTGACATTCAATTGCACCGCCATCAGGAGAGCACCGCCGCGCTCGAGCAGTCCATCGCCCAGACCGGCACCGCGACAATCTATGGAATTCACTTCGACACCGGCTCGTCAAAGCTTAGGCCGGACAGCTTGCCGGCCCTGAACGCCGTGCTTGGACTGATCAACAACCATGCGGGCTCGCACTGGATTATCGCCGGCCACACTGATAATCAGGGCTCCGACGAGCTCAACATCCCACTATCCAAGGCACGCGCCGCTTCTGTTGTTTCCTGGCTGACGGGCCACGGCGTTGCAGCGAATCGTCTCGAGCCTCAGGGTTTTGGTTCGACGCGACCGGTGGCGGACAACGAGACCGCAAATGGCAAAGCGCTGAATCGGCGCGTCGAAGTCGCGCTGGCGAAGTGATTCTCCGGAGGATGACGACATGAACTCGAAAGCTAAAGTTACAGTGGCCATCGCAGCGGTTTTTGTTTTCGCGGTGGGCAGTTCGCGGGCGACCTACGCTGCGCCACCGAAGGATGCTTGTGCACTCCTCACACCGGCCCAGGTCAGCGCTGTTCTGGGCGTCCCTGCCGCAGGCAAGGCCCTCGGTTCCAAGAGTTGCATTTGGGTTCAGACCGGCGTGAAGCCGGGCTCGCCAAGAGGGAGAGTCGACGTCGTGATCCTGATTATGCAGGGATACACCCAGGGGTATGCGGTAGCGAAGATGCCAAACGCACCAACCTCCGCAACGCACGTGAGCGGCCTGGGCGATGACGCCTACTACCTCAGCATGACCTCCGGCGAGGCCATGGAACTCCGCGTCAAGAAGGGGAGCGTTGCATTCGGTATCCTAGTGCAGCGCAGCGGCACCCTCTTTACGCCTGACCAGATCAAGGCGAAGGAAAAGACACTGGCGTTAGACGTTCTCGCAAAGCTGTGAAAGGCTTGCCGTGGTGGTGGATGATTAGTCGCCGCCGCGAGCCGAAGATCAAATTTGAGGAGGATAACGATATGAATTGGAAATCCAAAGTTGCAATGGTTTTCGGGGCTATTTTCGTGTTCGCGCTGGGAGTTTCGCGACCACTCTACGCTGCGCCGCCGGCAGATAACTGTTCCCTGCTGACTCCGGCACAGATTCAGAAGGTCCTCGGGCAGCCGTTCGGCGCGCCCGGGGAGAGCAAATGGCCGCCGGCCTACGGTAAACAGCCCTGGGGCACGCAGTGCCAGTATGATTCACAAAAAGGCCCGAACACAAAGGTCACTTTCATCGTTTACATCGAGCAGACAGCCGCAGAGGCGAAGCAGACGTTCGATAAGTTAACCATGTGGTTCCCGGCCAAATCGAAGCCGGTAATCGGAGACGCCGCCTACATGGATAACAGCCATGCGATTCATGTGCTGAAAGGCAAAGTGCGCTACTACATCTCGATCGATCCCGCGAATGAAAAGCAGGTAAAGGATCTGGCAACGTCTGTCGCCGGGCGCATTTGAATCGGCGATACGCTGGAATTTCTTGGGCCTGAATTGAATCTTAATCTGAATTGAACCTTAAAAGGAGGAACCAATGAGGAAGACCACAGTAGGATGGATGGTTTGTTTGGCGGCTTTAGGCTTCGCGGCCACAGCGCTGTTGGCGCAATCGCAGTCGAGAAAGCCCACGACAGACGCGGCGAGGGCGGCAAGCGCGCAGCTCACGCCGCTGAACATGAAGACCGGCGTTTGGCAAACGACTATGACCGGGAAGTACAGCGGACTTCCGCCACAAATGGCGGCAGCGATAAATCCCACTCCCCATGCGTACAAGAGTTGCGTCAAGCCGGAGGAGTTGTCCAAAGATCAGTGGGCCAAAGGGTTGGCTGGATACAAGTGTTCCTCCATGACTGTGCTGAAATCCACCGGCACCGACGTGGACGTGCAAGCCACAGGGTGCGACGTGAGCAATGGCATGACGGCCGAGGGACACGGCAAGTTCCACATGGTGGACTCGGGCCACCTGACTGGATCGATGGATGTGACGTTCAGCGGCAACACTCCTTTTGGTGACAGCGGATCAGTGCACATGCATGCGGATTACACCAGCAACTGGATTGGCGCAAGCTGCCCGGCTGACATGAACTAGAAAACCGCGGCGAAGCGGCAGCGGAGTCTCGTTGCGGCTAAGCTTCGAGACCTAACGATATGAGCCGAAGGCGTTCACTGTTTGCATCAGCAGTGTCGGGGTTGATGCTCGTTGTGCTTTGGGGATGCGGCACAGCTTTGCCCACGATGGAGCAGGACAAGGGCGTGCAACAGCAGGAGCAAGCAGCAGGAGCGCCATCCGCAGCGGCGGGCAGCGACCATGCGGAAATTGATTTGCAGTGCGCAGCGGAACGGATCCGGAAAGCGCCGGCGCCGTTCCACTGGTCCTACAAAAAAGAAGTGATTGGGCTGGGCGCTATCGATTGGGAGGCAGACATCACGCCGGATTCCATCGCGGGAACGTCTATCGACAGTTCAGGTACGCGGGCGATTCACGCCGCCCGCTCTGACAACACCAGCTGGAATACCGCCGTGCTCACCTTGACCGGCCCGCTTCCGGCGAGCACGTTCGCGCTGGTGAACAACTCATCCGCGATTGTGCGCGATGGCATCGAGAATGAAAACGGCCAAAACGCGATCAAATACACCATAGATACGACGCATGCGACGGGTGGCGAAACAAACTTGATTAGAAGCGTGCTCGGCGCAAACGGTTTTATCAAAGGCACGGCGTGGGTAACACCGCAAGGATGCCCGGTGAAATTTGTTCTGAATGTTGAGCAGCACAATAACGACGGCACGGTGGAAAGGCAGCATCACGAAGCGAACGTAACACAGCCGTAGCGCCCTTTCATTTCGCATACGTGAGGAAGCATGAAAATGGATAATCGTTCCGCACAGCAGCAACAACAGGCCGAATTCATCAAGGACTACCTCTCAGGACAAGTCCCGAACCTCGGCCGGCGAGCACGGCGCGGCTGCCTCACCAAACTTTTTTCGCTGCTGCTTGTAGGGATTCTCGGGGGCGCCCTGCTTTATGGCTTGGTGGCAATAACTGACCCATGGGCGTTCCATATCGGCGGACGCTGGACGCCCCTGCTCACATGGCACGGATACGGCGAGCTTGTCACAAAAAACGGAACAGAGTATCCGCTGTACATTAATTTCTACCCCTCTTCTCATTTTTCCCAGCTTCACCTGGAAGGCCTGCGTCCGACGGGCGGTTTACAGGGCTCGGGTTGGCTCTGCACTTCGCGGGGCGTCACTCAGCATCTCGACCTGAGCGGGACGATCTATGGTGGGTGGCGGAGCACAGATGGGAGTCTCATGGCTTTTCGCCTGCTGGAGTGGTATACGGCGCGTGATCGATTGCTCGGCACAACGACCGGCCGAGGCTTTTTCGATCTTAGAGGAAGGTGGCAGGGGCCGAAACTCGTAATGAACGGCAAAGGCGTGCCAGACACGTTCCGCTCCGGCCTGCGAATCGAAGGCGCCTCGGTTGCCTTCGACTGGGGCAGCTACTCAGAGTTCAAGGCTGCCTGCGCGAAGGACCAGCACTGAGCCGAACGGAGAAACTTGATGCGAACGACAAAATTTTTGGTCGCGATGCTTGCGGTATTCTTTCTTGCCGGGAGGCCCGCAATGAATCAGCGTCAAACCACGGATGACCACGCAAAAGACCGAGCCGCCACCCGGCAAACTGTCGAGCGCTTCCTCGATGCGTGGAATACGCACGACCCGCACGCCTTTGCCATGACTTTCACCGAAGACGCCGACTTCACGAATGTCGCGGGGATGCATGCGCGAGGGCGCGCCAACGTGGAAAAATTTCATGCACCAGTATTCGCTACCATTTTCAAAGATAGCCATCAAACAGCGCAAATCCGCAGCATTCGGTTTCTCACGCCGGATTTGGCTGCCGTGGACGTGGATTGGCAAATGACGGGAGCCACCTTTCAAGATGGCAGTCCGCAGCCGAGTCGGAAAGGCCTGCTGAACTGGGTTATGGCCAAGCAGGCGGACCGCTCGTGGCTTATCGAAGTCATGCATAACACGGAATTGACCGATCGTCCCGCGATTACCAAATAGCCATGGCAACTCGCAGCTCCAGCACGGTGGCTGTTGGCCCGCGCGACCGCGAGAGCTTCTTTGAAGCGCAGCGTCGCAATCGCCGCGCGACTTGGCGCCTCTCCGCCGTCGCGGTAATCGCCACGGTAATAATGGGCATTCCGCTCGCGTTAACCATTACACCCCTGCTTTACGCTGCGGCATTACTCGTCGCCGATATCGTAAGTATTTGGGCTCCGCTGCCGCCCAGTTTCTGGCAGCACGCCAGTGAACTCGCTCGATACGGAATGGTAACAATAGAGTGGTTGGGCAAGGGCAACGCTACGAATCCGCAGGCTCTGGCTCTCGGGGCGGCGGTGTTGCTTCTGCCCGGCGCGATTTTGTCGGTGGGAGTGTGGCTCGGAGTGAATGCGCTCTTCCGGCGCGCCGGAGTCGGAGGCGCGTTGCTGGCGCTGAAAGCGCGCGAGCCGAATCAGTCCGAGCTCAAGGAATTGCAGTTGGCCGACGTAGTTCAGGAAATGGCCATCGCCGCGGGCCTGTCTGCGCCAAAGATCATGCTGATTGACGCTGCCGCCGCAAACGCTGCGGCCATCGGAACGTCGCCTAATGACGCGCGCATCGTCGTTTCGCGCGGACTGCTTGAGCAGCTCAATCGCGATGAACTGGAAGGCGCGCTCGCGCATTTGGTGGCCTCGATTGGCAACGGCGACCTCCGAATCGCCTTCCGCGTCACCAGCGTTTTCGAAACTTGCGGGCTGCTGGTCGCGATTATAAACGCTCCGTTTGGTCGCCGGTCGCGCGGCACGCTGTGGCGAATTGTTCGTTATGGGTTGTTCGGAAAAAAAGACAGTGAAAGCAGCGCACAGGAAGCAGCTGCCATGGCCGCGCTTCTCACGCGCAGCGTGGGACTCGACACCGACGACATCGATGATGTCTTCGATAACGGTTCGCACAAGAAGTCGATTTTCCGCTCCGTCCGAACCTTCCTGCTGTTCCCCATCTTTCTTACAAACATGGCCATCAAGCTATCGCTCTGGTTCTTCTCCTTCAGCATGCTCGGACCGAGCATGGCGCTTCTCTGGCGCAAGCGCAAATATCTCGCGGATGCCTCCGCTGTGCAACTCACGCGCAATCCCGACGGACTGGCGGAAGCGTTGCGAAAACTCAACAGCGAGCGTGGCCCGATTCCGGGAGGAGCATGGGCTTCGCATTTGT
>JBAUEX010000078.1:0-2653 GCA_049678845.1 Candidatus Acidiferrales bacterium
GGTAATGGGTCCGTTTGAATTTTAACTCCCTATGACACGATCAAGAAAAGTCAAACTGGGCCCAAAGTTTAGAGTTAGTGTTTAAGGGGTGGAACGGGAAGGACGACGGGCGCTGAAAGCAGTTGAATCCGGATGAATTGCTGAACCAGGATGGGAAGACCAACGCACGGGGCTGTGTGCGTCCGGTGAACGTACAGGAAATGATGGACGACGTTCGCTCTTACCTTCAGATCACGCAGGCGACTCGCCTATAAGCGGTTTTTGACGTGTTTTTTGCTTGCTCGCATTACAACGAATTCAATGCTTGGCCGTCGTTGTGTTCTGCATGAAAACTAACTACCTACAGATTTGGATTTGCTGCTCAGCGCGGGGCGGGGAATTCGGTGGTGTGGTCGTTGATGATTTTCCAGCCGGCCGGGAATTTGCGGAAAATCAAAGTGAACACGCCCTCCGGGTGGTCTTTTTGCCCGTTCTTTTCCCTGTCGAGCCGGAAGTGGCCGACCACGAAGCCGGCGTCCGGGCAAAGTGCGTGAATTTCGACTCCGGAAAAAGTCAAATGACCCATGGCGGCGCGATCCGGATAGGAGTGCTGATAGCGTTTCAACACATCCTGCCAGCCCTGAAAAATGCCCGCTGCATTCACGAATTCCAGGTCGTCTGACTTCCAATAGCCGTCCATAAAGGCGGAAATATCCCCGCGATTCCATGCCGCTACTTGTTGTTCGAGGACGTTCTTGATCGCCTGGACGCTGGGCGATGGAATGAGTTTCGGGGAAGTCTGCGCGGAAGCAAACATTCCAGAGAGCATAAAAATGAGCAAGGCAAGAAGGCTCACGAGAGGGATTCGAAGCCGTGAAGTGCATTGGCGCATCGGTTGCTCCTTGTGCGCCGGTTAAACCGGCGAGGTGTGGTGAATGAAAAAGTCATACGAATGTGAAATCGAGTTCGGAAGGCTCGGCAACCAACCGCGGAGTTTCAAAAGGGCTGAGACTCTGCGCCACGCCCCAGGTGCGGCAAGGCCCAGTCTGCGGGCGGAAGCCTATATGGTTGCCAACCCTGGTTCTACTAAAATGGTACTTTCGCACCATTGGCCGAAACCGTCCCGGACGGCAGAATACCGGTGGAAGAAAACCAAATGTTCGCAGCCCTCATCTTCGTGCTTTCAGCCTCCATGTTGGCTCAGTTCGTGGTGTTTTTCTGGCGCGCCAACATGCTGGCAATCGGCGCACAGCCGGTTACTGACCTGTTGCGCTCGGCGGAATTGAGCTTCCCTAACGCATTGAATCAAAACGGGTTCTCTACTATCATGGCCATGAAGCAAATCTGCCCCAACATGGGCTCCCATAGTCCTGCCAAGCTCTGGCAGGTGCGCTCCTATCACGGGGCTATGCGCTCGGTGGCCTATCTGTGCGAGACCGTCCTGCCGCAAGCCAGCGCCTGGGCGCGCCAGGAAATGGCTTCCTGCACGCAATACGTCGCCGTTTCGATGGACCTGCGCCTGCAGTCGAATCAGGAATTTGTCGCTGAGCTCCGCTCCTACTAAGCCTTGGACTCGCCGCAATCGCCCGCCCTTTCGTAGCCTAAATCCCAAGAATTAATAGGCCCAGCGCAGCAGCATTCCTCCTGTTGTGAATCCCGCCCCTACGGATACGATCATGACCAGATCGCCCTTTTTCAGGCGCTTCTCGTTGACCGCATCGCGCAGGCCCAGCGGTATCGTCGCCGCGGTCGTGTTGCCATAACGGTCGATATTCATCATCACCTTGGAATCTTCAATTCCGAGGCGCTCCTGCGTGGCGCGAATAATGCGGAGATTGGCCTGGTGCGGCACCAGCAGAGCCAGGTCGCCATTGGTGAATCCGTTGCGTTCCAGCAGCGTTGAAGAGACTTCGCACATCCGCCGCACCGCGTATTTGAAGACCTGCTGGCCTTCCTGATGGACGTAGTGCATGCGTTTGTCGATTGTTTCGTGTGAAGACGGATGCAGCGACCCGCCGGCAGGCATATAGAGGCTGCATCCACCGGAGCCGTCCACGTCGTTCATGAAATCGATGATGCCTTCCGCTTCCGATTGCGCCGGCTCGAGCAGCACGGCCCCCGCGCCATCGCCGAAAAGCACGCATGTGGCGCGATCCTGGAAATCCAGGATGGAAGTCATTACATCAGATCCGATCACGAGCACCTTGCGATGCGTTCCGGCGCCAACGAACTGCGCACCTACCGTGAGCGCATAAACAAATCCGGAGCACGCCGCCGACAGATCAAATCCCCAGGCATTCTTGGCGCCCAGCCGGTCCTGCACCAGGCACGCGGTCGCCGGGAACATCATGTCCGGCGTCACCGTCGCCACAATAATCATCTCGATTTCTTCGGGATTGACGTTCTTGTTTTTCAGTAGCTCTGCCGCGGCTGCCGTCGCCATGTGCGAAGCGGCCATGCCCGGATCGACATAATGACGCTCGCGAATTCCCGTGCGCGTGCGGATCCACTCGTCCGACGTTTCTACGATCTTTTCGAGGTCCGCATTCGTCGCCACGCGCGGCGGCAAGTATCCTGTCACACCCGTAATTTTCGCCGCGATCCGCTTGGCCACGTTTATCTCCTCGTCTCCGAACAGTCCGCGATTGTACGCAATCGCCGCAATCCATGACAA
>JBAUEX010000079.1:0-3376 GCA_049678845.1 Candidatus Acidiferrales bacterium
AAGGTATACGCCGCAGGCTGGGAAATCGGTGCAATTATTTTTCAAAATCCTGTGCGTTTTGCTTTGCCTCGCGCGCCGTTTCGCTTACAATGTTTGCTCCGGTGCCGGGGTAGCTCACCGGTAGAGCGCGGCCCTGAAAAGGCCGGCGTAGGCAGTTCAACTCTGCCCCTCGGCACCATCCATACAGCTTAAGAGTTTCCACTTGCCTCTGTACTTGATCGCTTGCCCTTCACCTTCCGGCAAAAGCACGATTTCCTCTATGTGCTTGCTTAGTGCCATGCGCGTCGCGGCCGAGTTGGAGTGCTTCCCACCGATTGACTTTATAGCTACTCTTGAGTGAGGGAAGGCAAACACATCATTGCCGCACCGAGTGATGGCAACAGCCCGTGCTTGAGTTCTTTGGGTCCAACGACTCCACTTTCTCCGCCACTATCGGCCACTGGCCATCGAGAAAAGTTTGGATCGAACCAAAGACCAATTTCGGATTCTCGATCCAGGGCGCATGAGCGGCATTTTCAACAGTCACTAGCCGCGCGTTCGGGAACATCATCGCCCAGTCACGAGCGCCGCCGTACGCCGAACTGCGGTCTCTCGTTCCGTGGATAATCAAGACCGGGGCGATGGCATCCGCCAGTTCCTCCGCGGAGAAGTGTAATCTCTGAATGGACGGAAGGATGGCTTCGTTCCAGTACTGCATGAACCCCCGTTCATTCGGAAGCTCGCACCGTCCCCATTTGATCCTGACGGCGTCCGCCGGGTTGATCACATAGATTGGTCGCAGAACGGACCAAAGCTTCTCGCAGGCTTCCTGCGGGTCTTGTCGCAGGCTTGAGGAGTGCTTCTCCTTCTGGAATTGCGCGAGCTTGCTGAGCACTTCGGTTAGCGTCGCATCCGCGCCTGTCAAGTGCGCCGGATATTGCTTGGCAATGTTCGGAGGCATAGGACCGATTTGCACCAGCCTATTCAGATGAGCCGGGTACTTTTCAGCATAGAGGGCCGCCATCACGCCGATGTAGGAATGCGCGATCAAATCAACTTTGCCGACTTCGAAGTGCTGACGGACGGCGTCGAGATCGTCTGCGTCCTGAAGGACGCCTTTGGCCCGCTTGGCTGCATCGTTGACGAAATCGGACCGGCCCCGATTGCGCACATCGTAGAAGATGAGCGTGCGGTGTTCCGCGAAATGCTGAAAGTCCTCAAACAGGTGAATCGCGTTTGGGAGGATGACCGCAGGTCCGTTTCCTATTTGCAAGAAGAACAAGCGCACGCCGTCCTCCGTCGTCACAAAACCTTCCCGTTGCTGCATATCGTTGCGCTCCTTTGGCCGTCGATTTGATGAAGACCCTAGGAATGCGAAAGCCGCGACTATGCGCGGCTCCCAAAAACACGAAAGCCGCGCTGGTGCGCGGCTGTTGTTAGCATTGATCCCACAAGCCCCGTCGAGCGAGCCTGAGCTGATAGTGCAGAACGCGCGGGGCGTGTGTCAAGAAGGTAGCCAACCCAGACTGGCAGTCGCCATTCCCGCGCTCAAGATTCGAGGCAGGAAGGCCGATCTCATCAGGATATTGAATGAAAAGCCAGAGCCCAAAACAAAGCTCCCTAACCACCCGCCGAGGCGGAGACTGAGTCGTCCAATGGTTGAACCCTTGCACCCTTGATCAGCAGCCAGAGAATAATCAAGAGCTCCCCAACACCCAAAATCGTAAGCTTATGAACAATGGGCTCGTAAGCTGGGAAGAGCAAAGACGTCACACTCATGGCCAGATCAGCGAAACAAGCGACTATCAGGAACACGCCAAGAATTCGCGGAATGAACCCTGATCGAAATACCAGCAGCCCGAACGGTAGGAGCCAGAGACCCCACAGCGCAGTAACGGCGTTTATTCCGTAGCTACGTAAGGCTAGAGATCCCATTGCCAGGGCATCCAGCTGAGGTTTGTCAAATACTGACCAGTAAGCGGCCCCATTCAATAGCACGAGTGGAGCGATCCCGCAGAGCATAGTGGCAAATGTCATCGGAACCTGAACGAGGACCAGTGCCTCCATCAGTGCAGCCAGTTTCTTGTTCACTCCCTCGAACAATTGATACAGAGTCAGTACCAGGAAGACAAAAAGGACTTGCGACGCCAGATCGCTGACGATATAGAGCCGATACAACAGCTGATGAGATGCAATCTTGTTAGCGGTGGCTGCGGCATCGCCACGAACTATGAAAGAAGGGATGCTCAGGCCGACGGTGGAGGTTAATGCCAATAGCAGGTACAGCAGTCCTGCGATTCTTGCTGTCTTTTTGGTTGAATGCATGTCCTCTCCCTAAACCTACCTCGTTCGCTTCAAGAGAGTCAAGCCGCATGGCGAATCCTCCCGTCAGCATTTCCAGCGAATAAAAGACTCCGGCGATTCTTCCCGAGAAAACGAACAGAGAGTCCTCATAGGACGAGCGCCAACCCGCGACGAAGACATTGAAATGTGGGAGGTGCGGAAACGGGAAGTGAACGTTACGGGGGTAACGTGCGACGAAATCTTACAAACGCAAGCCAATCAGATCCGCGGGCCTTACAACTTGCGATACGGCACCGCGGAATTTCCACTGGACTGATTCCTTATTGGGTCAAAGCCACCGCCCGTCCCCCACATTCCTCAGTTCCACTGAGTTCACCGTGAAGAAATTAGTCTTGTGAATCCGGCGCCAGCAGGAGGATTTTTCCAATGCTGCCTTTCTCCCCTAGCACATGTGCCTCAGCCGCATCACGCAACGGCATCCGGCGATCAATAGGCAGAACGAACTTGCCATCGCGCACGTCATCGGCAAACTCGCGCACCTTGGATGGATCAGGCTGCGTGCGCACGCGCGTAATCTTCGCTGTCGGATTTTGGGCCGCCGCGCTTTGCGGCAATACAGCGGTGTAGCCGAAGGAGCCGCCCTGCTTTACTTTCGCGATCAGCTTCGCAGCAACCTCACCGCCAACGGTATCCGCAATGGCATCCACTAAGCGAAATTTCTCAATCGCTTTGTCATCATCAATCGCGAGCACGTCAGAGACACCGAGGGAGCGGGCGTCATCCAGCTCTTTCCCGCGAACACCTGCAATCACCTGCGCGCCTATCTTCTTCGCCGTATGCACTGCCGCGCGCCCAACACCGCCCAGCGCTCCCGTTATCAGAACAACCTGCCCCTTTTTCACGCTTGTCGCAAGGCGCACCAGCTGGTCTCCCGTGAGGGAAATCAACGGGATCGCGGCCGCGTTCGCCAGGTCCACGCCATCCGGCAGATGGGTCACGTCCGAATCCTCCACGGCCACCAACTCGGCATAGGTCGCGTTGGTTAGTGCAAGAACGCGGTCGCCAGTCTTGAAGTGCTTCACATTTGCGCCCA
>JBAUEX010000080.1:0-8758 GCA_049678845.1 Candidatus Acidiferrales bacterium
TCCAGGGCAACCACGTTTTTTCCACATACAAAATTATCCGCTCGATGCGCCACTCGCGGCCCATCGCGATTCCACTGGGATTTGCCGACATCAATATATGGAGCAAGACCTACGATCGCGACAAACTGGACGAGGACATGGCGGTCGGAATCACTGGTCTGTACCGCGACCACGGTTACTTCCGCGTCGTTGTGAATGAGCCAATCCTCAAGAACGTCAAGGTGCAGCACAATGGTTTGCCGGTTGGCCCCATCCCGTATATCGGCCGGACCCGCGGCATTCGCACCGACATCACCATTCCCATTGAGGAAGGCCCGCAATACCGCATGGGAAGGCTGGTAATTCGCAGCGCCAATCCTGACGAGAACCTAGCCATCAAACCCGAGTTTCTCGAAAGCATATTTCCTCTCAAGAAAGGGCAGATCTTCGACGTATCGAAAATTCGCAAGGCCATCGACAACTACACAAAACTCTACGGCGAGTTTGGCTACATTGATTTTACCGCCTCTCCCGAATTCGACGAGGACGCTGCCACCAAGACGATCAATCTGACTTTGGATTTTGACCAGGAGAAGCAATTTTTCGTTCGCCGCATCGAATTCCAGGGCAACACAACGACGCGCGATAAGGTGATTCGGCGCGAGTTGTTGCTCGACGAGGGCGCGCTGTTCAACGATCGTTACTGGGAACTCAGCATCCTGCGCTTGAACCAACTCGGATACTTCAACGAGATCAAGAAAGAAAACGCCGACCTGAAACGCGACGTTAAGGCTGGGACGGTCGACATTACTCTGAAGGTAAAAGAGAAGGGGAAACAATCCATCAGCTTTTCAGGAGGCGTCAGCGGCCTCGCGGGGAGTTTCCTTAGCCTCGCCTATCAGACCAATAATTTTCTCGGCCTGGGCGAGACGCTCACCTTTTCCACTCAGTTCGGCAGCATTCAGCGCAACATCCTGTTCGGCTTCACCGAGCCATACCTTTTCGATCGCCCTATTTCGACTGGGTTTACGGTTTTTTCTAACAAGTTCAATTTCAACCAACAGAAAGAACTGTCGATTCTGGTTGGCCAGAACATCGCCATCAACCCGGCGCTCGCCCAGAATTACAGCCAGAACAGCAAAGGCTTTACTCTTTTCGCCAGCTACCCGCTGCACCGTTTCGCATTCGCGCGGCTTGGGATCACCTATGGTTGGACCAAGAGCGATATCACAACGTTCAGCCAAGCCTCCCAATTGCTGTTCCAATCCATACAGTTCAGCAGCCTCCAAGGCTCGTCAGCGCTCAACGGAATTGTCTCCAGCAAGATTAGTCCCTCGATCAGTTACAACACGGTGAACGATCAATTGAATCCGACGGGCGGCAAAAGCCTTTCTTATTCGTTCGGATTTGAGGGCTTGGGTGGCAATGTGGATGCCATCTCGAATGTTTTTCAGATGACATATTTCCATCCCACTTTCCACAAGCGCAATGTTATCGGTTTGCGCGTCCAGTCGGCCTGGGCGACGGGTTATAACGGCAGAGTAATTCCACCCTACGAGCGCTTCTACATTGGCGGTGAGGACACGGTTCGAGGTTTCGATTTTTTCAACATCTCTCCGTGGACGTTCATCCCCTCCGCCGTAAACACCCCCATCACGTTCGTGAATCCGACGGTCTTGAATTCGACGGGCGGCCCAACGCTACAAACCATCAACGTTCCGGTGCTCCAATACTTCGCAACCCGGCCCGGTGGCGATCTCCAAGCGGTCGGCAACTTCGAGTATCGGATTCCGATTGCCGGCCCGGTGAGCATGGACCTTTTCGCCGACGTCGGCCTCGACGGAATCTTGCGGCCCAGCCAATTGCGGCTGGATCCCGCCGCCATCCAGCAATTGGACTCCGAGTTCCCGAATCCGCTCTTCCCGAATACAACGTTATCTCAGACTCTCTCCGTTGTTCCCGGAACGAATTTCAAGCCGCGCACTTCCACGGGAATCGAATTTGTGGTTTTCCTGCCGATTGTGCGTGCGCCTTTCCGTTTCTATTACGCCTATAATCCGACTCGACTCAATCAAACGATCCAGGGCTCTCGTGGTGCGTATTTTATCAGCCCTGAACAAATGGCGGCTCTGCCGCCGGGTGTGCTGCAGACGCAGATTATTCCTACATTGAACAATATTCTGGATCAGCAGATTCAAAGATTTCCAACTGGGCTTGTGGAGCCGCGCAGTACGTTCCGCTTCACGATTGCGCGGACGTTCTAGAGTGGGAGTTGACTTAATATCGTGTCAAGACGAGACGGGCCGGGCAGGTCCCGCGAAACGTGCCGGAGATTTTGGAGGACGTGGATGAGATCGGGTAAGTTCGCAATCATTCTAGCTTTGACTGCCGTAATAGCAGGCTGCGGGGGAGGCGCTTCCACGCCAGTGACCGTCACAGTGTCGCCGGTCAACCAGACGGTGGTACTCGCGGGCACACAGCAGTATGGTGCCACTGTAGTCGGCGAGGCCAACACCACAGTTACCTGGGATGTCTGCAACCAAGCGCCTGCCAGCAATGCCACGGGCAGCTCTACGGTTACCAATATCACGTTGCCAACCGGCTGCGTGACCGGCGGAAACGCCACTCTCGGAACGATAAGCACTACCGGTCTTTACACCGCGCCGGCAAATTTGCCGAGCCCTCCGGTGGTCAGCATCGTTGCGATCAGCCAAGCAGACACAGCGGTCTTCGCCATCACCAACGTTAGCCTCGATACCGGCATCCGCGTTTCCATTACTCCTGCGGGCGCCTCCATTGGTACGACGGAGCAGTTCCAATTTACCGCAACCGTGTCCGGAAATTCGAATACCGCCGTCAATTGGTCTGTAAATCAAATTGCGAACGGAAATTCGACTGTGGGCACGATCACCCCTGCCGCGTGCAGCGCGACCATGCCCATCACTCCTATTCCGCCCAACCCCGCCACGCCGGGCATGAGCGTTGCTTGTTATACCGCTCCACCGGCAGCGCAAAGCAGCATCACGATTACCGCTACCTCCGCTGCGGATTCCCGGCAGTCCGCTTCCGCGTCGGTCGGCGTGATTGCCGGCACCGATCCCAGTTTCAGCGCGATTCCGTTGGAGCCGAGCAGCACTGTCGAAGGCTTGTTCCAGCAAGATGTCTATTTGTTCGGCAGCCATTTCTTTTCCACCAGCCAGATTCTGGTCAATGGCGCGCCTGTGGCGACCACGTTCATCGGCGCAAGCACCCTTCGTGCGACGATCCCTTCTACTTTTTTTGCCGGACCTGCTCCCAGTTCATTGGCGATCACTGTCGAACGCCAAAATGGCGACACCAGTCAGCCGGCGGCTTTGACTGTACAGCCCACGCGGCCGGCGGTTGTCGCTTCCACCCCGGACAGTTTTCCTCCGTCCACAGTTTCGGGTACTCTCAGTTTGAACGGCGGATATTTCTCATCGTCAACGCGAGTCATGTCCGGAAATCAAACTCTTCCCGCCACTCTGGTGGACAGCCGCCGGTTGCAGGCCACGCTGTCGGCGCCCGGTTTTTCTTTTTCCACGCCGGGGCTGTTCCCCATACTCGTACAAAATAGCGACGTGCCAAGTGGGTTGCCAGCTGTTGCTGCAATCAACGTTGCCGTCTCTCCGTCGGCGACGGACATTCCCCCCGCACCGAATCCGCCGATTGCGGTGGGCACGCAGCCAACCGCCGTCGCGATCGATTCCGCGCTCGGCACCGCTGTGGTTGTGGATCATGGAGCCGGCGGAAGCGCGGGTGCGGTGACCCTGGTAAATCTCGACACTAACTCCGCGGGCGCCACGCTCACGGTGGGGAATGCGCCCACGGGAGTCGGCGTGGACGACATTTTGCATCTGGCTGCGGTCGTCAACAGTTCCGACAACACTCTCTCCATCGTGAACCTGCAGACGCAAGCGGTCACGGCGTTTCCTCTGCCGAGTAATCCTACCGGTACCACGCCGGCACCTTCGCCCTATTCGGTGGGCGTAAATCCACTGACGCACCGCGCGCTGGTTGCGTACTCAAACACGAACGTCGCTGCCGTGGTCGATCTGTCAACGAATCCTCCGAATCTGGTCTGTGTGCTCGGAGGCTCAGACGCGAGCATGGCCAATAATTGCGCCACCACCCCCAATACCAACACGCGTCCCGTCAGCACCGGCCCCACTCCCGCGATTGCCGTCGAACCGCAATTGAACTGGGCCGTCGTGACTCCCGGCGGTTCCGGCTCGGTCACGATCGTGGACCTGGGAACTCCGGCGACCGCAACCCAGATTGCGCGCGTTCCCAACGTGATCGCCTCCGCCACCCTGTCAACCAGTGTCCAGGGCGTTGCGATCAACACGGAAACCGAAGAGGCTCTCCTTACCGATCCGAATCAAACGGCCTTGACTCTATTCAGTGTGCTCGATCAAACCGTAAATACGGTTTCGCTAACTCAGGGAGAAGTCGCTGACGCTGTTAATCCCCTCACCGATGTTGGCGTTGTGCTGAACAGCATAGGTGGAACGGCCACCGTAGTTGACTTGCGAACCCTGAAGCCCATTGGAAACGGTGTCGCCGTAGGAACGTTACCCCAGGCGGTGGCGATTGACGCTGCGAAAAACGTTGCGGTGATCGCGAACTCCGGCAGCAACAACGTTTCCATTCTGCCGCTTGGCCCAATTCGCTCGCCGCAAATTACGGAACTCAGCCCGGGAACTACGTTTACGGCGTCCGGTTCGGGTGCGCTCGCCGTCACCGTGAACGGATTTGGATTTGTGTCCGGTTCGCAGGTGCGGCTGGATGGCACAAGCGTCCCTACAGTTGTCAGCTCGAATGGGCGGCAGGCCACCGCAACAATTCCCGGAAGTCTGCTCGCCGCGCCACGGCGCTTTTCGCTGGATGTGATGACTCCCGGTGGCTCGGCCTCGAACGAGAAGAGCTTCGCGGTGATCGGCGCCGTTCCGATTGGATTAAATCCCATTGCTGTCGCGGTCGACCCGGATCTTGGCGAGGCGCTTGTCACCAGCCAGGGTGCGCTCAATCCGGCCGGAAACTGTACGGGGACGGGAACTGTTTCGGTTGTGAATCTTTCCTCGATATCGGTGACGAACACATTTTCGGTGGGTACATGTCCGGAAGGCGTCGCCGTGCTTCCGCGGCTCGGCCTCGGCGTGGTGGCGAATAATGGCAGTAACGATGCATCGGTTGTCGACTACGTCAACAACGCTGTGACCGCGACCGTATCGGTCGGCACTGCTCCGGCGGGGGTGGCGATACAGCCCGATACCGGCACGGCTGTCGTTGCCAATACTGGCTCGAATACGGTTTCGCAGTTCGCCATCGGCAGCGGTGCGATTTCCGCCACGGCTAGCAGTATTCCGGTGGACCAACGCCCGTTCGGCGTGAGCATCGATCCCATTGATAACGTCGCCGCCGTGACTGCCACCACGCAGAACACGGTTGATATCGTAAATCTTGCCACCCATTTCATCGTGGGGCGTCTCAATAATTTTGAGGTACCGAGTGACGCGACGTTTGATCCCGTAACGGGCACGTTCCTCGTCGCCAACAGTCTTCTAAATGATTTGGCGGTGGTCGATCCGAAGGCATTTACGTCTACGCCCGTCCGCGTCGGCATCAATCCCACCGCGATCGCCTACAATTTCCAGACCGGCACCGGTGTAACCGTAAATAACGCCAGCAATACCCTGTCGGTTTTCAATTTCCTGGCCACGAACCCAAATTCGGTGTTGTCGATCCAAGTCGGTAAAGTCGAGTTCGTGCTGCCCATGGGTGGTTCGGCTGAATTCGCCGTTGCCATCGACCCCTTGACGAACGTTGCCGCGGTTGTCGATCAGGCGAATGGCCGATTGTTACTGATTCCTTTGCCTCGCTGACCGCTCAGCAACGTGCGCTCGGTTCAGCCCGGAGCAGGTGAGGAATCAGAAACGCCTCGGCCAACTGCAGCTGCGTTTAGCGCATCGGTATCAGTAGGTACGTTCCGGTGCGCGCAGTTTGGGACTAGGTTCGACGAACAAAAGGGGCGTTAGTTCCAATTCCGATTGACCGGTGCAAGGGTGGCTCGCTATAATCGCAAGTTTGTAGTTTCGCAAAAGATTCGTATCGAGGAGCTAGAATGAAGATTCGAAATGCTGGAATGGCGGCGCTTGCCGTGTTGTTAGTCGTCCCGGCCACCTGGGCGCAGGCCGAATCCAGTGCCCCGGCTGCCGCAACTGGAAAAATCGCGGTCGTTAATCTCCAGGCAGCGATCGCTGGCACTGAGGAAGGTAAGGAAGCCTCCAAACAGCTTCAGGCTCAGTTCGCTTCGCGGCAGACGGAATTGGAAAATCTTCGCAAACAAATTGCGGACCTGCAGCAGCGTCTTCAGGCTGGCCAGACCACACTGAGCGACGAAGAGAAAGCGCGCTTGGCCTCTCAGGGGAACATACTCACGCGAAAGTTCCAGCGTGAACAGCAGGATCTGCAGGATGACGGAAACGATGCGCAACAACTGGCTATCAATCGCATTGGCCAGAAAATGTTGACGGTACTCGACAAGTTTGCCAAGCAGAACGGATACGGCTTGATCCTCGACAATGGTAGCTCCGCCCAAAGCGCTCCCGTTGTGCTGTATTCGGCAAATCAAGTCGACGTCACTCAGCAGATCATTAAGCTGTACGACACCTCATATCCGGTTAAAACGGCCGCGCCGGCTGCATCGCGTCCGGGCACCTCCAAGCCCTCGCAAAAATAACCAGCAGCAGGAACGGGATCAGGCTGGGGGCTGGGTTCCTCGAATGCGGGGTCATTCAGTCTTGATCCTTGGGCGGTCTACGGAACCCATTCATCGTTTTTCCGCGCACCCCAGTGTTGGCTTGCGTTTCGCAGTACCTAAGTTTATACTGGCGTCGTTCGAAGTTGGGCGAAAGTTCAAGTGGGCGCGAGCCCACTTTTTTGTTGGCCGCAAAAGCCACGTGGCGCTGCGATTTTCGGCGCGCCCGAAGCCGCTGGCCAGGGTTTCCGGGTGTCGATGAACCTGGACAAGATCCGTGAAGCAGCAGAGCGTGTGGCACGCTCGGTGGGCGTCGAAGTCGTCGACGTCGAATGGCAGGTGGGCAAGCAGCGCCTGTTACGGCTTTACATCGACCGGCCCCCGTTGCCCGGCCAAACCATCGGCTCGGGCATCAGTCACAGCGATTGCGAAGCCGTCAGCGAGCAGCTAAACGTAATCCTCGATGTCGAGGATTTGGTCCCTGGGCCCGCCTACGTTTTGGAAGTGAGCTCGCCCGGTCTAGACCGGAAATTGCTCAAACCCTCAGATTACGAGAGGTTCGCTGGGCGCCTGGCAAAGGTTTGGCTGAATGAGCCAGTCGAGAACGCGAAATTTCTGGAGGGCCGCTTGGCGGGATTGGCGGACGGAGTGGTTCAAATGTCGGTGCGGGACCGCACAATTTCGTTCCCGCTCACGAAGGTTCGCAAAGCGAATTTAGTTGTCGAATTCTAGGGAGATGTAGCGAATGGCAAGTTTGCTCTACCAGACGATCGAACAGATCAGCCGGGACAAGCATATCGAGCCGGAGATCATCGTCGCAGCCATTGAGGAAGCGATGGTTGTCGCGGCGCGTAAGTTTTATAAAACCGACGAGGATCTGCGTTCGAAATTCAACCCGGAAACAGGTCAGGTTGACCTCTTTGCCGTCCGCACCGTTGTCGAGGAAGTTGCCGATCCGCTTCGCGAAATCGCCCTTTCCGAAGCGCGTAAGCAGCAACCCACCATCGAAGTCGGCGGCGAAATTCCGCAGGCTCGCGCCACCGACGTTTTGGGCCGCATTCAGGCGCAGACTGCGAAGCAGGTGATTCTGCAGAAGGTTCGCGAGGCCGAGCGCGACACAATCTATAACGAGTTTCATACGCGCGTCGGCGAGCTTGTGAATTGCATCGTAAAGCGCCTCGACGGTCCGGATGTGATTGTGGACCTCGGCCGCACCGAGGCGCGCTTACCCAAGCGCGAACAGTCTCGCCTGGAAACGTATAACGTCGGGGATCGCCTTCGCGTCGCGATTCGTGCTGTGGAACGCGCCGCCAAAGGGCCGCAGGTGGTTGTTTCGCGAGCGGATCCTGTGCTCGTTCAGCGATTGTTCGAAATGGAAGTTCCCGAAATTTATGATGGTACCGTGCAAATTCGCGCCGTCGCTCGCGAAGCCGGCGAGCGTACCAAGATTGCGGTCGAGAGCCGTGACAAAGACGTTGATCCGGTCGGCGCATGCGTCGGCATGAAGGGTATGCGTGTGCAATCTATCATCCGCGAATTGCGCGGCGAGAAAATTGACATCATCCCTTACAACGAAGATATTCTTCTCTTCGCGCAAAAGGCTCTCAGTCCCGCCAAAGTTACGCGCGTGCAAGCGGTGGACATGGAAGAGAAACGCCTTGAAGTGATCGTCGAGGACACACAACTGTCTCTGGCCATCGGCAAGAAGGGCCAGAACGTTCGCCTTGCCAGCAAATTGATCGGTTGGAATATCGATATTAAGAGCGAGGAAGAGAAGCGCCGGGAGGTGGAGGCACAAATGTCAGAAATGACCGTCGCCTCCACATCGCTCAATGAGTTGCAGGGTGTCGGTCCTAAGACCATCGAAAAGCTTGAGGCCCACGGCGTCACGTCCATTGAGAAATTGGCCGACATGACTCCCGAGCAGCTGCTCGAAATTCCAGGTATCGGCGAGAAAATGGTCGAGAAGATTCGCGTTTCGGTAGAGCAGTATTTCCAGGC
>JBAUEX010000081.1:0-17488 GCA_049678845.1 Candidatus Acidiferrales bacterium
GTAGGTCGCGGGAGGTAATAGGTCAAACAAATAGCTTCCGTCTGACTGCGTTGAAGCCGATCTCGAAATCATCAAGCCTGCGCCCGTTACCGTTACCGTGGCATTGGGTATCAGCCCACCGGACGAGTCAGTAACAACGCCGGTTATCTTCCCAGTGATGGCGACTTGGCCCAACGCAAGCATAGGTAAGAAGCCAATCAGAAATGCAACCGCGAGAACGCGCTTCCTCATCTTGCCTCCTCGACACAGCAAATTGGAGCCCTGGGACGTCAGACGATCGAAAACAGTCAGCCCCGAATGAGCAAAAGTCAACTGCACCGCGTACCGTTCCAGCTCAGGTGGCGCGCAAGGTATGTGGCGGATACTATATCCAAGATATCTGGCAAGACAAGCGGATTTACTCTTCCGCCGAGTTGTAAAGATCAGATCCCGGCGCCTCCGTAGTTGATTTTGCGAAGGGTCGTGCGCTCAATTATCCCCACTTGAGCACATATGAGTTTCAGTAGGGTGGGGCCAAATCAAACGATCGAAAGGGGCCAATTCAAGGCGCTTCCGCGAATTTGGTGCAGCTGATGCGCCTAGAAATTCAGCGTTGGCCTAAATTGCTGAATACCGAATCAAAACTTGCATGGACGACGATTGCAAAGATGCGGGGGATCATGAGCCGCATCTACAAGGTCGGCATACTGCACGAGCGGGTCACGAAAAATCCTGTGCTCCCTGTCGAAACACGTTACAAAACTAACTACCGCGCTATCGTCATCACCCCTACCCGGACGTTCAACATCCTGAAATCCCTGACAAACAATCTTCATCACACGCTGGTGCTCACCTGCGCGGCGACCGGACTCCGTTCATCGGAGATTTTGGCGCTACGCTGGGCGGACAGGCGCATGGTCGCGTGCCTCTGTCCTCTTCCGTATTTGTTGCTGACCATCTCCGGCCAGCTGCGAAAGCAGCAGGAGTGCTGATTCAGGATGGCCAAAGGTTCGGACTTCACAACCGCCGTTACTCGCTCAGCAACTGGCTTGTGAACAAGGCAAAAGTCGAACCCAAGACAGTGCAGGGAATCCTGCGTCATTCAAGAGTCGGCGTCGACGGACTTCTTGATGGCGCGCAGAAGTTCTGGAGCTCGTTGAACTTCATCCACAATGGCCATGTCCAAGCCGCGCGCGAACCCGCTCGGGTCATTGCGGACGGCTTCCAGTACCGTGTCGTCGTCCAGGGTAATATAGGTCCGACTCCTGCTAGCGAACTCGCGAACCAGCGTAGTCTTGCCGCATTGACGCGGACCGTTGACCATTACGACGGGTGTGTCCTTGAGCGCGGTCGACACCCGGTCTGCCGCGAATCTTGGGAATAGTTTTGCAGTCGGAGCAGTCAACGGGAATCAATCCTTCGCCTACTTCGGTCTTAGATGGCGTCTGCTTCGGAGCATACGGTCGTCCAATTCGGAATGCAAGGCCGTCCAGTTCGGAATCCAATCACGAAGGGTCCAGCTCAGTCCAGAGGCATAATGCGCCTGTGCAACCAAAACATCTCCGTACCAGAGGACCTCAATCAGGAAGAAGCGAAGCATTCTAAATCCGAGACTCTCTTTCCAGGGCGATCGGAACAGCAGGGCGGAAACCTTAGCACCTGCGCCGACGCACACGTGAATACTCTTGCTTATGCCTGAGGCTCAGGTGGGAGGGTAACGGTGTCATTTGTTTTTGAAGTTTGGAGGCGGCCTAGCAAAAGTGGCCGCCAATAGCTCACTCTGTAAATTCCTCTTGGCTGCGGACTGCCTCCTTAATGGAACCAATTGGAGCCTTGCCGAGAGAGGTTGTGGATGCTAACCCACTGAAAAATATGGTAGGCCCGTGCGGGCTCGAACCGCAGACCTCTACCGTGTCAAGGTAGCGCTCTAACCAACTGAGCTACGGGCCTATAACTTCCGAACAGTTTAGCACATCGGCCGCCATCGTTATCCGCGCGCACTTTTTACGCCGCGCGTTCCACCACCACCGCCGTCCCGTACGCCAGCACTTCCGTAACGCCCTGCATGATTTCGTTGGCATCGTAACGCACGCCAATAATCGCGTTCGCTCCGCGCTCCGCCCCATGCTCCATCAGCAGCTCCAGCGCGTCCTCGCGCGTTTTCTCGCACATATCCGTGAACAGAGTGATGTTCCCTCCCACAATCGTCTGCAGCGATGCGCCAATGTTCCCAAAAATGCTTCGCGAACGCACAATGATCCCGCGCACCAGTCCCAACGATCGCACGATGCGATATCCCGGAAGCTCGAACGCGTTCGTCACCATGCCCATATCCACTCGTCCGTTCACAGTGCCTCCTCATCCAACGCAATTTGGCCCGTGCGCCGCACTCGCCCGACTACTGATTTACCACCGGTATTTCCATGTTCGACGGATATTTCCTCGAACGATAAATCCGTTGCGTCGCCTTGATATAATCGCTTGACGCCGCCTTAAAAATATTCGGCACAAATTTCTGTGGGTTGCGGTCGATAATCGGGAACCACGTGCTCTGCACCTGCACCATCATGCGGTGCCCCTTCAAGAAACAATGATCGTTCGTGTGCAAATCAATCGTGTACGGAGTCACTTGATTCGGCACAATCGCTTCCGGTTTCTCGAAGCTGTTGCGGAACCGCCCGCGAAAAACTTCATCGGCGATCATCAACTCGTATCCGCCCATCGAGGGCTCCGTCGCGTACTCCTCCGGATACACATCGATCAGCTTCGCCACCCAGTCGCTGTCGCTTCCCGTCGTCGAAGCATAAAGATGCGCGACAATATCCCCCGCCACGCATACATCATGATCCAGCGCGCCCGTCGTCCAGTTCACCGTGTCCGGCCGCGAATCCACAAACCTCTGATCCTCCACCAGCCACGTGTACCAGTGGCTGCCCGGGCCGTATGTTTCCTCCACGGGGCGATGCCGGTACGGCACCGGATGCGCCGGATCGGAAATATAACTGTCGAACGCCTCCGCTCCTGTTTCTTCCGGCGCTTCAAACGACAATTTTCCGTCTGCGGCAAAATAAAGCTTCTTCGCCGTCACGTTGCGGGTAGGCGGCCAGGCATCGAACGGCACCCATTGGTTCGTTCCCGTCTGAAACGTCAGCGCCTTTTTGAACGGCAACTCGCCTTCGTCCTTCAGCCAGTACGCGAACCATTTCGCCTGTACGTTCGCGCGAAAATATTTGCTCGTCGCGCTTCCAAATTTTATTCGGCCCAGGCTTTCTCCATCGCTGCGCGCCCATCCGCCGTGATTCCACGGCCCCACCACCAGATAATTCAAATGGTTGGTGTCGTGCTTTTCCAGCGTCTCGTAAATCTTCACCGGCCCGTAGAAATCCTCCTGATCCCACCACCCCGCCACGTTCAAATCCGGATAAAACGCCTGCTTTTGCCAGAAGCTGTCGTAGTTCGGATGGTTGACGAAGTCTTCCCACGTGGGTAGCTCGCCGCGCAAATAATTCTGGTCCACGTTCCCGAGCGGCCCGAGCGTCAAATACCATTCGTACGTGTCGTATTTGTCGAAGTGAAATATGAAATTCGTTTTTCCCGTTTCCATCATCGCCGCGTATTCGAATCCGTAGCTCAGCCGGAAAGCCCCGTTGTGGTGGAAATCGTCGCCCAAGAACATATCCGCCGGCGACGCCTGCTCCGATACCGCCTTCAGCGCCGGATGCGGCTCCAGCAGCGCCATGGTCGTCAACCAACCGCCGTACGAAATTCCCAGCAGTCCCGCGCGTCCATTATTGTCCGGCACATTTTTCAGCAGCCAGTCGATCGTGTCGTACGTGTCCGTTCCTTCATCGACGGATTTCGCATCGCTGCGATCGCGCGGCGGCCTCTGCATCACGAATTTCCCCTCCGACCCGTATCGCCCGCGAATGTCCTGCATCACAAAAATGTAGCCCTCCGGAATCATCTCCTGGTAAATATCAAACAGCCTGCTGTAGCCTTTTTCATCGTCATTCGTTCCATATGGCGTGCGCGTAATCAGGAACGGCAGCTTCTCCGCCGAATTCTTCGGCACGTAAATCTCCGTGTGCAGTCGAACGCCATCCCGCATCGGAATCATCGCGTCTTGCTTCGTGTAAAGTGCGCTCACGTCAATCAATCCAGACGGCGCCTGCGCGCGCGCCTCCCGCACATGCAGCTGGTTCTTCAACGCTCCTGCAATTCCCGCCGCCACGCAAAAAATCGCTGCCAATCTTATCGCTCTCATCTTTCGCACCCCACATTTGCCGCCGAGATTAGCACGAATCGATTTGGCGGGCGCTCCATGCTCGGTTTGTGAGCCTGGGGCTTTTCACTCTAGCCTCACCGTCTGCCACGTTTATTAAAGGCGTCTTCCGCTTCTGTCGAATCCTTCTTCAGCAGTTCTTTTCTGTTCTCCCTCAAATCTGCCCCACTCCGCTCCGTAGGATACGGCGTGTCATCTCCCACAAGTCCGTACCACACAATCCGATTGAACTTTGCCGGATCAATGCGATCTTCAACGGAAAAATCCATTCCCTTGGTCTTCGCCGCCCAGTACGCCACGTCATGCTGCGGTCTGGCGTAAGCGCCGCTCTGCGGAGCGTCCGCCGCATGGCCGACCGGAAGTTTCGTGCTACGCAGCACCTCCGGCAAAATCGCCGTGTACGTCCACGGCTTTTGTTCCGTCGTAAACACATCCGCCATGGGTTCAATCACGTCGTCATTAATTCCCATCGGCCCCATGCCCAGAAGGTCCTCGATCGTCCGCAGCATGTTCACCGTCGTGTAGTGTGTCGACACCACGGCGCCCTGCTTCACATATGCTCCTGCAATCAGCGCGACGCTGCGGTGCGCGTCAACGTGGTCCGGGCCGTTCTGCGCGTCATCTTCCACGATGAAAATCACCGTGCTGTTGGCCAAAGGGCTGTGCGCCACATCCTCGATCAGTTTCGCAATGGCGTAGTCGTTGTCGCCCATCTCCGCTTCAACCGTCCCGGTTCCGTCGATGGCATCGGCGAAATCTCCAAAGTGGTCGCGCCCCAGCCGCACCAGCTCCAGATTCGGCATTTTCCCGCTCGCCACGTAACCCTCGAACTCGCGCTTCCACTCCGTGTAACGCCAGTAATCCGGAAATTTCAAATCGAATCCACGAAAATAAGGATCGGTCACTTTCATTAGCGCCGCCTTATCGGGAAACGCCACGCGAGTCTTCGAAGCGTACGGGTCGCGAATCAGCCCAATCACTCCTTTCTTGCCCGGAGCTCCAAAGTAGCGTCCGCCTTCCAGGAAAAATCCGTAATTCCGCAGCGACAGTTTCGCCCGCAGCGCCGCGTCCCACAAATATCCCGTTCCCGCTTCGCCGCCGGGTCCGTCCGGAGCGTCCACGTCATTCGTCCCCGGCAGCAAATCGTCGTCTTCGGGCGTATCGGGATTGTCCTTCCGGCGCGCGCTCGGCGACGCAATGCCCTCGTTGATGTTGCGGTTCTCGCCTTCAAAATCGTACGTCAAGCCGCGGCCCGCGTAGTTGATCGGAACCGTATTCTCGACCACCTCCGATTCGCGTGCTGCCGTCGACCAGTTCCAGCCCTCCCCGCTCACGTCGCCGCTGCAATCGAAATTGTCCAGGTCCACGAATTGCTGTGCAATCTGATGGTGATTCGGACTGATCGCCCGCCCCAGCACCGCCAGCTTCGGATCGCCATTGCCCTCCGGCAAATCGCCGAGCACCTGGTCGTAGGTGCGATTCTCCTTGATGATGTAAATGACGTGCTTGATATGTGCGCGCAAAAACGCCATCGTCTTCTCATTCACAGCGTGCTGCGCATCGCTCACGTAATGATCGTTCTCCGCCACCTGCTTCGTCAGCGACGCAAGCTCCTCCGCGCCCGGTGTCGGAATCGTCTCGAACCCGCCTTTGTTTAATTGCAAAATGTATTGGTTCTGCGCGTAGCATCCATCGAGCGCGCCGCGCGCGATCGAAGTTGTCCTCCGGCAACCATCCGGATTCGGCCCCGGCACGCTCTTGCTATTCACCACGTAAAGCATTTTCCCGTCGCGGCTCACGCTCACCGAACTCGGATACCACCCCGTCGGAATCAGCCCGCTCACGTAAGGTGGTCTCTCCCGGGTGACTTGCCCGGCTCCCACCCACGGGAAGTCCACGACTGCGACCGAATTCGCTCCGCCGTTGGTCACGTAAAGTGTTTTCTCATCCGGCGAAAGCGCCAAGCTATTCGGATTGCTTCCCATCAGCCGGTGCGGATTTGAAAAAATCTCGATCGGCGCAGTTATGCCGATGGTGTCGAGTACTGTGTTTGAAGCCGTGCCAATCATCGCCACCGCGTCATCCGTGCTGAGCGCTGCATACAGGTGTTCTTGCTCCCGGTCCAAAATCATTTTCCCAGGCTCGCCGGGCACCGCAATCCGCGCCTTTACCTTCGGTTCGCCGGAAATATCCAGCACCACAATCTGCCGGTCCCGCGGGCTCGACACATACGCCGTGTCATTTCCCTTCGTAACAATCCAGAACGGAAACTCGCCGCCCGCCACGCCAATTTTCTTCGGATCGCCCGCGCCCGGCCGCAAATCCAGCTCCGCAATTTTCTTGCGCGCCGCCAAGTCAATCTCGCTCACCGAGTCATTTTCGAAATTCGCCACCAGCAATCGCTTTCCGTCCGCCGTCACCGCCAATCCCGCCGCCTCCGGCTTCACGTCGATCCCCAGCCCGTGCTGGTGTCCTAGCGCAATCGCCGGACCCTCTTCCGCCCATTTCCCATTTTGTTTCGCAAACACATGCACATCGTCATCCACGCCGCCGGATACGTAAAATTCCTGCCCATTCGGATTCCACGCCACGCCATCAAACGTGTTCGGCACCTCCAGCGCTTGCAATTTCCGTGGCTTATCCGCTGAAATATCAAACACAAAAACATACTCATTCGAATCCTTTTTGATCCGCCGCCCCGATGCGTCATCCATTTCGTTGTACCCGCTGGTCAGCACCAGCAGCGTCGCGCCGTCCGGCGACATCGCCGTCGTGACCGGCTGTCCCGCCACATAGTCGGGAAAATCCGCGAGCCCTGGATTGAGCGGCACGTAAACCGAGCCTTGCGCCGCCATCGGCGTAATCGTCATCCCCGTAGGCAACACCGCGCGGCTCCCGAGCGGCGGCAGCGCGTGCATCTGCTGCACTCGCGTTCCTTCTGGCCGTTTCCCCACGCCGCATCCGACTCCAAAATAAATTGCGGCCACAGTCGCAATGATCATTGCCGCCGCACTGAACGCCGTCCTTTTCATCTCGTTCTCCTCGGAATCCCGAAACCACGAGAAAGCCCGCCAAAAGCCTCGCCATTTTGTCACAACTCCGCGCCTATGTACCCGCTCGAATTCAAGCTTCGCGCCCGAATCTGCGCCTCGCAAAAATTCGTCACATCTTTACAGAAGAATAATGCGGAAGCAATCTATCGGTAGATGACTCTTAACAGTTTGATTTACCGGAAGGAAAATTCGTTGTTTCCCGATGAAATTACGATTCGATGGCAACTTTTGCTTGCGGGAGTATCTACGTGGAAGAAAAACGGATCATCGGCGTTGGAAGTGCAGAAGAACAGGCCGATTTCCTAGAGCGACAGTTTGACGGCTGAAATGTCTTATCGCTGCCCAATTTTGCGTGACACTTTCTTCTGGATTCTTCTCGCAATATTGATGGTTGTCGCGAGTGGATACAGCACCGGCACGGCGTACCAGTAACGCCTTCGGCAGAACCTGCGCAGCAGTTTCTTGCTCCAGTCTTCGGCGACATTCTCTTTTCCGTCATAAACGGGCTTGTGAACGGTGTGAATGTGATGTCCGATTTCATGAAACAGAACCTCTGCAAATTCCGTCACGCCGGCGATTGGAACGCGAAAATACCACGGTCCGAACGGCCTCATAATGTTATCTACATACAGCCAGACGGAAGCAGGCCGAGAGCGCGTTGCACGGTAATATGCGCCACGAGCTTCGGCTAACCGGTGCGTCTTGGACCGCTGCCAAATCTTTTGCCTGCGCTGATCACGCGACAGCGCCGACTTATTCGTCAAGACAACCGTTTTTAGACCAGCCAAGTAATTTGCAGGCACAGAATCCAGTGCTTTTTCAATAATCGTCTTGAGCCACGGGGGCGGCGCAAAATCACGGTAGGTCTCCACGATTTGCGGGCGAGCGCGCTCGCGTTTCTCCTTGACCGTATCGCTATCAATTTCAGAATTCATGCCACTTTCGGTTGCCGGAAATTCGATCCACTTTTATGAGTGCCCCGAATGTCCATAATGTTCTCGGCACTCAGTTCCGCAGCCCGCTTCCTAAGTCATGCTGCTTCCACATCTTGTCAGTAGACGGCTCAGCCGGGCTAACAGATTGCGTGCTTCACCCACGCAAGGTAGTCAGGGCGCGGCTCACACTTTTTCGCCGCGCTCGATCCTCCCAGCTCACAATTCCGCCACCCGCTTCTCCAACTCCCGCGCAATCTCGTCGACATCCGCCTCCCCCGCAAACGTCACCGGCTCGCCAATCGTCATCTTCACCGCCCCGCGCGGCGCCGGTTTCAGCCTCGAAGATTTTCCCGCCAGCCGCGCCTGCGCCAACTCCCACAGCCCGTCAATTCGCACCGGAACCACCGGCAAATGCAGCCGCGTCGCCAGCAAACCAATTCCGCCGCGAAACGTCGCCAGCCTCCCATCCTTCGTCCGCGCGCCTTCGGGAAACACCAGCACGCTCCATCCCTTGTCCGCCAATTCCCCCGCGAACCCGAAACTCTCCCGAAATCCCGATTGCTTCGGCAGTGGAAACACATTAAACAGCGCGATCACCAAAAAATAATCCATGCGGTTCACCATCCGCATGAAAAAATTCATCTCCCTCGACGGATACCGCATCCCGTATAAACGCTCCGCCTCCATCGCCGTCGCCAGCCGGTGACGAAATCTCGCCGGTAGCGCCGCCAGCACGCACCCAATGTCCACGTACGTCACGTGATTCGCCACCACCAACACCGGCCCGCGAATTCCGCGCAGATTTTCGCGCCCGCGCACCGTCGGCTTCGCCAGCAGCCACGTCGCCGGCCACACCAGCAAATAATAAATTCCCAGCCGAATCCACGCCACCGGCCATCGTTGCGCCCAGCGTGGGAATCTATACGTTTTCGGCCGCATCGGCGGCTCGCGGAGCAATCGTTCCAGCTCGCCGACTGTTTTCGCCTCCGCAAATCTCGTCTCGCCCAAATCCACCTGATATTTTTCCTCGAGCGCGCTCATCAATTCCACGCGGTCCAGTGAACTCATCTGCAAATCGCGCTCCAGATCAGCCTCCTCTGACATTCTCGAATTCCCGCGCCGCGTTACACGCGCAATCAAATCCCCAATCGCGCTGCGCTTTTCTTCGCCGCCAGTTCTGTCCTCGGAGTCCAATTTTTCCGCGACGCTTTCTCGTATTCGCGCCAGCAGAGGCTTCTGTGTTGGCGTGCGCGGAAAATCCAGTTCCTCCCACACCATCCATCGTCGCATTCGCTGGTATTCCGCGAGCGTTTGATTCGCTGCCTCCACGATCGCCGCCGGATTCGCGCTTGGCTTCTCAAGCAGCAACACCGCGCACGCTTCTGCATTTCCGTCGCGGTCGATTCCCACCACCACGCAATCGCGCACGCCCGCTTGCCGCCGCAGCGCCGCTTCCAGGTCCTCGGGGTAAACGTTCATCCCCGCGGGCGTCACAATCACGTTCTTTCGCCGGCCCTTGAAAAAAAGATTCCCCTCCGCGTCCATCTCGCCCAAATCGCCGGTGCGAAACCATCCCTCCGCATCGGCCATCGCATCGTGTTGCCGCCCCTGCCAGTAACCCGACGACACATTTTCGCCGCGCACCAGAATTTCGCCGTCCGCGCTCAATTTGATTTCCATTCCCGGCATCGCTTTCCCGATCGAACCCTTTCCCGTGCGAAACGGATGGTTCACGCTCACCAGCGAAGTCGTCTCCGTCAACCCATATCCCTGAATCACCGCGTATCCCAGCCGCCGCCAAAAAGTTTCGACGTTTTCCGGCAGCGCCGCCCCGCCGGAAATCAGCGCCCAAAATTTCCAGCCGAATTGCCCGTGGACGCGCCGGAATCGCCAGCACCGTTTCAGGAAATGCTCGCCCTCCGCGGCCGCGAAATCCTCGTGAAATTTCTCGATGCGGCCCTCGCCTTCGATTTCCCGTTCGACCTGTCCTTGCAACGATTCGATCAGCCGCGGCACGCTCACCAGCGTCGTCACGCGTTCCCGCCGAATCGTCCGCGCCACTTCCGCTGGACCCAGCGTATCCAGAAAAATCACTGTCCCGCCCAGCAGTGGCGGAATGAACATGCTCATCAATTGACCAAACACATGGCTCAACGGCAGCAAATTCAAAAATCGCAGCGGGTGTACGAATTTCTCGTAGCGCAAATATTCCTGAATTTGCGCCTCGAGCGGTTCGAGATTGGCCAGAATATTTCCGTGGGTCAGCACCACGCCGCGCGGCTCCGCCGTCGTCCCGGAAGTAAACACAATCTCGACGGTATCGTTTCGCCTCAAGTTCTTCGCGACAACGTCTTCTGCGAAAGCGCTCTGCGTCATAACGCGCCGCGCCGCAATTTCCTCGACGTCCTCCAGCGCGATTTTTTGTATCTGTGCGCCCTTCTGTAAATGAATCTCCGGCACGTCGCGAGAGCCAATCAGCAGCTTCGCTCCCACGGTTTGCGCCACGCGCCTCGCGAACTCGACGGTCGCCACGCGGTCGATCGGTGCCACCACCACGCCTCGCAGCACGCACCCGAAAAACGCCGCAACCCATTCGGCGCAGTTGTCTCCCCACAGCGCCACGCGCTCCCCCGGAGCGATTCCGCGTGCCGCCAACTCGCTCGCGAATCCGCGCGCTGTTTCCGCAATGCGGCGGTACGACCATCGCTCCATGCGATAGCCGCGCCGGTGCGCCACCGCGATTTCCTTGTCGCGCCGTCCATATTCATCCAGAAATTCGATCAGGGATTGCCGCGCCATTCCGAGGGAAGTTTCTCTCATCCGAGCCGGCTTGCAAAGCGTCACGCGCGCAAAAAAGGCCGGGCAGCGGTAATCACCGCCCCGGGCCTGTTCTGCGTAAATTTGCTTTTACCGGGGATTCTGTGGAGTCTGCGGATTCTGTCTCGCCAAGTCCGGCTTTGTTGGAGTCGCGGCCGTTGCATCCGACGAATTCTGATAGCGTGTCAGATACGGCATGAACGGCGTCACTTCAAAAGGCATTTTTTCCCGCGCCGAAAGCAACTGCACGGGCTTGGTCTTCACCAGGTCCACCGTGTCGTCCCATGAATCGAGCACGACTCGCGATCCCAGCGGCAACGCCGCGATCTGGTCTACTTTCATGGGCTGCAGTGCCGGCGCCGCCTGAACTAACTGCGACGCCATGAAGACACGGTTGCCCAGATTCGCGCTGATCAACGACGGCAACTGTTTTTGTTCCGCCGCCACTTGTTTCAGGAAAAGCCCCGCGGTGCCGAGCTGATTCTTGTACGGCGAATTTTTCAGCAACTCCACCGCTTTCTTAGCCGCTATTTCTTCGTCACCTTCCGAGTTGCGGAACGACATCCGCTTCATCGTGTTTGCCGTCGAGACCATCGTCGTGTCGTTGAAGGAGTACTCGTCTGGAAGTTGCGAGCCGGTTATCACCGCGCCAAGCTCGTGCGCCAGGACTGCCGCCAAACTTGGTTCGTCGGGAAGCACGTCCAACAAGCCTCTGCTCACCACGATTGTGTGCCCGATGGTGAACGCCTCCAAAGTCGAGGTCAGCAGCACGCGACAGCGTATTTCTGGCTCGATATCCAGATTGTTTGTCACTTCCAGGTTGTTCACCACCGTGCACATCACTTTGTCGACGGGCCCCGGAGGTGCCACCAATCCGTTGCGTTGCAGCCTTTCAATTACGTTGTCTTCGCCTTCGCGCTGCCACTCCCGTTCCGCCATCACCGGCGAAACATCCTTCGATGCATCCGCCTGGTCCTGAATCGGCTTTGCCGCTTCAATCTGCAGGTCGCTGAACTCCGTCTCCTTGTTTCCAAGCTTCAGGTCGTAGCCCCACAGCCGCGTTTGTGAACGGTAACGAACATGCCCAAATGGAAAATCCTTCAAGTCCGATTCCGCGCTGTAGATGTACGACGGAATCCACAAATTCGGCGTCACGTTTGTCCGCCAGCTGTCGAAGTGCAGGTTCCAGCCAAACGTCCGCGCCACGGGCACGAACACACCGTTGAACCGCACGATTGAATAATCCTGGTTTTCCACCCAAATACGGCCCTGGAATCTCCCGTTTCCCGATTTCGGCAGCGGTGTCACGTCGAATACCAGGCACTTTACTGAGCCCAGAAACTCGTTCCGCACATAGTCGAACCGGTAATGTTGTTTGTCGAAGTAAACCGGATCCACGAAAATCATTTGCAGGAAACCCGATGGCACGTATGAATTTCCGAGCAGGTCGCTGACATCTTTGATGGGATTCAGTCTGTGTTTCCATCCGGCGTCATAGGGAAGCATGGACCGGTCCACTACGCCTTTGCTTAACTCGGCCACACCGAGGTAGTAGTGATCCCTATCCGGCACCGACCCGAGTTGCGCGTCAGGACGCATGTCCTGGATGTACGTCTCGACGATCGGGCTGAAATGCCGCAGCGTCGCTACTTCCTGACGTTCTCGCGAGATGATTCGATCGATTACTTCGGCTTCTGTGCCCGGCTGGCTGGGTGTGATAACAAGATGCTCCGGCGCTTGCGCCGTTTGCGGTTGAGTTTGCGGCTGCGTCTGCGCTGCCAGTCCCCCTGCTAGTACCAACCCAAGAGCCGCACCAACCACGTACCTCAATCCCCTACCCATGACCTCTCCCCCTCAATCGCAATTAGTACGCTAGCTCGAAGTCGATCCGGACATTCGCCGGAAAATCGACTGGCTGCCCATCCTGACGAGCTGGTTTAAATCGAATCTTCTGCGCGGCAGCCTCCGCGTTTTGATCCAGTCCATGACCCAACCCTTGTATGACGCGCACCACTTGGACTTCCCCCGAAGCCTTGAAAACAACCTGCAACAAAACATCGCCCTGAATTTTCAACTGCCTTCCTTCTGCTGTATACTCCGGTTTCGGTTTGAACAAAATTACCGGCCCTTCCTGTCGCGGTACGGCATTTGAAGTTTTTTGCACGTGCGGTCCATTCGTTGCTCGATCGTCGGCAAACACTCCCTGTTGCACTTTCCCGCCGTTCCGAACTCCGCCTGCGATCGCCGTCCCGTTCCCAAATCCCGCGCTCGCAACCACGCCCTCAACGCCTTTCTTGCCCCCGGTTCCATTTCCTTTCCCGGGTCCCACCGGCATGTCAAATCCGCCCGCTGGCGCGATGTTCACTGGCTGCGTCATTTTCGCCTTCGAAGGCAATCCATCCGGGTCGCCAAACCCGCCCGTCTGTACGGGGGCCTTCGGCCGCTTCAAATCCGGTATCGCCGAACTGCCCAGCGAAGTCGTCGGCTTGTCCGGTACCGCGCGCGCAAATACGTTCACCTCCGGCGCCTTTGTCAGGTTTCTGCGGATCACCGGCTTCGACACAATGGGCTTCTCGAATACGGGCTCGATCATTTTCGGTTTGGGAGGTTCCGGCACCGGCACGGGCTCCAACTTCGCCACTTCCACGCGCTTTACCGGCGCTAGCTTGGGACGAACCTTCGGTTGTGGTTTCCATTCTCGGATCGGAGGTGCGGTAATTTCCATCACCATGTATTGCTTCGCAACTTCCATTTGTTTGGGGAACAACAGCGGAATCCACAGCGCGCAGGCCAGCACCAAAAATTCAACCCCGAATCCGGCCGTAAAAGATCTCCAGCGCGGCTTCCCGGCTGTCAGCAGCGTGAAAGGCGCTTCGTAGTCTGGGTAGCGTCCGTTCCCGTTTCCGTTCGACGACATCGATAACTTCCCCCGCGTCGGTACTTTCCCTGTTGACCTTATGACACTAATCGGCGCAAGCGACATTGTAGTACTGGGGCTAGCGGCTCGGTGAATAGTACGATTGTACCAGTCTCCGTCTTGGTTGCCTTAAGCGATACTCCGAGCTGTGCCCTAGTCTTCCCCCCCTGTGGTAGTTTTTCCGGTCCTTAACCATACAAACCAATACAACACGGAACTGCGTGCGCAGTTTCGCCCAGCTACTTCTCTGCAAGAATTGCTCCATACCCGCTCTTTGTCGCACTTTTCGCGACTCTCTGTTACGAACTTATCTGAATACGCTTCTACCTCGTTGTCAATAAGGGGGCGAGGGTATAGGCGCCAAAAAAACTCTGCATTACCCTTGGGGTCCTGGGGGGGTAATCAGGCCTTGGAACCAAGAGGTAAAGTTTTCATATCTCTGTCAATTCCTTCTGTTGTCACCAGCTTGACTGAAAAAATTTACCTATTCTCAGCAAAAAAAAGAGGAGAGCTGAGATGCCAGTTCTGCATTCCAGCCCTCCTGCTGATTTGATTCCGCCTTTATCGGGCCCTGTTATTGTTGAGGTTCCACCAGTATGTACTCTGTCACATTGTTCTGCGCCGCGGGTCTCACGAGCAACAGCACCGGCTGGTTGCCCGTTCCAGACATCGCCGCCCGGAACTCCGCCATGTTATTAACAGCCTTATGGTTAACCTCCACTATAACGTCACCTCTCTGCAGTCCGGCCTCCGCCGCTGCACTCGACTGGTCGACCGAGTCCACCACGACTCCATGAGCCGAGGCCGGCAGGTTTAGCTGTTGAGCGATCTGCGGCGTAAGATTCTCCACCTGCACGCCTTCGAGCGCTTTGCTGCTGTTTTCCCCGGAACTGCCCTCTCCCAGTGCGGAAGTGGATGTTCTGCCGCTTTCCGGCAATTCGCCCAGCGTCACGGGCACTTCCAAGGTCTTACCGTCGCGGAAAATCTTCAGCTGAACCGGTGTGCCCGGCGCCGTGCTGGCAATGCGCGCCGTCAGATCGCCCGAGCCATTGAGCGCTTCGCCATTCAAACCGAGAATAATGTCTCCGCGCTTGATTCCGGCTTTCGCCGCTGGGCTGCCCGCCGTCACATCGCTCACCAGCGCGCCTGCCCCTCCGCCGTTATAGTTGAACTCTTTTGCAAACTCGGGTGAAAGATCGTGGATGTAAACGCCCATGTATCCGCGTTCCACCTTCCCGTGCTGGATAATCTGCTCCATGATGTTGCGCGCCATGTTGATCGGAATCGCAAATCCAATTCCTTCGTTTCCGCCTTCTCCGTTCATCGAAGAGCCGCTCGAAATGATCGCCGTGTTGATTCCCACCAAGTCGCCGTGCAAATCGATCATCGCTCCGCCGGAATTTCCTGGATTAATTGCCGCATCGGTTTGAATGAAGTCCTCATACGCCTGCTTGCCCTGTTCCTGTGACTCCAGCCCGATGCTGCGGCCAGTCGCGCTCACGATTCCCATCGTCGCCGTTTCGCCGATTCCAAACGGGTCGCCAATCGCGAACACCACGTCGCCCACCTGCAATTTCGAGGAATCTCCCAGCGCGATCGTCGGCAGGCCCGTCGCGTCAATTTTCACCACCGCGATATCCGTCAGCGGATCCGTGCCCACCACTTTTCCTGCGTAATTCTTGTTGTTCCACACCACCTTGATGTTTCCGCCGTGCGCCACCACGTGATTGTTCGTCAGGATGTAACCATCCGAATTGATGATTACGCCCGATCCCAGACTCGTCTCCCTTTCCGTCTGCGGCCTCGCCGGTCCGCCGAACTGATTCCCGAAAAATTGCTGGAAAAACGGATCGTTGAACGGCCCCTCCCTATTCTGTTGTACCTTGATCACTTTCGTCGTCGATATGTTGACCACCGCAGGCAGCGCCGGTCGCAACACGGACGCAAATCCATTGGTGAAACTTCCCAGACGAATCGGATCCACATTCCCCGCCAGCGTCAGCGGAACTTTCGGCGCGCCCAGCACTTTCTGCCCGGCCCATCGAACTGCCCATGTGCCCAAAAACGCTCCGGCGATGAGCGCAACAATCAGGATGCTCGCCCCCACCCACCGCCGTACTTGATATACTTCGTTACTCATGTGACTTCATCTCCTTTTTTCACTGTCTCGCGGGCGCAAGGGCCCGCCTAATTAGACGTTCCAAAAATGCAAAAGTGTTTTTCGATAAATCGCGGCTGAACAAAAAGCCTCGTGTCGCTGCGCTTCCAGCGGGCGGGATAAATATTGTTTCGTGCCGGTTTTATTTGCGGCGAACATCATGCAACACCAGTTTCAGGCCATGATTCCAGCCCACCATCTCGTATTTTACCGCCGAATTCTCGTCCGCAGCCTAAAAAGTGCTGGATTTTTCCCGCCAGCGGCTTGCTTAAAGTTAGATGCACTTCTATGTCTTGGCGTCAGCCGCTTGCGCCTGGCCCCGCGATTTGACAGAATGGCCGCCACTTAGAGGCAATCATGAAATTCGAGGAACCAAAAATGATTCGTAAAGTTTCCGCGCCCGCGCTCGTCGTCACGTTCCTTTTCATTGTGGGCATCGCCTTCGCCGCCACCGCGAAGAATGGTCCCGCCCGTCCGCCTTCGGCAAACGACGCTTTACTCCCGGCGTTCTCCTCCATCGCCGGCCACGGCATGCTCGACCTTCACGCCTATTCCGAACTCCAGGATTTGAGCGACGACATCGGCGCGCGCGTCACCGGCTCGCCGCAATGCAACGCCGCCATCGAGTGGGGCCTCGACACCATGAAGAAAATCGGCTTGCAAAATGTCCACGCCGAACCCTGGCAGATTTTTCGCGGCTGGACGCGCATTTCCGCGGATGCCGAAGTTATTTCCCCTGCTCCTCACAAGCTCATGGTCGATTCCATGGGCTGGGTCGGTTCCACTCCCGCGGGCGGCGTCGACGCCGACCTTGTCACCGTCAACGTTTACAATCTCCAGCAAGAAGAAGACCAGAATTTCTCCAAGTGGCGCGGCAAAGTAATCATGGCCGTGCAGCAGGGCCCGCGCCCGGAAAACGGCATGGCTGCCTTCGCCGAGTTCGGTCCATTTCTACAAAAGGCCCATGACGCGGGCGCCGTCGCCGTCATCGGCGGACAGGGCGGTGGAAAATCTCAGGGTATGCACCTCACGCACACCGGCGCCCTCGGCTTCAACACCTTTTACGACATTCCTGTCGTCAGCATCGCCGCGGAAGATCAGGAGATCCTCGAGCGGCTCATCGCTCACGGTAAAACCGTCCGTATCCACATCAATGTTCAAAACAAAGTCACCAACGGCCCGGCTAATACCGCCAACGTCGTCGGCGAAATTCCCGGCAGCGAGCATCCCGAACAAATCATCGTCGTCGGCGGCCATCTCGATTCCTGGGATCTCGCCGAAGGTTCGACGGACAACGGAATGGGCACGAGCTGCACGCTGGGAGCGGCGGACGCAATTCAACGCAGC
>JBAUEX010000082.1:0-24025 GCA_049678845.1 Candidatus Acidiferrales bacterium
AAATCAAATCGCGTCAGTGAGGATCGTCCTGAAAAAGCTTGGTCGCTCCGTAAACAGGACGGCGGCCATCCTGACCGCGCAGAAAAATGCGCACTAGCCTGCGGGAAATTTCAGCGGCGACATCCCAAAGGGTTGATGGCCGGCCCGAACCGTATGGAAATTCCACCTTGAGCTGGTCGCCATAGTAATAGTGGTAGCGCTGAAGCGCTTCGATCAACAGAAAATTCGGCGGGAACCAAACGGGCCCGCGCCAATTCGAATTTCCGCCGAAAAGAGCCGTAGTCGATTCAGCCGGCTCGTAATCCACAAGATGCTCTTCGCCATCGAGGGTCAAAACGAATGGATGCTCCTTGTGATACTTCGAAAGCGAGCGAATACCGTAAGGCGACAGGAATTCGTTTTCGTCGAGCATGAAGCGCAGGACGCGGAGCAATTTCTTTTTGTTGGTGATGGAGAAAAGCAGACGCGCACCCTTGTCCGTGTGCTGCGACATGTCGATATGCTCGGGGACGTCCGGATGGTGGAGCATGAACCAGTTCATGCGGCGTTGAAAATCGGGCAGGCGTGCCAAGTCTTCGGGCTCGAATGTCTCGACCGCGAAAAGCGGGATTAATCCGACCATGGAGCGCACCTGGAGGGGGATTTGCGCTCCACTGGAGAGATGCAAAACGTCGTAGTAAAAGCCGTCTTCCTCGTGCCACAGTCCGACGTTTTCGCTTCCGATATTGTTCATCGCATCCGCAATGTAGACGAAATGCTCGAAAAATTTGCTGGCGAGGTCCTCGTAGGCGGAATCGTCGTGGGCCAACTCCATGGCCATGGACATCATGTTCAGGCAGAACAAGGCCATCCAGCTTGTTCCGTCGGATTGGTCGACGTAGCCGCCACCGGGCAGAGGCATGGAGCGGTCGAAGACGCCAATGTTGTCGAGGCCAAGGAAGCCGCCTTCAAAAACGTTCTTGCCGAGAGGGTCTTTGCGGTTAACCCACCAAGTGAAATTGAGAAGGAGCTTTTGAAACACGCGCTCGAGGAACGTGCGGTCCAGTTTCCCGCGAACGCGCCCTTCAATTTTATAAACGCGCCACGCCGCCCAAGCATGGACGGGAGGATTCGCGTCCGAGAAATTCCATTCGTACGCGGGAATCTGGCCGTTGGGGTGCATGTACCATTCGCGGAGTAAGAGAATAAGTTGGTCTTTCGCGAAGTCAGGATCAATCGGCGCCATGGCGACGCAATGGAAGGCCAAATCCCACGATGCGTACCAGGGATATTCCCACTTGTCGGGCATTGAGATGACATCGGCGTTGTAGACGTGCACCCATTGATGATTTCGGCCAGTCAAACGCTCGGGAGGCGGAGGAGGCTGCGTGGGATCGCCCAGAAGCCATCGTCGAACTTCGTAGTGATACGATTGCTTGCCCCAAAGCAGGCCAGCGAATGCCTGCCGCTGCGCCAGGCGAGCGTCGTCGCTCATTTTCTGCTCGGCGCGGCCCGCGTAAAATTCGTCCGCCTCCTTGATGCGCTCATTGAATGTGGCTTCAAACTCCGCACCGAAGAAATCGACGACCGTTGACTTGTCTTTGCCGGGCTGCGACAGCGGGGATTGATCCGTCAGGCGCAGACGAATGAAAGTGTTGGCGCCCGGCTTGAGTTGGATGGGATAATGCGCCGCAACCTTGGTTCCCGTTTGCGCCGGGTTCACGGCGTCCTTCTTGCCATGCACCATGTAATTATGGATTCCGTCCTTCACATACGGAGCCTGATTCCGGAAGTTATACAAGAGCTCCGTATTCGTTTCGTTTTCCGTGAACAGAAGTTCAGGCGCGCCTTCGGCAATTAGCCAGCGGGTGCCGTAATCGGACTGATGAAATTCAATGATGGCGGTGCCGGCAGGCGACGGAATTCGCTCGGCGCCGGCCTGCCTTACCGCTCCACCCCACGCCCACGTGTTGCGGAACCATAAAGTGGGCAGCAGATGGAGCGGCGCCGCTTCCGGGCCGCGGTTGACGGCGCTGATGCGGATCAGAATGTCTTCGGCAGAGGCTTTTGCATATTCCACGAACACGTCGAAATAACGGTTCTCGTCAAAAATGCCGGTATCCATCAACTCAAACTCAGGGTCTTCGCGCGTTCGCTGACGATTTTCCGCAAGGAGCTGCTTATACGGAAACGCGGCCTGCGGATATTTGTAGAGGCACTTGAGGTAGGAACTCGTGGGGGTTGCGTCAAGATAGAAATAATATTCTTTGACGTCTTCGCCGTGATTTCCTTCTCTGTTGTTCAGCCCGAAAAGACGCTCTTTCAGAATCGCGTCGCGTTCATTCCACAGAGCCAGAGCGAAGCAAATGCGCTGGTGACGGTCGCAGAATCCGGCGATTCCGTCCTCGCCCCAACGATAGACCCGCGAGCGCGCATGATCGTGCGGAAAATATTCCCAAGCGTCGCCGTTGGGACTGTAATCCTCGCGTACCGTTCCCCACTGACGCTCGGAAAGATACGGCCCCCACCGCTTCCAATGCACTTTGCGCTGCCGCGATTCTTCGATTCTCTGCTGTTCGCGTTTCATCAACGATTCCTTGGAGATATGGGCCGCCTATCGTAACGCAATCCGCCGCGCAACAACCATCACTGTGTAAGTGAAGTTGCTCTGAGCCGCAGCACCGTATGGAGAACTTTCGAAGCACTACCAGTTTGGCAAATCGCGGCGACCAAGCATGACCTCAGCGGCCCAGCTACCAAGATAGACCGAGAGGGCCACGCCATGGCCCGAATATGCGCCGAGCACGATTGCGTGCGGGCTTTTTTGATGGCGCGCGAATGTCGGGCGCCAGCCATCGGCAAACAGAATTGGGCCGCCCCATCGATGAGCGAATTTTACGGAAGCGAGTGCCGGATGCAGTTTACGCACGCGACCTTCGATGCTTGCGAAGAGTTCAACGGGAAGTCCCGTTGCAATATCGAGGAAATCCATGTCCCGCCAATTGCGCAACTGGACCAAACCGCTTCCGAAAATGACACCATTGCTCCTGAGAAGTCTGCCCCACAGGTACGGCAAGTCCACAGTATAAAAAGCACGCCGCGAAGCTAGGCCGAGCTTCTCGATTTGAGAGTCGGTTAGTGGCGCCGTCGCGACGGCAAGCGTGAATTTTGGCTCGGTACGATTCGCCAGAGAATTTAACTCGAGCGACATCGCATTCGTCGCGAGCACGACTTGCCGCGCGCGAACCTGCTGCTTGCCGATATGCAGGCGGAGCGGGTCGTCGAACGCGATGTTTTCGACGCGAGCATCCTCAACAATGAGCGCGCCCAAACGTTCGGCAGCGCGTGCCAGTCCGCTCACCAGTTTTCCGGGATCGGCACTCCCTCCTGGCACTTCATCCACCACGCGGAGTTTGCCGGAGTCTGTCCAGTCGACAGGAGAATCGGCGCGAGCGTGATCGCGACCTAACTCCCAAGCACCAGGAAGAGACAAATCGCAATCAATGCCGAGGTCGGTGAGCACTTTCGAGAAACCGTTCAACACATCACCCAGGCCGGGCAAATCGCCGGCGGCGCTCTCCGCAAGCGTCATGCCGCCGGTGCGTCCGCTTGCCCCAGCTCCAATCGATTCAGCCTCGAAGAGCGCGACACTTTTTTGCGGGTCAAGATGACGCAACCAAGCCGCAGCCGACAGACCGGTAAATCCTCCGCCCACAATCGCGAAATCGACTTCTTGCGGGATTGGGCGCTGAGCAGGATGGAAATCAACGGTCCAGGGAGGCGCGCCCCAGCGTTTCGAGTGTGAGGATTTGGTCAAGTTCCGCCTAACGGAAGAGCTGCGAGTCAAAATATCGGATCCCGGTTGAATCGTGAGGTGACCTCGACTTTTCTTCCTGGCGACCTTGACCGTGTTTTTCATCGTGATCGCCAAGAAGGTCGATCCCAAAATGGGGGTAGTCATATGTGCCAATCATGTAAACGGGAATTACGGCGCCGGTTGGTTTGTTCTTGAAAAATGGGTCGAGAGCCTTTAGCAGGACGGATTTCATGCCGCCTCCGAGCGTCTTTGAGAACTTCACGTCGGTTCGCAGTTTGCCATGAAAGTTTACGTGGTCGTCCAGCAAGTTGAACGTGCCGGACATTCGAGCATCGGCACCCGGAACGCCGAAAGAGACTTCGGTAAAGCTCGCGGTTCCGCCTCGAAGAACAACATGGCCCTTCAGGCTTGCGACTACATTCTCGGAACTTGGTTTTCTCGTATCGATTTTCACGCCGCGCGCGCGTTGACTTAACTTGTTTATGTTCGCTTGCGTACTCGGTTTTTCAAACCTCCCGTGGGCAATTTGGAAATCAGCGTCAGCCGTCACTTCGCGGAGAAAAGCCTGACCCAGCGGCGGCACTGTGACTTGCGCCCGGAAATCCGCGACGCCATCCATGGGCGGATGGGTTTCGGTGGAAAATAGATGCATAACGTCTTGAATGCGCCCGCGGTCAATCGTCAAGTCGAGGGACGTCGTTTTACCTTTCTGGCCCGTTTTTCCGGCAATGCTGCCGTGCGCGATGATTTTCGTTCGCATCAGCAACGCATCCACCTGATGCAAGAAGACGTCGCCATTCATCGCGTCCAAGGCCAAGTGGAACTGGCTTGCCAGCGGTTCTTGATTGTCGGTCTTCGTCAGTTTGAAATCGGGAATGTCCACTCTGCCTTTTACGTCGATACGTCCCAGAGTGCCCTGAAAGTCCTGGTCAGAAGAAAGCGTTCCTGCGATTCCGCTGAACGCGCCCAGGTTTGCGTTCCGAAAAGTAGCCGTGCCAGAGAGAGGAGTTTGAGCAGGGTCGTTTGAATTCCACGGGCCAAAGCTGCCGGTTGAAACGACTTCTCCAGGAGGCAGCGCGTTTGTCAAGGTCGCGCGATATTGCATGGCGGTGGTGGCGCTCACGGATTTTACGGTCAATAAATGAATCTCAAACTTCAGGGGCGGGTTATCGCCGCGCCTGCCAATCTCAAGAGTCGCACCGTTCGTATCGATTTCGCCGACACGCATCTTTGTCGAATTGTTTGGGTTTTCTATGGGTTTCGTGCCGGTGCCGCGCGGCGGAATTCGAACATACAATCCGTTAAGAACGATTCGCGCAATGTAGCCAGGTCGAAAAAAAAGATCCGCATAGCGAGTCTGAATGGCAATTCTCTGGATCGTGGCCAGAGGTGGAACGTCGGCAGGACTTGACCAACGCCTAAAAACGACATTTTCCGCAACGCATCCCGGAAAGGGGGCGTATGAAACCCGGAACTTTGTAAAAGTTATGGATCCTGAAACGCTCTCCCCGAGGGATTGGGCCATGCGAGCCTGCGTAAAAGGCCAGCGCAGCAGCAGAATGACAAATGCAATGCCCACGATAATTACGGCGACGGTCGCGGCAATTACAACCCATCGAAAATGATGACCCGGGAATTTGTGTTTCTGCTGTTGTGCCATGCGGTTTCATCGGCGTTGGACTATCCTCAGCCGCGGCCCTAAAACAAACCGCATAGATATGATGTTTATTTGTGCGATGCGGTTACGCGAGAAGGTTCGTAGAACGCCGTACGAGACAAAATTCGAGGAGCACGTCACAAGAACCTGGGCGGCAACTCGTTTGGCATTTCAATAAATTGAAAAGCGGAGCTAAGAAGATGGCTGGGAGGCCTGGACTCGAACCAGGATAATCAGATCCAGAATCTGATGTACTGCCAATTGTACGACCTCCCAATCGGACAACACAAAAATAGGGCCGCCGACACGGCCCTGCATACTACTTTATTAACGAACTCCACTTTCGTCAACCAGCCCAGAAATTTAACCGAAACGGGCCATCGGATGGTTCGGGCATACGATCGACAGACTATTGTTTCGTCTGGCCGAACTTGCGGCCAGCTTCGGCTTCAGTTTTCGGTATTTCCGCTTGCACTTCCTGAATTGAGACAATGCCTTTCCTTATCAATGCATCAAGAATTGCTTGTTGTTGCATCGAATGCTGCGCAACCAGCGTAAGCGGCGCGATAATTGGCTCCATTCCTCCCACCTTGGCATCCCGAATTCTGGGCGGCTCCCATTGTCAACAAGATGACCCGCGGGACGGTGCGTTGCACGTCGACAAGGACCGGCCGCAATCGACTGCGAGGCTTACGTCCAACGGTCAGGGGCCTGTACGCACGAACAGTGTTCCGAAAAAAAAGTCCAGTACTATTGCCTTGGCTTGCGCCCCTCACGAAAATCACCCTTGAGGGTATAGCGCAATGGCCAGTACCACGACGGAACTCCCGATTTCCCCGGCTGGGTCGAAATCCAAGACAGGCAGTGATGCGCTGGAAGCCGAGGCGATTGGACTGGACGTCGCCGTTCGCGTTCACGGATCACAAGTGGCCGCGGTGGTGCTCGAATCGACAGAGCACGTCGAGCCGTTCGAAGAGGACACCACGACGATGGTTGTGTTTCCGCGCGGCGCCGTGGTCAAATTGCGCGCTCGCGTGCGCACAGGCCACGCGATGGTCCTGACGAACCTGCTGACGAAGCAAACCGCGCTGTGTCGCATCATCCAGGTCAACACGGCCCCGAACGTCGCCCATTACGTCAAACTAGAATTCGCTCAGCCTGCGCCAGGATTCTGGGGCGTCCATTTCCCGTCTGACCCGCTGCCTTCCGCGCGGACTGTAGAGAGTCCCAAAACCGTTTCGGCGCCTGCACCACCAGCACCGTTGGCGACTCCGGTTGCGCCCGTAACTCAGAAGCCAGCGCGCGTGGAAACACAACGTGCCCCGGTTAAGCCGCCGGTTCGTGAAACGACAATGCCCGCTCCGCCGAGAGAGCTCAACCTTTCTGTTCCGACGACTGAATATGGGAATGAGCGGCCCGGAGAAACAGAGGATCTGGTTCCGTTGGCTTCAGGTTCTCCCTCCGCCGACCGCAAAGCACTGAGTGCATCCCGAGTGCCTGCTGTCGTGCCAACGAAGCCCAAACGTGAAGGCAACCCTGTCACGGAACAGCCTATTTTCGATTTGCTTACCACGCAGGAAGAAATCTTTTCGCACGAAGCGGCCCCTACGCATGCAGCGGAAAAACATCAGCAAGAGCTCACGAGTCAGGCTGGCACAAGGGCATCGCACAAGACAATTGCCGCCATCGATTTGTCGTCTCTGCTGCAGCCAGCGTCAACACCCAAGCGTAAGTCGCCAGCATTGATATCTGCTGGTGCCGTTGTGGTGGTATTGGCGTTCGTCGCAGCAGGTGCCATGTATTTGCGCCATAATCCCAAGGGCACGGCACAAAGATCCAGGCCAGCGACGGTCACTTCCTCATCTCTGCCGTTTCCTTCTTCATCGTCTCCTTCCTCTTCCGAGCCAGCGCCGGCAGCACAGGACGCAGTCGTGACGGCGAATCCGTCTGTCCAGGTGACTTCTTCCTCTACGCCGCCGTCGCAGGTTGAGCGAAATATCGAGGCTCCCGCGCCAGTTTCGGCAACTCAGCCGAATCCAATTACAACCGGCTCCGAGCGCGTTTCGCAGAAAAGCGCGGCTGCAAGAAGCCGGCCGACGATCTCTATTTCCACCGGAATGGCTAATATTTACGCGGGCGATTTGAAAGCGCATGCACAAATCAAGCCACACGATGCGGCTCGCGTGACTGCCCCCGTTCCAGATGTGGGCGCGGCAAGCTCCAAGGAAATTCCCGTAATACCTAACGGAAACCTAGGCTCACTCGTTTCCGGCATCGGATCCTCGAATCTGGTGGCACCAGCTCCGCCCGAACCAGAAGTTGTCCAAGGCGGGCACGTTCGGCTTCCCAAGCTCGTATCGTCCGTCCCCCCTGTATATCCACAGCTTGCGGTGGCGAATCACGTGGAAGGCGAAGTGAAAATTCAAGCGGAGATCAATGCATCGGGTAGAGTGACTTCGACAAAAATAGTCTCCGGGCCAATCCTTTTGCGCTCAGCCGCGGTGAACGCCGTACGGCAATGGAAATATTCGGCGGCCATGCTCGACGGTAAGGCCATCTCGACGCAATATGTCGTGACGGTGCGCTTCCGCCTCAACCAGTAGTACTCCGCTGTGTTTCGATCCTGAAATCCAAAACAACAGAAACCGCAGCGAAAACACTATTCGACGGGGACCAAGCGTTTGTTGCGGATGTAATATTCCGAGCCGCGCCATTCGATGCGGCGCTTGAAGAAGCTAGTCAGCCACACGATGAATGCGAAGGCATCGCGCGGGGGCACCAGATACATTTTCTTGCGCAGCAGCGGGTCATTTACTCCCCAAACGCCCACCGTCCACGCCATCCAGCCTCGCATGACCAAATAACCAACCAAGTAAAATAAAGCGACGGGCCACGACGGCGCAATCGCCGCTGCCAGAATCGCCCACGGCAGACCGTGCGTAAAAATCAGCGAAAAATGTCCCCAGGGCTGAGAGTGCTTCATCGTCAGCGTCCAACGAACTTGATGGCGGAAGCATTCGGCGAGCGTTTGTGTGGGAAACACAGTGAAGACCGGAAAGGTAGTCACTTCCACGCGATAACCGAGCGCATGGATGCGATGACCCAGTTCGTAGTCATCCGAAAAATGATCGACCAGCGCCTCGAAGCCTCCGATTTCAGCGAGATGCTTTTTCGTGGTGGCCATGGTGGCACCCAGGGTGAAATCGACGCCGCCCAATTGCCAGGCCGAGAGTACTCCCGCGTCGAAGTCCGACGTGTTGCCGAGCGCTTCCATTTCGGAAACAAGAGTCCCGTCCGTGATTCCGCGGTAGAGACAAGTGACCGCCCCGACCTTGGGATCCGCGAAGGAAGCAGCAACCGCGTACAAATAGCCCGGCGCCACGCGAATGTCGCTGTCGCTGATGACTAAAATGTCGTACTTGGCCTCTCGCACCATGCGGCAAAGCTTGTTCACCTTGTCACCGGAGCCCAATTCCTCAGCGCCGATCAATAAGCGAATCGGCCGTTGCGGAAAATCATGGATGATTTTCTCAATGACTGGGATGGCGGCGTCAGTGGCTTCCGTGACACCAAAGATAATTTCGAATTCCGGGTACTCCTGAACGCAGAAGCTCGCATAATTTTCGTATGCTTCGCGATCCAGGCCACGCACTGGTTTTAGGATACTGACGGGAGGAGCAAAATCCTTGGAAATTGGGGGGCGGCTGCGGAAGAAACGTCGGGCCGCGGTGATGGCCAGCAAATAGTAACCAAAGGGGCCCAGCGCGAGTGCAAGCACGGACCAACGCAGAATCTCATGCCACATGGCCAGCCTTTGGGCTTTTCCTCGATCTGTTTGCTGATGTGTTTCCGGACGTATCGCTTACCCGACGCAAACGAGCAGAACTCCCAGGCAAACCAGCGCGACGCCGAGCCAGCGCCGGGGCTCGACGCGCTCGCCCAGCAGGAATTTGCCGCCAAAGGCGCCCAGAACATAACTGAGGGCCGTTACGGGCACAACGAAGCTGACGTTTTCCCAAGAGAGCAGCATCAGCAGCGAGAAAAACGAAAGGGTCATCAAGGCAAGGCCGAACCACATCCAGCCACTGCGGAAAGCGCGCAAAATCACGCGCAACAAGTGGTGCGGGTAAAAGCTCTGAACCTCGCCGATTTGTTTCATCGTATGCGTCACAGCCAGCTCGCCGCTTGTTCCGGCAACGATGACGATGAATAGAAATATTGCGTCGCGCGCGGTCATCCTTCCTCCGTCGTGCGGGGCGGCGTTCCACCCACCAGCAACACCCCAAGGCAAATCACGAGCACGCCAATCCAGCGCATTCGTGGAATCACTTCGCCGAGCAGAAGGTAACCCAACAGGGCCACGAACAAATAACCAGTCGCCGAAGCGGGTTGGACGTAGCTGTAATCGGCCCACGAAAGCACAAGCACGTACGCCACAAAAAACAACAGCAAGGAGGTGATCCCCAGCCAGATGGGACCCGAATGGAATGTCCGTTCAAATGTTGCGAGTAGCGCCTCCGGCCGCCAGTTGGACACCGCGCCGATCTGCTTCATGCCTTTGCGCAGCAAGACGTCGCCGAGCGACCCGAAAATCGCCATCAGGCCGATCAAACAGATCGTCTTGCCATGCAACCGATGAGGAAGTTTCATGCGCCTTGTGTTTCCGTGAATTCCGTGCTCGCATGCGATGGAATCGTGTTCACGGATACGGACGGAGGCTGATTCTTCGCGGGTCCCTTGCCGCTCTTGGCGTACTTCAACCGCTCAGCGCGCAAGCGCAGGAACGAAACCGCTTCGTGGAACAGCCGCTTGCGCTCGTGCGCATCCCAAAGGGCCTCACGAACGATTCGCCACGCGACGCGCGGGCGGAAATAATAGGAATCGTAGAATTGGTTCACCGCGTTCATCATTTCTTCGCGGTTCAGTCCCGGATACTCGAGGTGCGGGAGCTGGTGGCCGCCCGAGTCGGCCAGAGCTTCGGTGGCAAGGAAGCCATTTGCCGAAGCCAGATTGTAAAGCTCCGTGCCGGGATAGGCGTGGGCCATCGAAACCTGGATCGTTTCGGAATCGAGCTCTCTGGCAAAGTCCATCGTCTTCTGGATGGTTTCCTTCGTTTCGCCCGGAAGGCCGATGATGAAGTCGCCGTGAACGCGAATGCCGACCTTCTTGCAATTGGCCGCGAACGTGCGAGCCATCTCGATCGTTGCGCCCTTCTTGATATTTTTCAGGATTTGCGGATCCCCGGATTCAAAGCCGACGATGAACAATCGCGCGCCAGCATCCGCCATGGCGGCAAGTGTTTCGTAGTCGCTGTGGACGCGCGCCGTGCACGACCACTGGAAACCTACGGGTTTGAACTTCTTGCACAGCTCGAGCACACGGTCTTTGCGGATATTGAACGTATCGTCATCGAAGAAAAATTCCTTTGCTTGCGGAAACATGCGGTGCGCCTGCTCGAATTCACGAGCGACGCTGTCCACCGAACGCACACGCCATGTGTGGCCCGAAAGCGTCTGCGGCCACAGGCAGAAAGTGCATTGCGCCGGGCAGCCCCGCGTGGTGTAGAAAGAAACGAAGGGATGCAGCAGGAACGGCACGTTGTAACGTTCAATCGTCAAATCACGTTTGTAGACGTCGGTCGCAAAGGGCAATTCGTCCAGTTCGGCGGTATGTAGCGGCGCGCGAGTCGCGTTGTGAACCACGTTTCCGTCTTTTATATAGCTCGCATTGGCAATCTCGGCGAGCGGCTTCCCTTTCGCGAAGTCCGTCACTGCGTAATCGAATTCGCCACGCACGATAAAATCAATATCCGAACCCGCCCGCAGGCTTTCTTCAGGCTTGATCTGCACATGGGGGCCGACGAATGCCACTTTCAGCCCGGGGTTCAATTCTTTCATTTTCCTGACGAGCTTCAGGTCGCTCTGGAACCCCACGGTCGATGTGAACAGCACCAAAAACTCGTAATCCTTGGATATCTCGATGGTTTGCTGCGGCGAAACCTTGTGCGGAGGAGCATCCAGCAATCGACTGCCTGGCAACATTCCGGCAGGATAGGTCAGCCAAACCGGGTACCAATAAGACTCAATTTCGCGTGTGGCCGGCCAGCGAGAACCTGCGCCGCCGTCAAAATTCTCAAAGCTCGGGGGATTGAGCAATAGTGTTTTCATTACCGACGGCATTCAACATCCTCCTGATTCGGGACGGCCGCATCGCCAAAGACCTGTCCGTGCGAAGAATTTCATTCTACTCGAATTCACACCGAGGGAATAGAAAAGCTTTGCGAACTGTTCCCTCAATGGAAAGCCTGCGCAAGTTGTCCAGTCGCCTGTAAAAGATCAAGTTGGGCCTTCTCTTGCGAGAGATTCGCGTCCAGAAATGCCAGCCACTTTTCATTTTCGACAACCCTCGCCTGCTCCAGATCGCGCAGCGTGGCCCGCCCCTGATTGAACTTCACCTGGACATCCTGAAGTTGCTCCTGCGCGAGCTGTAAATCCAGTTGCGCAACGTCTTTCCCAGCGTCGGTTTCCCGAAGCGCCCGGATTTTCTGCTCGGCTCCGATGCGCACAGTGCGTTTGTCGCTTGCCAATTCGAGATCCGCTTCATTCAACTGACTGTGCGCTAGGGCCGCAGCCGCCGACGTGTGCGCACTGAAAATAGGAATTGTGATTTGCACACCGGCATTGACGTTGTTCCTCTGAAAATGATTAAAATACACGTCATAGTTGTTGATTTTGCTCAACACGTTGTATTCCCCCACCAGAGATATCGTGGGCCAGTAGGCGGCTCTGGCGCCCTTCAGCAAATGCTCCCGAGCAGTCCGCTCGTTTTCGGCCTCCCGAATTTCCCGACTGTGGTCGAGCGCCGCGGCTACTAAGTTGGATGCAGGTTCAGTCGCCTGGGAAGCTAGTACTTCCGACGAAGATACCTCGACGGGGTCATCAGGCGGGAGACCGGTCATGTCGCGGATTTGGTCGGAGAGGATTTCATCACGGCTCTCATACTGCACAATGCGCTGGCTTGTCTTGGCGAATTGGAGTTCATCCTGCGTCACGGCCACTGGCAGCTCGAGCCCCGCCGAAGCGCGTTGCTGGGTCACGTCCAGAATTCTTTGTTGACTGTCGCGTTCGCCGCGCAGCAAATCGAGCGAGTGTCGCACGTCGGCCAGTTCGAGATAGGCCGAAGCGGCGCGCACCATTACGGTATCGCGCATGTTCTGGTATTCGAGCTCTTGATTTTTCGCGCGGTCCTCATCCGCGTGCAGCGCGCCACGCTTTATAGGATCGAGAAGCGCCTGCGTGTACGACACTTCGAACACAGACGGCGGCGCGCCCCCCGGCGTTTGCGGAAACCCATTTGTGTATGCCGCTCCCGAGCCGGTGAAGAGATTCGGGCGAAATTCGGAGCGGTCCACTCCCGCAACATTCTGAGCCACGGTGTAGCGAACGCGCGCCAACGCCAAATCGGGACTGTGCGCCAGCGCCAGATTCACGACCTGGTCAAGCGTCAGGATGCCGGGAGCGGCTTGTCGTTCGGCGGGCGAGTGCAGCGGCGGGGTTGTCTGCGTCGCCGCCTTCGCCGACCTTGTATTTTCCGCCTGTGCGTTCAGTTTGAGCGACTGTTGAGCTTGCTGCGCCAGCAAAGGCGCCGCAAACATACTGCCGCAAATCGCGCAGCAAATTACAGGCAAAGAGCGAGATTTCATTTTCATTTTATTCATAGTGTAGAGATTCCACCGGTTGAAGTTTTGCCGCCTTACTGGCGGGAAGATAACCAAATATTACCCCTGTGGCGCACGATACAACAAACGCGAGCACCACGGAAGGCCACGAGATCGGAATTGCAATGTTGGCAGGTACAGGCAAAAGTTGCAGAGTCGCCGAGATGAAAAATGGGATGATGACCGCCACGCCGATTCCCACAAGCGCTCCAGCCCCGCTGATGATCGTCGCCTCTGCCAAGAATTGGTAGAGAATTTCCTGGCGCCGCGCTCCAATGGCTTTTCGAATTCCAATCTCGCGCGTCCGCTGCGTGACGCTGACCAGCATGATGTTCATGATTCCTATACCGCTGATCACCAGCGCAATCATTGCAATCAGCAGCAGTACAATGGTGAGAGCGAGGGAGATATGCTTTGCTGTTTCGAGGATCGAGGACAGGTTCAGAACGCTGTACTCCGCCGCAGGACGATGGCGCACTTTCAAAATCTCCGCAACTTCCTGCGTCACCAGCTCGACGTCCTGCGGGTTATCGGCTTGCGCATAGAGCGTTCGGATGGAGCTTTCGCCCGTATAGTATCGAATCAACGGGAATGGCACGAGCACGGAATCGGTGGCGATTTCCGTTTGACCGAATGTCTGCACTCGCTCACGAAACACACCAATTACAGTGAAACTTAATTCCCCAACACGGATATTGTGTCCAACCGGATCGTCATAGGGGAAAGCAACCTTGGCCATGTGCTCTGTGAGCAGGCAAACTTTACTGTTGCTGGTGAAATCGCCGTCATCAAAATAACGCCCGGTCACAATCAGGAAATTGCGAATTTGCTGAAATTCCTGCGTGACGCCCACGAGACTCACGGGACGGGCGGTACTGCCCGCCACTACGGTCATCGCAATATCGTGCGATCCTGCCGCATGCGTGACCTGGGGAATGCCCTGCCTGACGGCTTCGAGGTCAGCCATTGAAATTTGATCGCCAAGCGTGGTTGTCTGTCCGATGCCGGATTCCACCAGCGAGGCGTACACGATGTTCGAACCTACGGCTTCAATCTGGCCAATAATGAAGCGCTTCCCGGCCAATGCGACCGTGACCACGAGCACGATGCATGCGCTGCCGATGACGACGCCGAGCATGGTCAGCATCGCGCGTAATCGGTTCGCGCGCAGCGAATCTATCGCCAGATTCCAGGTTTCTTCCCAGACCACGTATTCAACCTTCCCAAGCGGCTTGCTTTGCGGCCACTATAGCAAATTAGAAATCGTCACCGTCCAATATTTCTTGACGCCACACGCGCACGTCATTACGATGCAGTGAGCGAGCTAGTGAGACGCCCGTAATGTTTCCGGCGATGTTCTTCGAGGTACGCGAAGAATGAGGCAGGCGCCGGAGATAGTCGAACCGCATCCCGGACAAGCATGATTCAAAACAAACGAATCGCCGTCGTCATGCCCGCCTACAACGCGGAGAAGACGCTCGAAGCAACAGTCCGCGATCTCCCCGTCGCCGTTGACACCAAAATTCTGGTTGATGATTCGAGTACGGACGGAACGGTTCGCCTGGCCGAAAAACTTGGCCTGCAAGTCTTCGTGCATGACCGCAATTACGGATACGGGCGCAACCAACAGACATGCTATCGGGAGGCGCTCGCCGCCGGCGCCGATATCGTCGTGATGCTTCATCCCGATTATCAGTACAACCCGGCGTTGCTGCCGTCGCTCGCCGGACTTATTGCGTGCGGCAGCTGCGACGTGGCTCTGGGTTCGCGCATTTTGGGTGGAGGCGCGCTCCGCGGAGGCATGCCGCTCTACAAGTACATCTCCAATCGCATTTTGACCGCATTTGAAAACCTATTGCTCGGCGCAAAATTATCCGAATACCACACCGGCTACCGCGCATTCAGCCGGGAAGTGCTCCTGGCCTTGCCGCTGCTCGAAAATTCAGACGATTTTCTTTTCGACAATGAAGTGCTGGCGCAGGTTTTGTTTTTTGGTTTCCGAATTGGCGAGATCTCATGTCCCGCGCGCTACTTCGAAGAGGCGTCGTCAATCAATTTCCGCCGCAGCGTTTCTTACGGCTTCGGAGTGCTCGCGACCTCGTTCAAATTCGCTCTTCAAAAGCTGGGCATCGCGCACTTCCGCATCTTCAAGGAAACCGGCCGCAAGCTTAACCCTGACTACTATTCGAACGGCGCCCGCGAAGCTGCGCCTGTTCACACCTAGGATGCCGGCGCCACGGGAACGTCCCTGGCTGGAAAACCCGAGCGAAGTACTACCTGATTGGCCTGCGAAAGCATGTGGCCGCGGAGATTCGCGATTCCATGAATTGAGGAACGCGGCGTGAAGCGGAAAGACGTCGCCCTTCTGCTTTTGCTCACGTTTGCCGCGCTGCTGATTCATGGCTATCACCCAAAGGCGGAAGACGCCGAGATCTATGTTCCCGGCATCGTAAAAATCCTCCATCCCTCCTATTACCCCTTCGGCCAGGAATTTTTCGAGACGCACGCACACCTCACTTTTTTTCCCAACCTTATGGCATGGACGGTGCGTTTGACGCATCTCTCACTCGATTGGGCGCTTTTCCTTTGGTACCTGGCCTCCATCTTTCTTTTTCTTTTGGCCTGCTGGAAAATCGCTTCCAAATGCTTTCCGTCTCCGGCGGGCCGGTGGGCCGCCGTTGTTATGGTCACGGCGCTGTTTACATTGCCCGTGGCGGGGACCGCGCTCTACATTTTTGATGCATATTTGAATCCGCGCTCCTTCTCGGCCTTCGGAATCGTTTTCGCCATCGACGCGACTCTTGAAAGAAAATATTTCATCGCTACTTTGTGGCTTATTCTCACCGCGCTCATCCAGCCGCTGATGGTGGTGTTTGGCATGGCTTTTATTGTGTTCCTTCTGATGCTGAACAAAACACGAGATCCACTAGCTTCGGCTTCGGTCAGTTCAGCGACGTTATTGATCCCGGGATTTTCGTTCAAGTCACCGTCGGCGGCTTATTGGCAGGCTCTACACAGTCATGCGTACTATTTTCTACTCCGCTGGCAGTGGTATGAGTGGCTCGGCATTATCGCGCCGCTCGCGCTGCTCGGGTGGTTCAATCACATCGCGCGCAAGCGAGACCAGCCGGCGCTTGCGCGCTTGACCCGAGCGCTAATTCTTTTCGAATTGCTTTTCTTTGCTGGCGGATTGATTGTGACAATTCCGCGGAGGCTTGAAATCTTCGCGCTCTATCAACCCATGCGCAGTTTACAACTGGTTTACCTATTTCTGTTTCTTTTCGCCGGCGGGATGCTGGGTGAATGCCTGCTGCAAAATCGGCCGCTGCGCTGGCTTCTGCTGTTTGTTCCCATTTGCGCCGCGCTGTCTCTTGCGCAGTTCCAGCTTTTTCCCGGTGACCGGCACGTGGAGTGGCCCGGCACGGCTCCAAGAGATCCGTGGGTGCAAGCATTTGTGTGGATTCGCGGAAACACGTCCACTGATGCCATCTTTGCTCTCGATCCAAATTACATGGCTCTGCCCGGGGAAGATCATCAGGGGTTCCGCGCCATCGCCGAACGCAGCCGCCTGGCCGATGGCATCAAAGATTGGAGCGCCGTGGCTCTCTATCCGGAACTGCCGCTCGCGGACGATTGTCTGGCGCAGATGCACGTCGCGAACGACTGGAAGAGGTTCCGCGCTGGCGATTTTTCCCGCCTGGAGAAAATCTATGGAGTCACCTGGGTCGTCTTGCAGCAACCGAACCCGGCGGTCCCCAATTGCCCCTATCGAAATTCAGCGGTTGAGGTTTGCCGCCTCAATTAGACGCTACGCCTCGTCGCTTGGACCGCCAGTGCGTTGGGAGTTGGCGTTCAATTGGATCAAATAGCGCCGTATCGCGTCCTGCCACGGCGGGAGCAGTGGAAGCTCTTCGCGTTTAAGCCGGGCGTTTTCCAGTTGCGAATTTTTCGGGCGCCGGGCAGGTCGCTTGGTTTCTTCGCTGGTAATGGAATTCACCGGAACGCTTGCAAAGCCTGCTTGGTTCAGAATCTCCCGCGTGTAATCGATTCGCGTGGTGAAGCCCTGGTTCGTCAAATGGTAAATTCCATGCGAACCGCGCTCGAGAATTCGTTCGATGCCGAGCGCTGCGTCGAACGTGTACGTCGGCGCGAACCGTTGGTCTTTCACGATCTGCAATGGCTGGCCTTTACGCCCCAGATCAACCACAAGCGATACGAAATTCCTGCGATAGGGGCCAAACACGCTGCACACGCGTACAATCGAGAAGCGCTCCAAATTTTTCTGTACTTCCCTCTCACCTTCGAGCTTGCTCCGGGCATAGACACTTAAAGGCCGCGGCTCGTCTTCCTCCACATATGGATCTGGTTTCTTGCCGTCGAAAACGTAGTCCGTGCTGATGTGCATCATCGGAATTCCAAATCGTTTACAGGCAAGGGCGATATTCCGCGGGCCTTCGGCGTTCACGTGAAACGCCAACTCGGGCTGGCTCTCGCAAGCGTCCACATCCGTGAAGGCAGCCGCATTCACTACCGCGTCCGGCTGGGCCATCTCAATCGCATGCGCAATCGCTTTACTGTCGGTGATGTCGGCTTCGCGGTGGCTCGCGGCGGAGATTTCGTGACGAGGCGCGAGCACTTCCCCCAGCGCGCGCGCCAACATCCCTTCTTTGCCAGTGATGAGTATTTTCAAGGAGATTTAGAGTTGGGCGAGAGTAGCTCGCCGCTTTATGTAGAATTTTTCGTAGTAAGCCTGATATTCACCAGTTTTGGCTTCCTGCACCCAATCGGAATGACTGCGATACCAATCGACCGTGTGCTTCAGTCCTGCGTCGAGTTCAACCTTTGATTCCCATCCCAGCTCGCGCCGGATCTTCGAATCATCAAGGGCATAGCGCCGGTCGTGCCCCGGCCGGTCCTGCACGAATTCGATGAGTCCATCAGGGGCCTTCAGGAGTTTCAGCAGACTGCGGACGATTCCGATATTCGGCACCGGGCGACCGGAGCCTATGTTGTAAATCTCCCCAATGCGGCCCTTTTCCAGCACAGCGTCAAGTGCCCGGCAATGATCTTCAACGAAAATCCAGTCGCGCTCGTTCAACCCATCGCCGTAGACAGGCAGCTTTTTCCCCTCGATGGCATTCGAAATCATCAGAGGAATCAGTTTTTCGGGAAACTGATATGGGCCGTAATTATTCGTGCATCGTGTGATTACGGCAGGAAATTTGTGCGTCTGGACGTAACTGCGCACCAGCAAATCGGACGCGGCCTTGCTCGCCGCGTACGGGCTGTTCGGAGCGAGCTGCGATTGCTCCGTCGCCGATTCCTTCGGGGCCATGCTGCCGTAAACTTCATCGGTGCTGACGTGCAAGAAGCGGGGAATCTTCCGCTTTCGCGCCGCTTCGAGCATGACCAGGGTGCCTTCGACATTCGTGCGGATAAATTCGCGCGCCGCGGCGATGCTGCGATCCACGTGGCTTTCCGCAGCAAAATGCGCGATGGCATCGAATGGCTCCTCGCACAAATGCTCCACGGCTTCGGCGTCGCAAATATCGCCGCGCACAAACCTGTAATTTGACTGCGCATCAATATCGGCAAGATTTTGGAGATTACCAGCGTACGTGAGCTTGTCGAAGTTGACGATTTCCGCGCTGGGATGCACGTTGAGAAAATAGCGAATGAAATTCGAACCGATAAAGCCGGCGCCGCCCGTGACTAGAAGTTTCATTCTTAGCTTCGAGACGATTTAACGAAGGCGGAATTCCGATTCCGGCTGACTTCGCGAGACACTGATCGAGTCATTGCACGCGATACCTGACAGGGTTTCATGACGGCAGCATGACGGAACGATTAGCGACCGACCTTGCGTTCATTCCTTGCTCGCATTCTTCGTTTTGGCCGCGGCCTTCTGCTCGCCAACCTTATTTGCTCCGCCTCTCGCCACCAAGTTGTTTGCCAGCAGCAGTGACTCGAACGTTCCTGCGTCAGTCCACCAGCCGTCGAGAACGCTGTGCCTGAGCGAACGTTCCGCGAGATAGTGGTTATTCAAATCCGTGATTTCCAGTTCGCCACGGCCCGACGGCCTGAGCGTACGGATTTTTTCGAAAACCGTCGCATCGTAAATGTAGAAACCGGTCACCGCAAAATTCGACTTCGGCTGCTTCGGCTTCTCTTCGATGCGAACGATTTGATCGCCTTCGAACACGGGCACGCCGAATCTTTCAGGATGCGGCACCTCTTTCAAAAAGATATGCGCGCCGTGTCCCGTTCGCTCAAACTCTTTGCAACCTTGAGTAATATTCATCTCCAGAATGTTGTCGCCAAGCGCGACGCAGATCGAATGTCCATCGGCGAAATGCTCGGCCAGCCGCAACGCGTCCGCGATGCCGCCTTCGCCCTCCTGATAGGCGTACGAAAGATGTCGCAGATTAAAATCTTTTCCGTTGCCAAGCAACCGCAGGAAATCGCCCGCACTGTGTCCACCAGTGACGAGCAGGATGTCGCGGATGCCCGCATCGGCCAGCGTTTGCAGCGGGTAAAAGATCATGGGCTTATCATAAATCGGCAGGAGGTGCTTATTCGTCACGCGCGTCAGCGGAAACAGGCGCGATCCAGTTCCGCCCGCGAGAACCACTCCCTTCATTCCTGGACTCTCCTAGAGGTGCGGATCGCCTGACCCCACGATTATTTAATGAAGGACTTCTCCAATGCGTCGAGCTGCCTGCGCGCATCTTTTCGCCGAGGATCAAGCTGCAACGCCGCGCGATATTGCTCGGCGGCTGCCATCTTGTTGCCCTCTTTTTCGTACAAACGCCCCAGCCAGTAACGCGCGGCCGCGTGTGATGGCCAATCGGTACGTTGCGGCGAACTGGCAAGATACGACTTCAGCTCCTCTTCCGCAACGGTCAAATTCGTCCCGCTCAATATATGAGCTTGACCGCGATAGAAAGCCAGGCGCGGATCTTTTCCGTCGACCTGCGCAGCCGCATCGACGATTTTTCCCACTTCCCCGCCGTTGTTTTGCCCAGCGTAATAATCGGCGATCTCCAGATACGGCCCCACCTTTTGAGGCTTCATCTCCAGCACCGCGTTGTACTCGGAGATCGCTTGGTCGCTTTTTCCCAAATGATTGAGGTAATCGGCGCGAGCGAGATGCCCGATGAGCGGATCCAGCCTGCTAATCTCATTCACCTGCGTAAGCGCATCTTCATTGCTGCCGCCAACAATCCATGGCGCGTCGAGCAGATACTCCTCCAAGTCGCGCCGCGCCTCGATGTTCGAACCGTCGGACTGCACGGCCGCCAGGAACTCTTTTTTCACACGTCGCGCCAGCAAAAAGCTGCGCTCGCGATCTGCTTTTCCGCCATACGCGCGTCCCAGCCATTCGTGATACACGGACGAATTCGGAGTAAGCTGCAGCGCTTTTCCAAACTCGCTGATGGCGCTATCGTAGTCGCTCACTTCGATATAACAACGTCCTAGCCAGTAATGCGCGGCGGCGTCAGCGGGATTCTGCGAGATTAAGGCGCGCAGTGTGTTCATCGCCATGCTGTAATTCCCCGCCTCGAATTGTCCCTCAATGGCGCTTAAGCCGTCCCCCGAAGCCGCACGCGCCGCAGGCAAAAGTAAAATCAAGCACACTGCGATGGATCCGCAAAACCGCTTCATTCCTCTCTTACCTCCGCGGGATGTATGTTCATGCCGTCACGCAGTGTGACGTCGTTCGAAAGCGCGACGCGGTCGCCGTTCTTCAAACCCGAAACCACTTCAAACTCCGTCGGGTTTGCGATTCCCACCTGGACATTGCGGCGGTGCAGCGTGTTGTCCTCTACGACCAGCACGAAATGCTGCGGGCCGTCGGTATGCACCGCTCCCCGCGGCACCACCAGCACGTTCTGCCGGCGGCTGACCTCGATCTTTACGTCCACGTTGATATTGGGGATCAATTCCAAATTATCATTCGCGACGGAACAAAGCACCTCGCCAACGCTGCGCAATTGCAAAGTTGTCACCTGCTTCGGCACCGTCTCGGTCCGTCCATTCCAAACGTGCCCCGGCAACGCATCCCACGTAATGTCCACGGGCTGGTTCGGCGCGAGCACTCCCAAATCCGGCTCGTCGACAAATGCGCGCACGCGCACGTAATGCAGATCGGCCATCTCCTCGAGCACTTGTCCCACCTGGACGTAATCACCCGAATGCACGGGCAACGAATAGAGCGTCCCATTGAGTGGGGCGATCACGGTGGCGGAGTTGACGTCATGTTGAAGCGTGGCAATCAGATCGTGGTCGCGCTGGACGGTCAACTCGGTGCTTTGCGCGCTCACACTCGCCTGCGCAGCCAGGGCTGCCTTCCTCTGTTCGAGCGTCTCGACCGTGGCCTGCGCTTGCGCCACCTTACTCGCATTCTGATCGAGTTCGTCCTGCGTCGCGGCCTTCTCTGCGACAAGTTGTTTCAGCGCCTTCTGCGTTTTCTGCAAGTCCGCTAGGGAAATTTGCGCTTTCCGCAAATCGCCGTTGATTTGCACCAATTCATCAGCCGGGCCGCCCGCCTTTGCAGCACGGAGTTGCTCCTGGGCGACCAGGAGCTCAGCGCGCGTGTTGCTAAGCTGGGCCTTCGCGTTGTCCGCATTCAGCACAAGAATTACCTCACCCTTGTGAACCGTCTGTCCTTCTGTAGCTGACACCTTGTCGACAAAGGTCACAAACTGCGCCCGCGCAATCGAAGGCTCTATCGGCTCGACTTTCCCGTTACTGGCGATCGACGCGGAGAGATTCCCGCGCCTTACTTGCGCGACCTGAACTTCAGGAGCTTGATCCCGGTTGGCGAGCACCAAGACAAGGGCCACCACTACGATAACGCCAATCAGCCATCCGACCCATCGTCTTCGTCGTCCAGGTGCTCGTTCTGACACCAATAGAGGAATCCCCCAGAATTCGCCGAATTGTAACAGACGGCTCCATCGCTTGCCTACGCCGTGACATTCCACGGCGATAAAGCGCCACTAGCGGTGATGCTATACTCATGTTCGGGGATGCCAGTCGTCTACGTGATCGGCGAAGACTGGACGCTCCGCGCTGGGGTTCGTGCCGAGTTGCGCGAACGCGGCATTGAAGCGCTGGGAATGGAGACCGTCGCGGACGTGGGCGCCGCACTGGCAGCGGGCCAGACACCCTCTGCTATTGTCCTCGACGAGAACTCAAAGGCCGCTTCGGAACCGGCGATCCAAAAGCTGGTTGGACGCGTTCCCTCCGTCGTCGTCGCCTCCCGTACTTCGACGGCCCGCCTCGACTCGGCGGCAAAAACCCTGTTCCGGCCAGTCCAAATCCGCGAAATCGTCGCCGCGATCTTCGAACTGCTCAAGGGCCAGACAGCCTGACCTCGAGATTCGATCTAAGAGTCCCTCCCGTCATAGCCCTTGGTACCCATGCCGCGTTGCCCAACAGTGTTATGGGAATTTAACAAACTTCCTATTGCACTCGCTCAAATTCGGCGTATCTTTCTGTCAGCAATTGCCCCCAAACCGGATTCAAGAAGTCGGAGTAGGGATCATGCGAGGCCAGCGAGGCATTACCCCCGCCTTTGGATATGGTGCTCCCCATCGGAGCACCAGTGGGACTTTGACCCACCTGAACACATCGCTGCCTAGCGCACACTGCAGGGCTGTCCGACTTCCCAAGTCCGTTCGTCATCGGCGTACGTCCTTAGACTTCCCGATGCGTCCCAGGGCAACGACTACCCCGGGTGAACCTGGGATCTCCCGGTTCCCGAGCGAGGTGCTTTCGTACGTGCACGGGGTCTCTGACCGCGCGGGACTCTGGCACACCTCGCGATATCGGTGCACTCGATGGGGCCTTCCGCTTCTCCTTACAGCGTCGGCGTCTCGGAGGAGGGTTCTTTCGCGGCTGAATACCCGGCCCGCACGTTCCCCTGTCAACGCTTCGACGCCGCCCTCGCTGGCGGCTCCGCATGACTCGGGGCCGATGTGGGTCGCTACTCCACTTTCGTATGACTTTTCCATTCGCTACACCTCGCCGGTTTTAACCGGCGCACAAGGAGAAATCCATGAAAGCCCTGGCCCGATTTATTGGTGTATTTGCCGCCCTCGCGTCACTGGTCGGGGGCGTCCCGAGTAGTCATGCTCAAGCCTTGACGAATGGTACGTCCAATGCGCCGGGTTATGTCCGGGTGCAGCCGGTCAACGTTCAAGCCGTCACACCCTTCACGCCAGGCACCGTTTTGGTAATGCCGCCGAACGGCGTCTCGCCATTTGCGGTCGCGAATTCTGCCAATTCGGGACAAAACGGATCCGCCCCATCCAATGCCGCCTCGACCAACGCCCAGGCCAATGGGGGTAATATCACCGGTTTGGTGACCATCCCCACATTTACCGGAGCGTTTGCCGCGCAAGCCGGGCCGAGCCTCGGCAATGTCTTCCCGTTCGTTATGATGGGAAATGATCCGCTGACAGGCGGCACGACGAATATTCCGACGAAAATCACGGAGGTTTCGCTGCAACTACTCAATGCCGACGGAAGCATCTTCATGGAGGTTCCGTTCGCGCCGTTCGAGGACGCCACAACCGATTCCCCCAACTTCGCAGATGCGATGTACGATTCCTCCGGATCCAGTACTCAGTTTGCAGATGCAATCCAGCGCGCCGAATTCTTTAACACGATGAAGCAGAATTGGCACACGAAGCTACGGCCGACTATCGTAAACCGCGCCACGATCACCGTCCCGAGGTTTGTGAACGTCCAGCTTTCCAACGGAGCCATTATCCAAGCCCGATCGTATTTCACAGGCACGGCTTCCGATGGATCCACGTTCGTGCTGATGCTGAACTTGCTGTTCAAC
>JBAUEX010000083.1:0-10265 GCA_049678845.1 Candidatus Acidiferrales bacterium
GATGAACGACAGCACGTTCCCTCATTATTTTTTCCACAGCGACCTGGTTCGCCGGTGACATGCTTAATTCGCCAGCCGCCAAGGAGTCGCCGAGCATGTCGATAAAAGCGAGGATTTGCGAGACATAATCTTTGAACTGCTCATCACTCAAAGGACGGTCGACGGTGGCAAAAAACTCGCCGAGTTTCAACAAGCCAGGAGTGGACCTGTCCACGAAGGAATACATCTCTTTGTTGACCACGTCCGTCTCGCCGCCAATCGACCGCGCAAACAGCTCCGTCTCCTCAAAAATCGGCGTGCGAATTTCGCCGAAGTTGTACGACTCCATCACGCCCCGCGCCGTCTTCTCGAACCAATTCCACAGCGCCGAATCCGGCGGAAGAATATCCCGCGTGCCTTTGATGGCGCGAAATTTGCGTCTCTCGTTTTCTGGTTTTGCCGCTTCGCTCACTTCTCTCCCTCACTTGCTAACACTCAGCGTCAAGCCAAAACGCCGTCATTCCGAGGAGCAGCCGCGGCAAGGAATCTGCTGTTCGTTTTTCGCGGAGACAAAATGCAGATTCCTCGTGCCACTCGGAATCACAAAGTGAATCACCGCACCTCGCTGCGATACGTCTCCTTGTACTCCACATACCGCTGCGCGTAATCATTGATCGATCGTTGATCCTCCGCCGTCAACGCGCGCCGCAATTTCCCCGGATGCCCCAGAAACAGACTCCCCTGCGGGACAATCGCACCCTCCGTCACCAACGTCCCCGCCGCGACAATCGAGCCCGTGCCAATCTTCGCGCCATTCAAAATAATCGAGCCCATGCCGATCAAGCATCGCGACTCAATCGTGCAGCCATGCAAAACCACGCCGTGGCCAATCGTCACATTGTCGCCCAACACCAGCGGATGCTCGTCGCGCATCACGTGCAGCACCGAGCCATCCTGCACATTCGTGCGCTCGCCGATGCGGATGTAGTGAACGTCGCCGCGAATCACCACGCTGGGCCACACGCTCGAATGCTCGCCAATCTGCACATCGCCGATGATCACGGCCGCTTCGTCAACGTAGGCCGACGCGGCAATCTGCGGCGCCCGCCCGCGATAACTCCGAATCAAATTGCGCTCCTGCCAGTAGTTAGAGGCGTTTTCAAGCGAACAGCGAAAGTAACACACGCATCCGAGCCTTACAAGGCAACCGGAAAGCCACTTCATCGCCCGATAATTCTATTTGCTTCGGCGTGCAAAAGCGAAAATTTCACCGCATGGCGGAAGCCTGAAGTAGAAGCCTGAAACGCGGCAAATGCGCTATCCTGCTTCTGAAAATTTTGTGTACAAGGAGCGCTTTGAAGAGACCAATACTGACTGGCCTGTGCGTGCCGATGCTACTGGTTCTTGCGGCCGGTTGCGGCAGGGATCCATCCACGGAAACCGACGCGCAACTCGGCTTGAACGCGCAGCAGGCGGCCGGACGCAGCATCTACAACCTTCGCTGCGCGGCCTGCCACAAGGCGTATTCCTCGCGCGGATTGCAGGGCCCGGGCCTCAAACATATGTTCGAGAAAAAATATCTGCCCAGCGGATTGCCCGCCAATGACCGCTTCGTCGAGCGCACCATCGTAAACGGCCGCGGCATGATGCCCGCCGCCGGCTACACCCTATCGGACGAAGAGCTCCGCGACTTGCTCGCCTACTTACACACTTTGTGAAGCACGCTGCTCGAATCTCTTTACCGCGTGGCACAGGCTTTAGCCTGTGCGCTCTTCCCGCCCCAAAAAACCGCGCTCAAAAAACGTTATTTCGAGGAGCCCGCTTCGGGCAGGCCACGCGACGCCTTCGGCCTCAGCTCAAAACGTGCCAAAAAAACAGCCCCCCATTCCGAGGAGCCACGCGACGAGGAATCTGCTTTTTGCTTTCGGGTTTTGCGGGTGCCCCATCCTGAGCGGTTTATGGGAAGGGTGGGGTCTTTCGCGCTTCGCCTTGCCCCGCTATAGAATCTGCACCACAGGCGCGCCCGCCGCGCGTCCCGTCTCCGCCACGCGCGCCGCAACGTTTCGTGCCACCGCATAAATGCTCTTCGCCCCCGGCGCATCCGGACCCTCCGCCGCCACGGGCTTGCCCGTGTCGCCGCCGATGCGAATCTGCGGATCGATTTCAATCTCACCCAAAAACGGCGCGCCGAACGTCTTCGCCATGCGCTCGCCTTCGCCATGACCAAAAACGTCGATGCGTTGCTCGCAATGCGGACACGAAAAGTAGCTCATATTTTCGACGATGCCCAAAATCTCCACATTCACCTGCCGGAACATCTCAATCGCCTTGCGCACATCGGCTAGCGCCACCACCGAAGGCGTGGTCACCAGCACCGCGCCAGAAATTGCCGCCGTCTGTACCAACGAAAGCTGAACATCTCCCGTTCCCGGCGGTAAATCCACAATCAAATAATCGAGTTCGCCCCACTGCACGCTGCGCAGAAATTGCTGCATCACTCCGTGCAGCATCGGCCCGCGCCAAATCAACGGACGGTCGCCCGGATTCAGCAGCCCCATCGAAATCACTTTCAGCCCGTAAGCTTCCACGGGAATAATCACGTTTTCCGCAACGGCGCGCGGCTGTTCCGTCGTGCCTAGCATCAGCGGAACGTTCGGCCCGTAAACGTCCGCGTCCATCAACCCGACTTTCGAGCCCATTTTTTGCAGCGCAATCGCCAGATTCACGGCGACGGTAGTTTTTCCCACGCCGCCTTTGCCGCTCGCGACGGCGACCAGATGTTTCACGCCGCGAATCGGCTCTTTCTCCGGCAACCTCCGACCGCCGGGCGTCGCCGCGTCAAATTTCAAATCGAACGACCGCACGCCTTGCAAACGCCCCACCGCGGCACGTATTCCGCGTTCGAGCGTGTCGCGATACGCAGGCTCCGGCCGCAGCAGAGACATCACCAGCGAAATGTCGCCCTCGCGCACCACCAGGCTCCGCACCATATTCAGCGACAATATGCTGCGATGATGCTCCGGATCCTCCACCGTCCGCAGCGCCTCGTATACCACCCCTTCCGTCAACGGATTTCCCGCCATTCAATCCCGCCTTTCGCATTTGCAAGTACAATCACGCGCCACCGCAACTTTCAACACTTTCATCATAGAACGCCCCTGTTGCCCTAGCAACCGATGCAATCGCCCCGCTTTGCGCCCGGCGCGGCGAACAGGTTAGAATAGACTCTGCACCGTCCGCGGGCGGCTGAGGGAAACGTCCAGTGGAGATTCCCTCCCGGTTGCACCGCTCCCGAAACGGCCACAAGAGAGGCTCGCGACGCTTGCTCACAAGCAAGCATCCAACACCAAAGCATGGATGCCGATAGGTTTGTTGAAAATATAATTGCGTTTTTCGTTGGGACGAAGCACGAACGCGACGTCAAGAAGCTTCAGCCGCTGGTCGCGCAGATCAATGCGCTCGAGCCTGAGATGCAGCAGCTCGCCGACGACGACTTCCGCATCAAGACCGCCGAATTGAAGATGCAAGTCACGTCGAAGCTCGAAGGCGTCGACATCAAAGACTCCGACTACCGCGCAAAAATGCAGGAAGCCTTTGCACCCGTTCTCGTGCCCGCGTTCGCCCTGGTCCGCGAAGTGGGCCGCCGCAAGCTCAGCATGCGTCATTTCGACGTGCAGCTCATCGGCGGGATGGTCCTGCACGAAGGAAAAATCGCCGAGATGAAAACCGGCGAAGGAAAAACTCTCGTTGCCACTCTTCCCGCGTATTTGAACGCGCTCGCGGGACGCGGCGTCCACATCGTCACCGTGAACGATTACCTCGCCCGCCGCGACGCCGAGTGGATGAGCCCCATTTACAAAACGCTCGGCCTCACCGTGGGCGTCATCGTGCATGATCTCGACGACGTGCAGCGCCGCGCCGCCTATGCCGCCGACATCACCTACGGCACCAACAACGAATTCGGTTTCGATTATCTGCGCGACAACATGAAGTACGACCTCGCCGATTGCGTCCAGCGCGGCCATCATTTCGGCATCGTCGACGAAGTCGATTCCATTTTGATCGACGAGGCGCGCACGCCGCTCATCATTTCCGGCCCCGCCGAGGAATCCACCGACAAGTATTACCGCATCGACAAAATCATTCCCAAGCTCATCAAGGACATCGACTACACCCTCGACGAAAAGCACAAGACAGCGACTCTCACCGAGGAAGGCGTGGCGAAATGCGAGCGCCTGCTCGACTTGCCCAACATGTACGACCCGCAAAACCTCGAATTGATTCACCACGTCTATCAGGGACTTCGCGCGCATTCCCTCTTCACGCGCGACGTCGATTACGTGGTGAAAGAAGGCGAAGTCATCATCGTCGACGAATTCACGGGCCGCCAAATGCCCGGACGCCGCTGGTCCGACGGTTTGCATCAGGCCATCGAAGCCAAGGAAGCGGTGAAAATCGAGCGCGAAAATCAGACTCTCGCCACTGTCACGTTCCAGAATTATTTCCGTATGTACAAGAAACTCTCCGGCATGACGGGTACTGCGGAAACCGAAGCGAAAGAGTTCAATAAAATTTATGGCCTCGACGTGGTTGTGATCCCCACGAACCGCGCGCTCATCCGCCTCGAAAATCCCGACGTGGTCTATCGCACCGAACTCGAGAAATTCGAAGCCGTCGTCAACGGCATCGTCCAGGAAGATGGCTCCCACGTGAGCGGCGTCCGGCAATTGCATGAGAGCGGCCAGCCCGTGCTCATCGGCAGCATCTCGATTGAGAAATCCGAAAAAATCGCCGATCTGCTCAAGAAACACGGTATTCCGCACCAAGTCTTGAACGCCAAGCAGCATGAGCGCGAAGCGAAAATCATCGCGCAAGCGGGACGCAAGGGCGCTGTCACCGTCTCGACCAACATGGCCGGCCGCGGCACCGACATTCTGCTCGGCGGCAATCCCGAAGCCATGACGCGCGATTATTGCCTCAAAAACAAGCTCGCCATTCCGTACGCGCCCGCGAGCGCCGTCATCGGCAATGGCGACGAGCATCCCGCTGGTACTGAAACTCCCAAAGAAATTCCGCAAGAAGCGGCAGCTGGCGGAAACGGCGTAGGCAATGTCGCCATGGTTCTTTTCCAGCAGGAAGGCAAAATCTTCCAAGTGCCGCTCGAGCAATGGAAGCCGCTCTACGATCAGTACGCCGAGCAGTGCAAAACGGAACACGACGAAGTCGTGGCCATGGGCGGTCTGCACATTCTGGGCACCGAACGTCACGAGGCACGCCGCATCGACAATCAGTTGCGCGGCCGCGCCGGCCGTCAGGGCGACCCTGGCTCCTCGCGTTTTTATCTTTCGCTCGAAGACGATCTCCTCCGCATCTTCGGCGGCGAACGCGTCCAGAAATTCATGTACATGCTCGGGATGAAAGAAGGCATCCCCATCGAGTCGCGCCTGATTTCCAAGCGCATCGAGAACGCGCAGAAAGCCGTCGAAGCCCAGAACTTCGAGGCCCGCAAGCACCTTCTCGAATACGACGACGTGATGAACAAGCAGCGCGAAACGATTTACTCCATTCGCCGCGCCGTCCTCGAAGGAAAAGACCAGAAGGACGAAATTCTCGCGCTTGGCGAGGAACTTCTCGCCGAGCTCGTCGACACGTATTGCCCGCGCGAGCAGCATCCCGATCAGTGGAACATCGCGCAACTCTCCGGCGAAATCCTCAAGCAATTCGGCCTCGACATCAAAGCCCTCGGAATCGATCCGCTGCAGATGGATCACGACACGCTTCTCGATGAGCTCATCGTCAAAGCAAAATTGCGTTACGAGGAAAAAGAAAAACTATTCGGCCCACAAATGATGCGCTGGCTCGAACGCCACATCACCCTCGATATCGTCGACGCGCAGTGGAAAGACCACCTCCTGACTCTCGACCACTTGAAGGAAGGCATCGGCCTGCGCGGCTACGGCCAGGTTGATCCCCTCGTCGAATTCAAGAAGGAAGGCTTCAAGCTTTTCGAGGAAATGATGGGCCGCATCGATACGGAAACGGTTCGTTTCCTCTACTTGATGCAGCCCGCTCGCCCCGAAGAAGAGGCCAGGCAGATTGAGCGCCGTCAGCGCCGCGCCCAGCACGACTTGCAATTGCAGACCGGTTCCGAAAAGGCCGAAGCCCCCAAGCAAGTCCGCACGGGCGCCAAAATCGGCCGCAACGATCTGTGCCCCTGCGGCTCCGGCAAAAAATACAAAAAATGCTGCGGCCGCAACTCGTAGCATCCGCTCTGCAGTCTTGTGACCCAGCTTGCTCACCCTTTCCCCCACCGCGCGTCTGAACTTTTAGCCTTCCATCTGCGTTCCATACACGGGCCCATTAAATTCAAGAGGGGTGAATTCGACATGAAGCTGATGAAAAATCTGCATCTCGCAGCCGCGACATTCGCGCTTGCCATGCTCGTGGTAATCGCTCGAGCGCCGGCGCGCGCGGCCGCCGAAGGCCATTTCGACAAGACTCTCACCGTAAACGGGCCCGTGGAGATGGACGTCGCCACCGGATCGGGCAACATCAACGTGCGCACAGGCGACTCCGGCAAAGTCGAAATCCACGCCAGGATTCACGCCAACGACAACTGGTTCTCCGCCGGACGCGACGCCGAATCGCGCATCCAATATATCGAGCAGCATCCTCCGGTCGAGCAGAACGGCAACACCATCACCATCGGCCACGAGACCGATCGCGACATGATGCGCAATATCTCCATCAGCTACGAAATCGTCACGCCCGTTCAGACGCGCCTTCGTTCCGCCACCGGCTCCGGCAATCAGACTGTCGACGGCGTGGCTGGACCAGTCGAATCCACTACAGGCTCCGGCGACGTGAAACTTTCGGGCATCGGCAACAACGCCACGGCTCGCGCAGGCTCCGGCGACATCACGCTTTCCAACATCAAGGGCACCGTGCATGCCGGCAGCGGCAGCGGCACCATTCATGCCGAAGGCGTCGCAGGCGCAATGACCGCTTCCACCGGCTCGGGAGATATCGTCCTCTCGCAAACCGGTTCCGGCGACGTCGAAGCCTCCAGCGGCTCCGGCACCGTCGAGATTCATGGAGTGAAAGGCGCGGTCCGCGTCGGCACCGGCAGCGGAAGCATTCGCGCGCAAGGCACGCCGACGGGCAATTGGCTTCTTCACACTGGCTCGGGCGATTTGACCGTCGAACTGCCCCAGAAAACTTCGTTTGAGCTGTACGCGCGCACCAGCTCCGGTAGCATCGACTCCAAGTTCCCGATTACCATGCAGGGCAGAATCAACCCGCGCGAAATCCACGGCACCATAGGTATCGGCGGCCCAACAATCGAGTTGCGCACCAGCTCCGGTACGATTCACATCGAATCGCGCTAGCGCAAACTGACCCTTCACCGGTAAACCCTGGCGGGACGGCGAATCTCTTTTGCCGCCCCGCCGCTCGTTGTCAATTTCCCGCGTTTCGCGCTTCTGACTCTCGACTCTCAACTATGGACTAAAAACGACCTCTTGCACTCTGTTTCCTCACCAGCACACCCGCGTACACGCAAAGCCAAAACAGGAGTATGATTCTCTCCACCTTGCCCGTCTCCCTCGCGGGCAGGGAAAGCAGAAACGCGATGGCTCGTCGGTGCAATGTGGACGGCTGCGGAAAAGAAATCCTTCCTGCCTTGACGGTCGATGGTGTTTGCCTCGATCATTTCCTCGAACTGGTAATCGAACGCGCGGATCAAGTGCGCGCCCGGTGCATTGAAGCAGGCCTGGTCGACGAAGAAATCCTCGCCTGGCTCCTCGCCGACGCGCCACACACCGTCCACGCGCTCGCGCAGGGCCAATTCGATCGAGATCCCGCCGACAACGAAAAAGTCCTCGAAATCCTTCTTTGCCTCGCTAATCTTCAGGACTACATCACCCACCATTCCCTCCGCGTAAAATGGGTCCACTAGTCGGGCGTTCTGGCATTAGACAAATTCCTTAGCCGCACAGTGCCCCGCTTCCTGTTTCGGGCCGGATTTTGCGGGTGCTCGGTGCCTTGTGCGGAGGGTGGGGTTTTGACTTTCGCTTCTTGCGGTTTGTGCATCCGTTTACCCCAGGAATGAGACCCTTTCTGTCGAGCCGATTCTCGAGTTCTTGCACCAAGGAGCGAAGGGAGGGGTTTCACTCCCTCCACCGTTTACTCTCTGTACCCATCCACCTTGCTTTTCGCACCTCCTCGGCGCAAGCTCAACACATCGCACTCGAATTTCACTGGTCTTTGGCAGACCCAGCAAAATGATCGGGAAAATAAACGACAAAGCGCCCAGCACCGTAACGAAGTCGTCTCCCTTCACGGTCGCCCAGCCGGAGATTCCCGGCGTTCCGCGCACAAAAACCGCCGCCGCAGCGCAACGTCAAAAGCTCTACGCTCTGACGACAGGAGGCGTCTCGCTCGTAATCCTGCTCGTCGTCGCCATTTGGTGGGCGCGCGATTCCACGCGTGCCGGGCGTTCCGACCCCGTTGCCGATGTGGCCGCCAGCACAGCTCCAGTCGTTCAGCCCGTCGCGTTCACGCCGGCATTGCCGGTTGCTCCGGGACAAGTCGCTACCATCGACCAGTTGTCGCGCCCCTGGTCAACGCAAAAATTCACCTATCGCAACACACCCAGCGATAGCTTCCTGGCAATGGTCGTCCGGCTTCCGGGCAATGCATACTGGGCCTTCTCGCTGCGCGCTCCGTACGGCACATGTGATCTGGAATTCGTCACCGATACAGAAGAGCTGCGCAGCAAATACCATTTTACCGCCGCCCACCCCATGGTCGTTGACCCTTGCGCCCACACGCTTTATGACCTCACCAAATATAGCAATGGACCCAACGGCCTCGTTCGCGGAGCCATCGTCGCCGGCTCGGGAGTCCGCCCGCCCCTCGCTGTCGAGGTTCAAATCAACGGCCGCCAAATCATAGCCTCCCGCGCCGAAAAGCAATAACTCCTCTCGAACAGCCACCTGCGTTTTAATTTTGTCTGCTTGTGCCCTTCCGTTTGGTCTCGATTTTCGACTCTCAACTCTCGACTCGCGACTCTCCTCTAGGCCATAATCGCGTGCGCCCTGCGCGTCTGTGCTCAATCATTTCACGCGGCGCGCCAATGGACATCGAAGCCGCCCAATGTTGCCTGGCACCAGAAAATCGCGCCTCACCGAACGCGCTTCTGTCCATCTGGACATGGCTCGCGGCGTCGCCGCTCTCGCCGTTCTGGTCGGCCATGTCCGCGGACTTTTCTTCGTCGAGTATCGCGAGCTTTCGCACCATCGCCCTCTCATCTCCGCGTTTTACGCGGGCACAGCTCTCGGGCATCAAGCCGTCGTCGTTTTCTTCGTTCTCAGCGGATTTTTCATCGTCTCGAGCATCGCCGACTCATTCGAGCAGCGCAAATGGTCATGGACCGCCTATCTCGTCAATCGCATCACCCGCCTCAGCCTCGTATTGATCCCCTCGCTTATTCTCTGTCGCGTCCTCGATCGCATCGGCATGGCAATGACTGCCACCGCTCCGCTTTACCCTAATCCCGTCGCCAATCTTTTCACCAACAGCATTGCCAGCCTCGAGACCTTCCGCAATTTCGTCGGAAGTTTGTTCTACCTTCAGGGAATTCTCGTCGAACCCTTCGGCTCGAACGCGCCTCTCTGGAGCTTGAGTTACGAATTCTGGTACTACATGATTTTCCCCTTGGCCCTCTGCGCGCTCGTCAAACGCTACCGTCTCCCGGGGCGCATTGCTTCTTTCGTGCTGGCGATTGTCGTCACCTGGTTCGTCGGCTACACCATCGCGTTGTATTTCCTGATCTGGCTCCTGGGAGGCGCAATCGCGCTTTCCCGTGTCGTCAAATGGTCTCCGGTCCGCTTCTCCGGAGCCATCGTCGCCGCCACGATTCCATTCGTCCTCGTCCTCGGACTCAGCGTCGCGCATCCGTTGAATTCCCCGTTTCTGATGGACGCAATCGTCGCGCTGGCATTCGGTTTCTGGATTTACGCTGTCGTCGAAGCCCCTGAAAAATCCGCGCCAGCCTTTTATGCCAAACCCGCCCGCCTCTTCGCCGGCTTTTCTTACACGCTGTACTTAACGCATTTTCCCATCGTTTTCCTGCTCCGTTCGAGCCTCATTGGCTCACGCCGCCTCTGGAATCCCTCCTTCCTTCATTGCGTTTACGCGCTGCTGATCACAGCAGGCGCCACGCTCGTCGCGTATCTTCTCGCTCTCGGCACGGAAACAAAAACCGCAGCCGCGCGCCGCAAAGT
>JBAUEX010000084.1:0-5226 GCA_049678845.1 Candidatus Acidiferrales bacterium
GTCACCGAAGCCTTCGCCGCAACCGTTAACCGAAGGGTGCTAGTCCGAATCTAGCCCGGGAAGCCAAATCTTTTTCCGTCAATCGCTTCTGTAATTGGGTGCTCACGTTTTGAAAACCATAGTGTCATGCAAGCGCGAGTTTGTGTGGCTTGCTCCCACTATGCCTTCACACCTGCTTTTCGGAGTATCGCCATCATCGGACACCAGTTCGTAAAAGCGGACTGAAACAGATTTAGCCCAACGAACGCGGTGAAGAGAAGCCAGTAGGGGCTCACCCAATATCCCAACGCGAGGGAACCTAGTACAAAGGCTCCCGCAATCATCCTTAGGTAGCGATCCATATTCATGCTCGATTCTCCTTTTCAATCTGTTTTAGGCACGAAATGCTCGTCAACAGGCGGCAGAGCTTTCGGGCCGCCTGCTTCGCTAAGGTAATAAAGAACCGGGATGGCCATTTGCGAGAGCGTGGTGGCGGCAACAGCGCCAGCCATGAGCGAAATCGCGAGACCCTGAAAAATCGGGTCGGACAAAATCACGCTTGCGCCGACGACCACGGCAGCCGCGGTCAGCAGGATGGGGCGAAAACGCACGGCGCCGGCGTCCACCACGGCTTCTTCGAGCGACATTCCGTTCGAGCGGCGCAGGCCGATGAAATCGACCAGAATGATCGAGTTTCGCACGATGATGCCCGCGCCCGCGATGAAGCCGATCATCGAAGTGGCCGTGAAAAACGCGCCCAGCATCGCGTGGGCCGGCAAAATGCCGACCAGCGTCAACGGAATCGGCGCCATGATCACCAGGGGCGTCTTGAAGGATTTAAACCAGCCGACGACGAGGACGTAAATCAGAACGAGCACGGCGGCGAAAGCCAAACCGAGGTCGCGGAAGACTTCCACCGTGATCTGCCACTCGCCGTCCCATTTCATGGAGTAGCGATCGGTGCGCTCCGGCAAGGTGGTGCCGAAATATTGCTTCACGCCATAGCCGCCGGGGAGTTGGATTTTGGCGACGGCGTCCTTCATTTTGAGGATGGCATAAACGGGACTCTCGATCGTGCCGGCAACGTCGCCCGTGACGTAGACGACGGGGCGCAGGTTCTTGCGATAAATGCTCTGATCGATGACCGTTTGCTGGAGGTCGGTGACCTCGCGGACGGAAACCTCCGCGCCGGATGGGCCGGGGAGTTTCAAATCTTCGAGACCCTCGATGCCGGAGCGGTCCGGGCGGGAGAGGCGCACTTCGATGGGGACATCCTCCCGTGACGCGGGATCGTGGAGCAGGCCCGCCGAAGCGCCGCTCAGCCCAATCTGCACCGTGCGCGTGACCTCCGCGGCCGAAACGCCCTCGAGAGCAGCCTTGTCGAGATCAACCTTCAAATCATACTTAGTCTGCGGATCTTCTACGTACCAATCCACATCCACGACGCCGGGAGTTTCCTCGAAAATCTTCTTTATTTTTGCGGCGAGCTGCGTCTGGCCGCGGTAATCCGGCCCATAGACTTCGGCGACGAGAGTTTCGAGAACGGGCGGCCCGGGCGGAACTTCGGCCACTTTGATCCGCGCGCCAAAGGGAGCGGCAATGCGGTCCAACTCCGGGCGCAGGCGGCTCGCGATCTCGTGGCTCTGCGCTTGGCGATCGTGGCGGGAAAGAAGATTGACCTGGATATCAGCCTGGTTCGGCTGACGGCGCAAGAAATAATGCCGCACGAGTCCGTTGAAGTTGTAGGGTCCCGAGGTTCCTGCATAAATTTGGTAATTGGTGACTTCAAGCTGCTGGCCCAAGTAGCTTCCCAACGCCTGCGCTACGCGAGTGGTTTGTTCCAGCGGTGTCCCGTCCGGCATGTCGATAATGACCTGGAATTCACTCTTGTTGTCAAAGGGAAGCATTTTCACTTTCACCCATTTGAGCGGAATGAACGCCGTGGCTCCCAGGAGAAGAACAACCACTCCCCCAAGAAACATCCAGCGCAGAGCGGGTCTTTGGATCAAGGGCACCATCAGGCGGCGGTAGAGTCTGGCGCTCCAGCCCTCGGCTTCGTGCATGGACTTTGCACTCACGGCGTAATGGCGGAGCAACCGCAAGGCAGCCCACGGCGAAACCACGAAGGCTACCATCAGCGAAAACATCATTGCCGCAGAAGCGCCTACGGGGATGGGACGCATGTAGGGCCCCATGAGACCGCGCACAAAGGCCATGGGCAGGATGGCCGCAATCACGGCGATCGTGGCGAGGATGGTGGGGTTGCCCACTTCGTCCACGGCCTCGACCGCAACGTCGGCCAGCGGGCGGCCCCGGTTCTCGGCCAGGCGAAAATGCCGGACGATGTTCTCCACCACGACAATGGCGTCGTCCACCAGGATGCCGATGGAAAAGATCAGCGCGAAAAGAGTCACGCGATTGAGCGTGTAGCCGTAGAGGTAAAAGATGGCCAGAGTCAGCGCCAGCGTTACGGGAATCGCCAGAAGCACGACGCCTGATTCGCGCCAGCCCAGCGCCAGGCCGATCAACAAGATGACCGAGAGGGTAGCAATCAAGAGATGCTCGAGCAATTCGTTCGACTTGTCCCTGGCCGTTTCGCCATAGTTGCGCGTGACGGTGACGTTTAAATCATTGGGCAGGGTGATGCCGCGAAGAGAATCGAGCTTGCGCAGAACATTCTCGGCAATGATCGTGGCGTTGGCGCCTTGGCGCTTCGCCACGGTGATGGTGACCGCCGGATATTCCGGATTGGCCGCGCTGCCGGTGGTTCCCTTGGCGCTGGCGAAGAGAACGTAATCAGCGGGTTCCGCGGGGCCGTCCACGATTTTTTCGGCGACGTCCCGTAGGTACACTGGGCGTCCTGCGTGAACGCCGACGACGACCTGCTGCAAGTCCTCGGCGCGCGTGAAAAAGTTTCCGGCCTCGACTTCAAATTCCTGATTGTCGCGCGCGTAGCTGCCGGCCACGCTGCGGGTATTGGCAGCCTGGAGCTGCATGACGACGGCTCGTGGAGTGAGTCCATAGGCGGCGAGGCGCTGGGTATCGAGCACCACGCGCACCTCCCGCGGCTGCCCGCCGATGATGGCGGTTTCGGAAACGTTCTCTAGTTGCTTGATCGAGTGGTCGAGCTCTTCGGCGATGCGGCACAGCTGGTAGCCATCGTAATTCTTGCCCCAAAGCGTCAAGGCGAGAATGGGAACATCATCGATCGAACGAGGCTTGATGATCGGCGGCGAAACTCCCGGCGGAATGCGGTCGCGATTCGAATAGAGCTTGTTATAGGTCTGAACGATGGCGTTCTCTTGGTTCGTGCCCACGTAGAAGCGCACGATCAGCATGCTCAGGCCGGGGCGGCTGATGGAGTAGACATACTCGACGCCAGGTATCTCGCGGATCAATTTTTCCATGGGCACGGTTGCGCGTTGCGTCACTTCTTCGGCCGACGCTCCCGGCATCTGGACGAAAATGTCCAGCATGGGGACGACGATCTGCGGTTCCTCTTCGCGCGGTGTTTCGAGAATGCTGAAAAATCCGACCAGGAGGGCCGCGATGATGATGAGCGGCGTCAGCTTCGACTGAATGAAGATGTGCGCCACGCGGCCCGCCAAACGCAAGGCGTGGGTGGGAAGACTAGGCGACGAGTTACTCATGGGCGAATTTCGATGCGTTTGCCTGCCAATGCAAGGTTTCCGGGTGCGGCCACAAGCTTGTCCCCGTCTTGCAGCCCCGAAAGGACTTCGACTTGTTGTCCCGTAGGATTGCCCAGGGTGATGTAACGCAGCTCCGCTATCTGGTTCGGACCCAGCGCATAAACTCCTTGGAGTTGTCCGCGCTCGACGACCGACGCTCGCGGAATCAAGAGCGATTTCCGCTGGCCCCGCCAGAATTCTGCACGGCCAAATAGACCGGAACGAAGGCGTGCATCAGCAGGCAATCCGATTTTCACCAGGAAGCTGCGGCTCGATGGATCAGCTGCAGGAACGATTTGCACGACCTTGCCGGTACGCTGGGCGTTGCCCAATGCGTCGATCGATACCGGGGCCCTCTGCCCGGCATGGACAAAGCGGATAGCGCTTTCGTCTACCGTCACTTCGAGCCGATAGCTTCGCGTGTCTTCGATGGTGAAGATGGGCATGCCGGGCGAAGTCAGCGTGCCTTCATCGGCCATTTTTTGCGTCACGACTCCGGCAAAAGGGGCACGAATGTGCGTGTAGCCGAGCGAGGTTCGAGCCTGCGTGAGTGCGGCATTCGCTTGCGATTGCCCGGCCCGCACCATGTCGCGGCGCGCTTCTGCTGATTGGTACCGGGTTTTGATCTCGTCGAATTCCTGCGGGCTGACGGATTTCTTGTCGTAAAGCTGTTGGTAGCGCTTCAGCGTGGCTCCGGCGAGTCCCAAGTCCGCATCGGCGGCGGAGACTTCTTCTTCCGCGGCAGTCACGGCCGCCGCAGCACGTTCCACGGCAGCGCGCGGCTGAGAATCGTCAACGACGGCGAGGACCTGGCCGCTCTGCACGCGGTCGCCTTCCTGCGTGCGGATTTCGACGATGTTGCCCATCGTCTGGCTGGAAACCTGAGTCGTTTGTGCGGCACGCACGGTCCCGACGGCTTCCAACCAGTCAGGCACCGCCGTCTCCTGGGCCACAATCACGGAAACGTTGTTCACCGTTTCGGGCGGAGCGGCCGCTGGACGGCGCTCGTTCGTGCAGCCGGCCAGCGTCGCGAGCAAACCGATCATCAATATGGAAGGCACTGTGATTGCATGTTTTTCGCGGTTCATGGCGTCACCACGGGAGACTGACGATTCAAAGTTCCGCTGGCCAGTTGGAGATTTGCGTAGCCGGTCTGATAGCGATAAACGGCTTGCCAATAATCCGTCTGGCTGCGTCGCGCGGCTTCTTCCGCGGCGAGCAAATCGCTGATCGTGGAAAGGCCGGAGCCGTAGCGGTTCTGATTGATCCGCAGGCTTTCTTGCGCCATGGAGATGGCCGCGCGTGCGACTTCCATTTGTTGGCGAGCCGCATCCACATCGTAGTAGGCGCGCCGGACTTCCAGCCGGATGCCGTCCATGGCCATTTCCTCGCTTGCGGCAACCTTGTCCTGCATCGCCCGCTCGCGGGAAAGCTGTGCTCGCTTTGCTCCGCCTTGGAAGAGATCGAATCGAACCTCGATTCCCGCGACCCAGTTGTTTCCGCCACCTCCCGCCACGAAGGTTGGGTTGTCGGCTTCCCAGTCTGCAAAGGCGCTGAC
>JBAUEX010000085.1:0-2023 GCA_049678845.1 Candidatus Acidiferrales bacterium
ATGTTTGCCGCCGGGTGTGCCCGGCACCACGGAATGGCCTTACCCGTTGCAGATCGTGCAAGAGCCGGGATTCGTGCTGATCCTTTACGAATCCGAGCACCTCTTCCGTGTGATTCCCACCGATGGACGGCCTCACCCCTCGGATCTCGATCCTACCTGGATGGGAAACTCCGTCGGAAAATGGGAAGGCGATACGCTCGTCGTGGATGTAACCGGATTCAACGATAAAGGCGCGGTTCGAGAATACCGGCATACCGCCGCCTACCATGTGATCGAGCGCTATCGCCGCATCGCGTATGACAAAATTAGCTACGAGGCTACAATTGAAGACCCGAATGTTTTTGCCAAACCCTGGACGGAAGCCGGCACGCTAACTCTCCATCCGGAATGGTACATTCAGGAGTATATTTGCGAGGAAAATAATCATGATTACAAGCAATTGTTCGATCGCTTCAAATAATAGCGATCGGGAGGCTCATCGAATGAGGACGAAACTAACTTTCTTCGTCGCTGGTCTGTTGCTGATGATTGCGGCGCCCGCGCCATCTTTCGCTCATCACTCTGTGTCTATGTACGACATGGCGAATCCAACCACGGTAACCGGCACCGTTGAAAGAGTCGAATGGACGAATCCTCATGCTTACGTTTATCTCATGGTGAAGGACGAGAAGGGTGAAACTCAGGAGTGGGCCATCGAAATCAACAGCCCGAACTTCCTGAAGCACAACGGTTGGACGAGCACCACGGTAAAAGCCGGAGACACGGTCACCTGCACGGGCGGCCGCGCCAAGGATGGCGCGCGTAGCATGCGCTGCACCGGCGTCAAGCTGTCCAATGGCTTGGCGCTAAGGTCGTAGGCCCGTCAGATGCTTCATTTTTGTGCCTGGCTACAAAACAATTCACTGCTGGTCGCCATTAATAGCTCGATCGTGCTCTCCGCCATGATGGAGGTCGCCCATTACGCCGGATTCTTTCTGTTGGTCGGTTCGATTGCCATTGTGGACCTGCGCGTTCTAGGTATTGCGGGACGTGGGCAGAATGTCGCGATACTCGGGGCGCAACTTTTCCCTTGGATGTGGGTGGGATTGGCGTCCGCTTTCCTATCGGGATTCGTCATGTTTTCGGGAGACGCGGCCGACTTCTACCTCGCTTCTGTTTTCCGTCTAAAAATCGCGGTAGTCCTTCTGGCTGTTATCTTCGGGATCATCGTGCAATGGAACGCACCAAAATGGGGACAATTGCCGTCAATTCCGGTGAGCGCCAAAATCCTGGCGCTCGTTTCCCTGGTTCTGTGGATCGGAGCGATCCTCGCTTCCGTTGAAGTTCCGGCTATTTCCGGCGTCGGGTAGTTGCTTCTGGCCGCATTCTTAGGAGTGGGAGTTTTAGCTTCGAAATAAAGGGCTACGAAATTGATGGGCTTCTTCATGGCGTTTGCGAAGTGGCTTCAAGGCACCTCGTGGGCCACATGGATCAGCGGTTCCACGTGGGTGTATCCGTTCGTGCAGGCAACCCATTTCTCGGGCCTCTCGCTTTGGCTAGGAACGAATCTATTGCTCGACTTTCGTCTGCTGGGCGTAGGCCGCAAGCGCGAAACGGCAGCTCAACTCTCGAATGCTCTATTTGCCTGGAATTGGACGGGACTTGGAATCGCCATTCTGGGAGGATTCTCGCTCTTTGCCAGCGCGGCAACGAAGTACATTCCCAATCCCGCTTTCGAAATCAAACTCGGCATCCTAATTCCCTTGGGGCTCATACTTCACATCGTGATCCAGCAAAAGGTAAAAGTGTGGGGCGCGACGCACGATCTTCCCATCGTCGCGCGGATTGCCGGCTTGCTGGAGTTGCTGCTGTGGCTGTGCGTCGTCACCGCGGCGGTATCGATCCCCAATTTTGACACGCACTAGAATAGATCGTTTATGCAAGAAACCTGCTATCGGTGATTTTGGCCGGCGCTCTCGTGGCTCTGGTTATCGCGGGCTGCGGCAACAAGGAAAGCGAGCCCGCCGCGCCGATTGCTACGATT
>JBAUEX010000086.1:0-5896 GCA_049678845.1 Candidatus Acidiferrales bacterium
ACAAATCCCGGGGCTCTTGGGCGCGCGCATGACCGGAGCGGGATTCGGAGGATGCACAATAAATCTGATCCGGCCGAACGACGCCGCTGGATTCGCCGCTGAGCTCGCGCAATCCTACGAGGAAAAAACGCGCATCAAGCCAGACGTATACCTCTGCCGCGCATCAGATGGCGTCGAGGAAATTACGTAAGCTTCTTGCGCCGCTCCAACACCTTACTGAGTCGATGCCACCTTCAGCAGAACGACGCCGTGTGCTGGCACGGTCGCCGTATAGCCGTCTCCTGAGGTTGCCACGTCCGCGTGCTTCCAAAGGTCCCGCGCGCGAAGCGAGTTACCGGCTAAGCCAACGTCGCTCCATTTCACCGTCACAGTCTGCGGTTGATCGCCTCGATTGAAGAGGCCCACGGCCAGTGAACCACCGTGGAGCGGACGCGTCACCACAACGGCCGTCGCTGTGGGGTCGGAAATGCGCTTCGCCGGCTTGCCGTCGGGATCCTGATCAATCGCTATCACCTCGCGGTTCGTCAAAATCTCTTTCGTTTCCGCCGACATGGTCCGCAAGTCATTCCCTGCAAGCAGCGGCGCCGCCAGCAGCGACCACAAACTCATGTGCGTCTTGTATTCGTCGTTCGTCATGCCGCCGTTGCCGATCTCGAGCATGTCCGGATCGTTCCAGTGGCCCACCCGAATATACGGAGCGATGTCGAATTGATTGAATCCGATCTCCGACATCCTCTTCCAGGTGTCGTTAATGTCGCCGGTTGTCCGCCACAAATTCCCGCCAACCTCCGCGCCCCATGTCCACACTTTTTCTTCGCCGTATTGGCACAAGCTGAAAACAATCGGGCGTCCCGTCTTGAGCAGAGCGTCGCCCATCTTCTGATACACCGCTTGCATGTCTACGTTCTTGTAGATTTGGTCGGCGCTGCACCAGTCGTATTTCAAATAATCAAAACCCCATGCGGCGTACGTACTTGCGTCCTGTTGCTCGTGCCCGTAGCTGCCTTCGTAGCCCGCGCAGGTTTTCGGCCCGGGCGAAGAGTAGATCCCAATCTTCAGACCTTTCGAATGGACATAATCCGCCAGCGCCTTCATGTCGGGAAACTTCAGGTTGCTCGTAATGTTGCCATTCGCGTCGCGCGGGCCCTCCCACGTGTCGTCAATATTGATGTAGACATAGCCCGCATCCTTCATGCCGCTCGATACCATGGCGTCTGCCATTCCGCGAACGTCCGCATCGGTCACTTTGCCGGCAAATTTATTCCAACTGTTCCAACCCATGGGCGGCGTGCGAGCCAATCCATTATCCGGAACATCGCGCAGCGCGGGAGGAGGAATCCGAGCCGGGGGCAGCATGGCCTTCGGATCGCCACGCTCCGCGACTCCCTTGACCGGCTCGCGGCCCGGAAATACAGACGTCAGTGAAATCTTGTCGCCTTCGATCGTCCCGTCATACGTTATTTGCCGCGTTCGAGGTGGCTGCCCGAACGTGACGGTAAAATGCAAAGTCCCGTTGCGAAACGTTCCGTCGCTGATGGGAATCTCGCGGCGCGGTCCAAACATCACTTTTCCGGTAACGCTCTCGCCATCCTGCTTCAAATCGAGAAACATTTCGCGGAAGTTTCCGTCGCCTGTGGGCGTCTTAAGAATCCAGAATCCCGTGATGTTTGTCTGCGCAGCCGTAAACGGTGCGACAAGCAGGAAAGAAAGAATTGCGCACAGCGCTGCATAGAACAATCCATTCACAAGCGGCAATCGCACCCGCGAAGTATTCCGTGACGGTTTCATAAGATATATTCGACCTCGTTTCGAGTTGCGCATTTTACTGCATAGCTGGTTCGCACACTGCTACCGAACCGAATGCCTGATTTCCAACCCGAGAGTGTACATCACCATCGTCCCGCGCGAAATTAGATAACCGTGCAATCGGCGCGCTTCACCGGGGGAGATGAGACGCAAAAAATGGCGCCAGCCCCGGCGGTCCACAAACAGTAAGATCGTGCTTCGCGACACGATTCGAGTCGAGTGATGAGATCCTAACGACGCTGGCTCGGTGGTCGTGCACCGACAAGTTGCGGCTGACGGGGAGCGGGCGGCTTGAGGAAGACCGAATTCGAGTAGTTTCGCAAACTGTTCAGCCAACATAGGCCAGCTTAAGCTTATTCTATTCTTAAAGCACTTCAAGCAGTCTTTGTCTTTGCCGCAAGCTGTCGAGCCAGGAACGGCCTCGCACAACCGTCACCTCAGATTCTGAAGTTTCGACAGCTGGCCCTCAAACAGTACGCCCGGCCGCATTAATCAATCATTGTTCGTGTGAGCTCTTGGACAGGCCCTACACCGGCGACGCACACCATCGCTCAGGTGATTGCCGACGCGCTGGTCAAAAGAGCAGCGAAAGGAAGCGTCGCGCATTTCAACGCCGTCGCGGACCGCGTGGAAGGCAGGCCGCGACAAATGATGGAGCTCCGGTGGCCCAGGCGGCGGCGCAATCCCGATCACCGTGAAGAACCTCGATGAACGACTCCGTGTTCTTGTTGAGCGAGCAAGAACTCGCGCCGCTCACGCTTGAGGAAAAGGCTGAGTACTGCAGCCCGATGAAAGCAGGCGAGCGCCAGCGGGCGCAGCTCCAGCTCAGGATAAGCGAGCTCTCGCAGCGCATGGACCCCACTCCCAGGCAACTCGATTTTCGCGTGGCTGCACGTCGGCACAAATACGCGCTCTACGGTGGCGCAGCCGGCGGCGGGAAAAGCTACTTTGTCCGCTGGTGGCTCGTGGATTTCCTGTGCAGGATCTTCCGAGACTTCGGGGCGCGGCATGTGCGTGTCGGGCTTTTCTGCGAGGACTACAACAGCTTGCGCGACCGCCAGCTCTCCAAGATGAAATTCGAGCTTCCATCGTGGCCGGGCGCGTTTCGCGAGACGCGCGAGGAAGGCTATGCTTTTCACTTGAGCGAGGAGTTTGGCGGCGGAATCCTATGCCCGCGAAACCTCGATGATCCCGCCACCTGGCTTCAGGTTCTCAAGAACGCCACCCGCGCAATCTTCCAAGCCGCAGCATTCGCGCAGCGCGCTGTCGACTACTTGCACGGCTTCCAGCCAAAGCAGACGGAGGCCGCCGCATACGCGGCCCTGGACTTTGGGCATTCTGAGATAGTCTCCAGACGAGTACGGCCCGGTTGGCGGTACTATTTTCCGACACCCTTCGCGACTGATCGTTACCTAACACGGTCGGACGGGTCGTTTTCGTTCCTGTTTGCCGACCACTGAGGTTGCAGACGAAATTGGCTAGCCCAAGCCGTACCTGGTTGTCGGGCTACGGACGAGGGCGTCCGCGCCTTGCCCCCCAGCTCGGCTTGACATATATCCGCAATGGATATAGTATCAGGGCATGGCTAAGAGGAACACCGCGCAAGCTCCGCTAACTCCTGCGGTGCTGCACGTCCTGCTGGCGCTTTCGACGGGGGAGCGGCATGGGTACGGAATCATGAAACAGGTGGAGGCGGACTCGCAGGGCAAGGTGAAAATGGGCCCGGGGACGTTGTATGGCTCGATAGCGCGGATGATGGAGGCGGGGTTAGTCCGGGAAAGCGACATGCGGGTCGATCGGGAGATGGACGACGAGCGGCGGATCTATTACCAGCTCACAGGCGCGGGGCGAACGGCGCTGGAAGCGGAGCTGAAGCGGTATCGCGGCGTAGTGGCGGTGGCGGAAGGACGCTTGGCGCATGGCCACTAACGTTGCGGGCCGGCACTACCGGACGTGGTATGCGATGCTGCTGCGGCTGTATCCGCGGCCTTTCCGTGAGCGGTTCGGCGAGGGGATGACACAGACATTTCATGACCTATGCCAGGAGAGTAAGGGCGCCAACCGGGGAATGTTCGGGTTCGCGCTGTGGACCTTTTGCGAGACGTTGGTGGGAATCGTTAAGGAGAACACAACTCATATGCCGCAATTGGGAAAGACGATGCTGCGTGTGGCGCTGGGGGCGCTGGCTGTGTTGATGGTGCCGCTCGTGGCATCGCAATTCGTGAAGGACTGGAACTGGCCCGTGGGAGCTTTCGTGAGGGTGTATGTCCTATTCTTCGGGACGGGGATGGTGTTTGCGCTGGTCGTGAGGAGGATGGGCGCGTGGTCGTACAAGGCGGGCGTTGGTGTGGCGCTGGTGGCCGGGTTCGCCTTGGGGTGGTCTAACATGGTCCATGTCGCGGACTCTGGAAATCCGGCGAACCTGATGTACTACAGCGTGCTCGGGGTGGGTGCCGTTGGGGCCTGTCTGGCGCGGCTGAAGGCGCGAGGGTTGGCCCTCACGTTGTTCGCGATGGCGGCGACGCTCGCGCTGATCGCCGTGACGCTGCCTTCGGGCGCACCGCCCTACCTCGCCCGGAATATGGCCATCGGGCATGGTGTCTACACGGCGTTGTTCACTGCCTCAGGTCTGCTGTTCCGGCACGCGAGTTTGTCGCGATTGACCCAAACTCCTGAGTAAACGGCGCAGTGCAGAGGAACCTGTACCCTGGCTCGCACGGGTGCCCCACACGCGCGCGGCCAATAGCGACGTGCCTTGGAATGTTTCTGAAAACGTATCCCAAACGTTTCGATGCCGGTGACGAACTTCAGTCTTGGAGTGTTTCACGGTCCAGTCCAGTTTCATTGGCCCGTCGTTCTCGCTTCGATAAAACGTCGCAGTGAATGAAGATGGGGACGTGGCGGTCAAGACCTCTCTGACCTTCACTTTCTTTTTGTCTTTGATTTCGAATTCAGTGTCGAAAACCCAATTGGCGCCTTCCCAATTCCCCAAGCCCACGTAGACTGAGCAACCGCTGGGGTCTCGGTCCTCGCAGAACATTGTCCGATAGCCTTTCGCCTTACCGTCCCACCAGAAAATTCCCAACGCAACCCGGGTGCCCTCGTCGCCATGCGTGCGGTAGTCTTCGATCAGAGCAAGTTTGCCAGGACCAAAGCGAATCACACTCTTGCCGACGTCTTTGCCTACTTTCGACCCAGCTTCGCGCGGTTCCAAAGTCGCATCGATTGCCCATGTGCCAGCAATCATCCTGCCCAACTTTTCGATCGGCGACTCCTCGGACGTGGAATCGCCTCTCCCTCTATGAGGGCCGGGTTTCTCCTGCGCGTTCACGCGGGTGGTTCCGTGACCCAGAGTGAGGAAAAGGACGAGGGTAGTGGAGGCAAGTATGCATCGTGACCGGCGAAAATGTCTCATGTAGAACCTCTTTGTTGTCCCCAACTTCTCGAAGTCAATCTCTGTCGTCCATAATAACTGTTGAAATATCGCGTTAACGCTCATCGACCGGATCGCGGGCGTGATTGAGGAGCTTCGCACGAACCATCGCAACGTTGGTCCACCGTGTAGGTCCTCTGACGCTCGCAGTCGACAGTTATCCCACTTCAGAGAGTCCGTTCGATAATAGCGGCAACATGATCGCTCAATGCCTCCGCTCTCGGCAACTCTCCCTTGATCCTGACAATCTCCATCTCGCGTGCCGCGATCTGTCCGGCAGGTTCTCTGTGACCTCGCGCGGAGGCTAGGCTGTCGTGTCTGCCATCGCAAGTTCTTTTTTAATGACGTCTTTGTGTGTCTGCGCAAATTTGACTTTTGTCTCAATGCCCAGGCGTCCTGCGTAGTAAAGCAGTTTGTCGATGCTCTTGTTCGCGATCTTTCCGTTGAGCAGCTCGCTCACACGAGGCTGCGGCTCTCCGAGGATCGCCTGCAGTTCTTTCTGTGAGTACGTCTGCGAATACTTCAGAATTGCCTGATGCAGCTCGGCTTTGAACTTCAGCGCCGTTGCATGCTCCGGTGAAAAGGCGAGATCATCGAGCACGTTCCCTCGGGTTATATGCGTAGGTTTGTTAGCTGTGTTTTTCACGTTTCTTCTCC
>JBAUEX010000087.1:0-42183 GCA_049678845.1 Candidatus Acidiferrales bacterium
ACGCCGAATTTCTTGTGGCACGTCGGCTTGCCGCGCCGCAAATCGTCATTATCGAGCGCGGGCAGATCGTCGTGAATCAGTGAGTAGGTGTGAATAAATTCCAACGCGCATCCCACTGTCGCCGCAGCGTCTGGCTCGCGCGAAAATAAACGCGCCGCTTCGAAGCACAAAATCGGGCGAATGCGTTTTCCTCCAGCAAACACGCTATAGCGCATCGCTTGATGAATTGTCGCGGGCGGCGTAGTTTCCGGCGGCAACAAACGCTGGAGCGCCGCTTCGATGATGGCTTGGTCTTCGGCAAAAAAGGCAGGCTGCGTCATTTAGGTGGAGACAAAATGCGGTAGGTGAAATTTGGCGATGGACTCACCGCGATTGTGAATCGTCTTCATTCGTCTCGAAAGGCTTCGCTTGAATTTTCCCATCGGCCTTTCTCAGTAGAATTTCGACGCGCCCTTCCGCTTCTTCCAGTTGTTTCTGGCAATCGCGCGACAGCTTCACGCCCTCTTCGAAAAGCTTCATCGCCTCGTCGAGCGACAGGTCGGTCGATTCCAGCCGTTTCACAACTTCTTCCAGCCGCGTCAGCGATTTCTCGAATTCGCCTTTGCGCGGCGGCTCGGGCGCTTTATTGGACACAGGACTCATCGCGTTTCATCTCCGGCATGCGAGTCTAGCTCGACACTTCAATCGATGCAACCAACTCTGAATCGTTTAACCATCCGCCACCAAGCATAACCAGTCCCACAAATCCATTTTTGAATCCGCGCTGTGGCTCAGCCATCTTGTTACAATTGCGGCAGGCATGGCCGCACCTGTAGCATTTACTTCCGCTGTCGCCGCTTCGGCAACGCGAGGAGGCGGCTCTATGCCTGTTATATTTGGCTCCGACCAATGATCGCCCTTCATCTCTTCGTCATTTTTGTGCTGATTGCGATCAACGCGTTCTTCGCGGCCGTCGAGTTCTCTCTTGTCGCCGTAAGGCAATCGCGTGTCCGGCAACTCGTCGAGCAGGGCGACGCGCGCGCACGCGTGGTCGAGCTTCTCATCGCGGACATGGGCACGGTAATTTCCGGCGTGCAAGTCGGAATCACGCTGACAAGTCTTGCCCTCGGATATCTTGGCGAGCTGGCACTGGCGAACTTTCTTGATCCGCTTTTCGCGCGAGTTCCCGGACGTTACGCTCCGCTCATCGAACACGGCCTCGCTCTTCTGATCGCATTTCTGTTGCTGACGGCGCTCCAAGTTGTGCTTGGCGAGCTTGTGCCGAAGAGTCTGAGCCTCGCCCACGCCGAACGTGTCGCTTTGCTCGTCGCGCGCCCGTTCCGTTGGTTCCTGCGCTCATTTCGTTGGGCCATTTTGTTGCTCAACGGCGTCGCGGGCAAATTCGTCAAGGCGCTCGGCGTAAAAATACCGCAGAGCCACTCCGCTGTTCGCTCCGCCGAAGAGCTGCGCATTCTGGTCGAGCAAGCCGGCGAGCGCGGCGTCCTTGAGCCTGTCGAAGAGCGTTTCATTCAAGGCGCCATGAATCTTGGCAATGTGCAAGTGCGCGAAATCATGGTCCCGCGTCCGGACATTCATGCGTTGCCTTCGAACGCGACCCTGGAAGACGTGATGAAAATCATCGCCATCACGCAGCGTTCACGCATTCCTGTCTACGAAGGCAATCTCGATCACGTAATCGGTTTCGTTCACATCAAGGATCTCATCTGGATTTTGCTCGATCGCGCGCGCCGAGCGGAAGAAAATCAGCCGCCCGCTGAATTTCATCTTCGCCACATGCTGCGCGAAGTTCTCATCGTTCCCGAGACGAAGCCTGCCATCGAACTGCTCCTCGAATTGCGCGTTCATCGCACCGGCCTGGCGATGGCTGTCGACGAATTCGGCACGATACTCGGCCTGGTCACGCTCGAAGACATTCTCGAACAAATGGTCGGCGAAATTCACGATGAGTTCGACGTGGTTGAGCATCCGCTGCGGCTTGCCGACGGTTCGATGATTTTCGACGCGTCGCTGAATATCCGCGATCTCGAAGGCCAATTTCACATCGAGCTGCCCGAAAATCCGGCTTACGAAACGCTCGCAGGTTTTGTTTTGACGCAGCTCGGTTTTCTTCCGCGCGGTGGCGAAACGTTCGAAGACCACGGCTACCGCTTCACCATTGTGGAAGTCGAGGGCCGCCGCATCGCACGCGTGAAAATCAAGCGCCTCGAAGAGGCCGACGCCGCTCCCGCGCTGGCAGAGAAAGCAAAAACCGCGCAGGCAGCGTCGCCGCCAAAAAGCGCGGAGTCAAATAGTCAAAAGCGCGCGTCTGAATCCACTTCGAAAGCGACTCGCAAATCGAAATGACGCGCTACATTTCACTTCGCCTGGTCTATTCGCTGCCCGCGCTCTGGCTCATCGTCACCATGGTTTTTCTGCTCGCGCACATTGTTCCCGGCGATCCGGTGCAGCAAATGCTCGGCGAAGGCGCCACTGCTTCCGATTTAATGCAGCTTCGCCACGCCCTCGGCCTCGATCAGACGATTCCCGTTCAGTACGGCCACTATCTCGGTGGAGTCGTGCGCGGCAATCTCGGCGAATCGTTTCGTTTTCAGCAGCCGGTGCTTCACGTCGTCCTCGAGCATTATCCCGCCACGCTCGAACTCGCCTTCGCCGCGCTTATTGTTTGCTGCGCGATTGGAATTCCGGCGGGCCTACTCGCCGCGCAGCGCCGTGGACGCCCGGCCGACCACGCCGTCGGCTTTTTCACTTTGCTCGGACTCTCCATTCCGAATTTCGCGCTCGGCCCGTTGCTCATTTTGATTTTCTCCGTGCTGATCGGCTGGCTGCCGGTCAGCGGACGCGGCGGCGTCTCGCATCTCATCCTCCCGGCCATCACGCTGGGCGCCGCACTCGCCGCGATTCTCACGCGCATGGTTCGCACGTCTGTGCTCGAACAGCTGGGAAGCGATTACGTTCGCACTGCGCGGGCTAAAGGCCTCACCGAACGCGCCGTCCTGCTGCGCCACGCGTTTCGCAACGCGCTGATTCCTATTCTCACCATTCTCGGTTTGCAATTCGGCACGCTTCTCGCAGGAACCATCGTTACCGAAACGATTTTTTCCTGGCCGGGAATTGGCCGCCTCGCCGTGCAAGCCATCGAAGCGCGCGATTATCCGCTACTGCAGGGCTGCATTCTCGTCATCGCCGTTTCGTACGTCCTGGTAAATCTGCTGACGGATCTGGTTTACGCGTTCGCCGATCCGCGCGTGCGCTTGCAATGAAAGCCCTGCGCGAGTTTCTCCGCCACAGCGTGCCGGGCAGCGTCGGGTTTGTGCTTTGCGTAACTCTGATTATTCTCGCGGTCGGCGCGCCGTGGCTCGCGCCATACAATCCCGCCGCGCAAAACCTCCCCGCGCGTCTGGTCGCGCCCAGCGCGGCACACTGGATGGGCACCGACGAGCTTGGCCGCGACGTTCTTTCTCGCGTGATTTACGGCGCGCGCGTTTCGATGTCCGTCAGCGTTTCGGTTGTGTTCGGTGCGGGAATTATCGGCTTGATTCTTGGTTCGCTCGCGGGCTATTTCGGCGGCTGGTTCGACCGCTTCGTGAACATCATCCTCATCAACGCGTTTCTTTCGTTCCCGGGAATTCTCCTCGCGATTGCGTTTGCGGCGTTTCTCGGCCCCGGCCTCGGCAACGTCATCATCGCGCTCACGATCACCGGATGGGCGGGTTACGCGCGTCTCGCTCGCGCGCAAGTGCTGCAGGCGAAGGAAATGGATTACGTCACGGCGGCGCGTTCGCTCGGCGCGTCACACACGCGAATTCTGATTCGTCATTTGCTGCCCAACATCATTCAGCCCGTTCTTGTGCAGGGAACGATCGCGCTCGCCGGCGCGATTCTGGCTGAATCAACGCTCAGCTTCCTCGGCCTCGGCGTCCTGGCGCCGATGTCGAGCTGGGGCGCAATGCTCAACGACGCGCGCGGCCATCTTTTCGACGCGCCGCACATGGTCATTTTCCCGGCGCTCGCCGTGATGACCGCCGTCCTCGCTTTCAACTTATTGGGAGATGCCCTGCGCGACTGGATGGACCCGCGCATCCGCTCCTACCTGGTCGTCACCGACCTCGCCCGGTAACGGCCTGTCCGCCACTTCAATGGGCCGTATTGTCTTGGAGGGATTTCGACGAATTGTCCATTCTGCCAGCGATAACTGACGCGAATGCAGCCACCAGAACAGCAATCTCCTTGCTGTTTGGATGGATCTGCAAAATCGAGCACAAGAAGGTCCTCTCGAACGTCGATCCTGACAAGTCCACCGGTCAGCGCGCGATCCGCTTTCAAGCCACGCCATGAGTTCCGGTTCGCCGGCTTTAATGTGGTAGATGTAGAGGTAATGCCAGTTGGCTGTTCCGCCAGAGTCGTAGAGAAGGTCCGCAACCGCATCTTGCTCGAACATGTTCTTGGTCAGTTGGCCATAGACGACCGAACGCAAAGACAGGTATGGTCGGCTAAATGGTGCGTCTGGTTCGGCTGGCTTCGACTCGCCGTTTACGAGCTGAATTCTCATGCCTCTGTGTTCACGGGAATTTTCATCCATCTCCAGAAAAATGGAACATGGTCGCCGCCGTCTAATGGGTAACTGAAGTTTCTAAAATCGACTTGGCGAATGTTGATGAACTTCTTCTTTGTGGGTGCCGCGGTAAAGAGCAGGGCCAAGACCAGTATTGGGACTGAGAGCAACACGATGCCTCAAGTGAGAGGCAGCTGATCACGCGAATTCGACGGTGACTTCGGCGCCGCGATTTGCGCCCACGACCTTTGCCGCGCTTCCGCGGTTCACCACAACCTCGAAAAATCCGCTCGAGCCCATCAGCAGCACCGGCTCATTCGGTCCGCCTTCTGAGAATGTCTGCGCGAACTTGGAAATCTCCACATTTCCAATGCGCATCTTGAAACTCGTTCCGGCAATCACTTGCGGCATGTCCTCGGCGGCCAAATTCGTCAGCAGATTCCCAAAATTGTCGGCGCGCAACACCACGCCCTTCACGCCTTTACCCGCAGGTTTCGGCTTGGGCAGAGTGAAGCGCACAAAGTCCGTCACCTCTTCGCCAAAGGCATGCGTTTGCCAGGTTTTCGAAAGCCACGCCGCGACCGGCGAAAAGATATCGCGCCCGTGAAACGTGGTGCTCAACGGTTGCAGAAAATAATGGTCGGAAGTGATATGCCGCACGGTCAGCTGTTCCTCGCGCTCGTAGACCATCGAAAGCACGCCATTATCCGGAGCGACAAAATAGTGCGTGCCCGCGCTCACCAGCAGCGGCCGCCGCTCTGTGCCCACGCCCGGATCCACCACAACCACGTGTATGGTCTTCGGCGGGAAATATTTGTACGCCTGCCCAATCACCAACGCGCCATCGAGCAAATCGTATGGCAGCACGTGATGAGTGATGTCCGCAATTTCCACGTCGGGATTGATGTTGAGAATGACGCCCTTCATCGTGCCGGCCAAATGATCCACCGATCCGAAATCCGTCGTCAGAGTAATGATTGAGCGCGCCAAATTGTCTCCTGATTTCTTGGTTTATGCTACAAGTCTGTCAGAGACATTCGCGCAAGGCAATCTTCCCGGCCGTGCAGGTTTCCTGGTATGAAATCACTCGATCCGAGTTTGTAGCTCAGGTCCCGACCACGGCTTTTCACGCGGGCTACCTGAGATTTTTCGTGTCTGGGGTGCGCACCGATTCCGGCGACTCTACATGATTCCCGGAATCTCCGGCGAATGCATTCGGTTGAAAGCGCTCTCGCCGGCCTTCTTTTCACCCTTCGAATTTCCCCACGTCCAATAGAGGCCGAGGTAGGCATAAGTTTCCGCCAGGCCCGCTACCGAATGCCCGTAGCAAAACAGCAATTGAAATCCCGGATTCCGGAAATAATAATATCCACCCAAATCGACGAGCGTCGCCGCGCCGGGCTGCGTCGTCAATGGGCCTTCGTTCCCGTTCGAAAAAACTTCCGTCCCCAGCGTCAGTTTTTTTCCAATGTCGCGCTGCAGCAGCCATCCGCCAAACGTAAAATTGTTGAAGCCGGTCTGCGGTATTATCGTCTCGCCCACGCCGCCATACGTTGTCCACGGCCCCCAGCTTTTCTGCACCCACACGGGCAGTTTCCACCAGACTTTCCCGACTCCCAAGCCGTTGGCCGAATCGCCGGTGGGAACCTCGATCATCGTGAACGTGCCGATCATCGGCCGGTACTTCGTTTCTTTCAGATAGCGCAGCTTCACGCCGATTTCGGTGTCGCCCACGCCCCACGCGCGCCCGCCCACTCCCGCGCCGGAATATCGCGCATTGTTGTACGGAAAAATTGCCGCGGCCGGGAACACGATATGGAACTGCGTGTTCGGCAAAATGCCCCAGTTGAACTCAAGCGCGGGGCCGATCGTATCGATCTCGACGCCCGTGCCGTCCATGGCCCCAAACGTATAAAATTCGTAGTGACGAAAATCCACCGGCTCCGGATCGTCCGTTTGAAACGGCGGCCCGGCCTTCGCCGCCGTCGCGGCAACAAAGAAGCACGCCGCCACAGCCACGGCCTTCGCAATCGTTTTGTGAACCATACTCGTCCTTGTTATCCTCGCCCAAACTGTAAACGCGGCATTAAATCACGCTTTCCTTGACCGTGTCCGCAGTAAACGTTATTCTGGACTGGAATTTGACACCTTCTTCCATGCGTCGCGTCTACTTAGATTACAACGCTACCACTCCCGTTGCGCCTGAAGTGCTCGACGCGATGCTGCCTTACTTCACCGAGGGCTACGGCAACGCGAGCTCGATTCATTCCGCGGGACAAAACGCCCGCGCCGCCGTCGAGACCGCGCGCCAATCAGTCGCCGCGCTCATTGGCGCGAAGTCATCCGAAATTGTATTCACCAGCGGCGGCACGGAAGCGGACAATCTCGCCGTGCTTGGCTTCGTGGCAGCGACGCGCCGTGAAAAAAAGCACGTCATCTGCTCGTCCATTGAGCACCATGCCGTCCTCAACGCCGTCGAAGCGCTCGAAAAGCAAGGCATTGAAGTCACATGGCTCCCGGTATCCAGTGACGGCAATGTCGATCCCGAAGATGTTCGCCGCGCGATTCGCCCCGAAACCGTTCTCATCACCGTGATGCATGCGAATAACGAGCTCGGCACCATCCAGCCCATCGCGGAAATCGGCCGCATCGCTTTCGAATCGAACGTTTATTTTCACACCGACGCAGTTCAGTCCGCAGGGAAAATTCCCATTGACGTCAACGAACTCAAAGTCGATTTCCTCGCGCTCTCCGCGCACAAACTCTACGGGCCCAAGGGCGTCGGGGCGCTTTACGTGCGCGAAGACGCGCCTCTTGAGCCGATACTTTTCGGCGGCACGCACGAACGCGACCGCCGTCCTGGCACGGAGAATGTTCCGGGAATTGTTGGATTCGGCAAAGCGGCGGAAATCGCTCGCGCGCACCTTGCCACCGATGTGGCGCGCCTTGCCGCGCTGCGCGATCGCTTCGAAGAAGGTATTCTCGCCGGCGTTCCCGAATCGCACGTGAACGGCGGCCGCGCGCGGCGCGTCGCGAACACCTCGAACATCACATTCCCGCATGCGGCGGGCGAATCGCTCGTCATCGCTTTCGATCTTCAAGGTGTGCAATGTTCGGGCGGCGCAGCCTGTTCCTCCGGCGCAGTTTTGCCCTCGCACGTTCTGCGGGCCATCGATCTTCCGCGCGACGAAGCCAAATCCACTTTGCGCTTCAGCCTGGGGCGCTTAACCACGGCCGAAGATATCACATACGCAATCGAAGCAATTCCCGCCGTCGTCGAGCGCCTCCGCAGCCTCTCGCCCAATTACGGCAAAACCGCCATCACCGCCGACTAATGCGACGCGCCAGATTTCGCATTCCTCTGGTATTCTAAAGGTGTTCTTGTAGCGCAAGTCCCGTTCCGCGCTCTTTCGCGGGAACGGACCTGAGGCTTTTCGCTGTTTTCAATCCGGAGCTATCACATTGTCGTCATCGTCACAACCCGCGCTTACCGCCGTCGCCATGAGCGGCGGCGTCGACAGCTCTGCGGTCGCTGCGCTGCTTCACGAAGCCGCCGAGCCCATCGTCGGCCTGACGATGCAGCTCTGGAACCAGCGCCGACTGCCGGAGCTTGCCTCGACCGAAGGTCCCGCGCCGCATCGCTGCTGTTCGATCGACGACGTTTACGACGCGCGCCGCGTCGCGCAGCATCTCGGTTTCCCTTTTTACGTTGTGAATTTTGAGCAGGCTTTCGAAGATCGCGTGATTCGCCCGTTCGTTGACGACTATCTTGCCGGCCGCACGCCCATTCCGTGCACGCTCTGTAATAATCACGTGAAGTTCGAACAGCTTCTCGTCACCGCTCGCCAAATCGGTGCCGACCGTCTCGCCACTGGGCATTACGCGCGCGTCCACTGGAATCCCGACTCGGGCCGCTACGAGCTTCTCCGGGCCGCCGACGAATCCAAGGATCAATCTTATTTCTTATTCGGCCTGACGCAGGAGCAGCTCTCGCGCTCCCGTTTTCCTCTAGGCGAGCTGACGAAATCCGAAGTGCGCGACATCGCGCGCCGCACGCAGCTCCCGGTCGCCGAAAAGCCGGAAAGCCAGGAGATTTGTTTTGTGCCAACGGGGAACTATGTTCGCTTCATCGGGAGCTATTTGCGCGAGCAGGGCAGGGAATTGACGACGGAGTCCGGCGAAATCGTCACCACGGACGGCGCGGTCATCGGCCGCCATGAAGGCTTGCATCGCTACACAGTCGGCCAGCGAAAGGGCCTCGGCTTCTCCATTGGACGGCCTGTTTACGTCGTCGAGCTCGACCGCGCGAACAATCGCCTGATCGTAGGCGACGACAACGACCTTTTCACATCTGTCTGTGAAGTCCGAGACGTCAACTGGATCTCCATCGCTTGCCCCGAGCGTCCCGTCGAGGCAAATGTGAAGATACGTCATCGCCACGCGCCCGCCAGCGCGCTCATTGAGCCTCTCAATAACACGACGGCGCGTATCCGCTTCCGTGAACCTCAGCGCGCCATCACGCCTGGTCAAGCGGCCGTTTTCTACTTCGCCGACAAGGTTCTCGGTGGCGGCTGGCTCCGCTGATTAAGATTCAGCCCTTGAAGCAGATTGTAAGTTTTTGGTAGGACGCAGCGGAACGGCCTGTGTCGGCCGCCTTGAGAATTCTCAAATAAACAGTTCGTCGTCCTGATCGATTGAACTTCCCCGCGAGCCCCGTTGCCCGCGGATGAAGTCAATGCCTGTGCGTATCCCCTTGAGCACCGCCGATGCTTGCTGCAACGGGCCCAAAACGGATCGTCGCACGCGAACGCCCGCGTCCTCGACGGCTTCCAGCGTGCCTGTGAGAATCGAATCGGCGCGGATTACCTGGCTGCGCGTTCGCTCGAGCGCATCGCTGACCACACGGTCTATCTTCTGCGCCTGGCCACGCGCCAGCCGCGTCATTTCTGCCGCGTCTGTCACGATGCTGGAGATTTTCTCTTCCGAATTCTCCAGCACGCGGTTGATCCGGAACAGAATCGGATCCAGTTTCCGTTGCACTTCACCGACAACACGATGCACTTCCTCGCTCGTTCGTTTGAACTGGAAGTACATCCCCGCCAGAATCAGCATCTGCAGCACAAGAGCGATCGTCGCTATCACAAAGAACGCAACCATCCAACCAGTCATCACCATGAGCTTTCTCGACTCCCGCGTCAGTTACTGTGCTTGCGCTTTTGTTTTCTCTCTCTGGTAGGTTTCCTTGCCGGCTTCCACTGCTGCCGTGATCGAGCCCTTCTCGCGGTTCATGATTTCCTTGCTGCGCTCAATCAAGTCCTCGGCGCGTTCCCGCAATTCCCGCGCTTTCTTCTGAGCGTACTCGCGGCCTTCGTCTGCCTTCTTGGTCAAGTAGTCGCGTGTCTCTTCGCCGGATTTCGGCGCGAACAAAATCCCTACCAGTGCTCCGATACCCAGCCCAACCAGAAAGAAACTTACCTTAGATCCTACGTTCTCGGCCATTTGAGCAACCTCCAATTTGACCGTAGCACACGCAAGTACCAGGAGCAAGCAGAGTTGCCCCTATTCGGTGGGGTATTTCACTGTATCCATACGCAGCCGCATGGAGCCGAAGTGTCACGCCTCGCAATCGGTTCAAAATGGTGCAACGTCTTACCGGTTACCCGGTCTGCTTGCGCGGTATTTCCCGCGAATGCAGGAACTCGTGCAGCTTTTCGGCTTTGGCCCTTGGTATTTCCGCGGCCAGATCTTCCATGCCCAACTGCTTCAACCGCGCCACGCTCCCAAATCGCTTCAGCAGCTTCCGAGCGGTCTGCGGTCCAACTCCCGGCACCTCGGTCAACGATGTCCGCAATCGCGTTTTTGTCCTGCGCAGCCTGTGGAACGTCACGGCAAACCGGTGAGTCTCGTCGCGAATCTGCTGGATCAGATGAAGAATCGGCGAACGGCGATCCAGCCGGATCGGCTCGTCCTCGTGCCCGTATACGTACAGGATCTCTTCTTTCTTGGCGATGCTCGCCAGCGGCTGGCCGATCGCGTTCAGCTTTTCCAAAGCTTCCGCTGCCGCGTGGAGCTGTCCAATGCCGCCGTCGATCAGCACCAAACTCGGCATGGGGCGTTTCTCCTCGAGCAATCGCCGGTAGCGCCTTCCCACCGCCTCTCGCATGCTTGCAAAATCGTCGCGCAAGAGCTCACCTTCCGGCCCTGGCGCAGCCGAACGCGTTCCAGCCGCTTCTCCCTGATTCCCCACCGTCCCTCGAATAATGAACTTCCGGTAATCCGATTTCTTCATCTTCCCGTTTTCCCAAACCACCATCGACGCTACCGTGTCCGACCCCTGAATGTGCGAAATATCGAAACTTTCGATCCGCTTCGGCGCTTCCGGCAGCCCCAACGCCAGTTCCAGCGCTTCTGCAATCATCTCGGCGGTCGGCTTCATCACGCGGAATCGTTGCGTGAATGAATGTTTCGAATTCGTCTCCACCAAATCGAGGAAAGCGCGCTTGGGCCCGCGCTGCGGGGCCACAATCTCCACGCGGTGCGCGATAGTTTCAGAGAACACGTTTTCGAGCAACTCGCGCTCCTCGAACTCCATTGGCACATGAATGAATCGCGGCAGATAATTCGCTTCCAGATAAATTTGCTTCAGCAGCGAAGTCACGAATTCCGCTGGTTCGAATTCCGCCAGGTCTTCCCAATAAAATTCCCGCCGGTCGACCACGCGTCCGCCGCGCAGATGGAACACGTTCGCCGCCACTTGCGGCGGTTCCGCGTGCCAGGCCAGCACGTCGATGTCGTCTCCCGCGGCTGCGGCGATTTTCTGCCGCTCCTCCATATCCGCGACGGTGCGAATTAAGTTGCGATATCCTGCCGCCGCCTCGAATCGTTCTTCTGTCGCTGCACGCCGCATCCGATCTTCCAGGCTTTTGACCAGGTCCCGCCGCCGCCCTTCGAGAAACATCCGGGTATCTCGCGCCGCTTCGGCGTAGCGTTCTTCGAGCGTTTGCCCTGCGGCGGCGGGACCCAGGCCACGATTCAAATAAAACTCCAGCCACGCGCGCGTATGCGGGCGGTTCATCTCCATTTTCGCCGACGGAATTCCAAAATATCGGTTGATGAAATGCACAATTCTGTGCGCCAGACTCGCCGGGAAATACGGCCCAAAGAAAAGCGAGGCGTTCTTCTCCAGTCGGCGAGTCACAAAGACTCGCGGAAATGGCTCCGCGGCCGTGAAGCAAATGTAGGGATATGTCTTGTCGTCGCGCAGCAGGATATTGAATTTCGGCTTGTGCTGCTTGATCAGGTTGTTTTCGAGCGCCAGCGCCTCGCGCTCATTGTCAACGACGATGTATTCCGCTTCCGCGATTTCGCGCACCAGCGATCCCGTCTTCGCGTCGAACTGCCGCGAATCCAGGAAATACGACTTCACGCGGTGCCGCAGCAGCTTCGCCTTGCCCACGTAAATGATTTTTTCCGCGGCGTCCTTGAACAGGTACACCCCTGGCTCGACAGGGAATTCGGAAACCTTCTCGCGTAGATCCATGGGAAAGAGTTATTCTGTAGCCGTCGCGCGTCTCCTCCGCGCGACTTTGCGGGACAACGCCATCTTAACAGATGCCATCAAATCCACTCTAGTGAGGTAAAGCTGAAACTGTGAGAATCTTCGCGAAACTTCCGGCCGCGCTTGCGCTCTTGCTGTTTTGCAGCGTCGCGTTTGCGCAAAATCCCCCGCCGCCCCCCGCCGCTCCCACGTACAATCCTATGCGGGCAGTGCACGACATCGAAGTCGGAAAGTTCTACATGAAACGCGGCGATGTCGATGGAGCGATTGCTCGTTTCAAGGACGCCATGCTATACAAGCCGAATTACGCCGAACCTTGCCTACAGCTCGGCCAGGCCTACGAGAAAAAAGACGATCCCACCACCGCTATTGATTATTATCACCGCTACCTGAAAATCCTACCCGACACGCCGGAGTCCAAAAAAGTCCGCGAGCGCATCGCCAAGCTCGAGGAAAAACTGCAGAAGGACAGATCCGCCGCGCGGTAATTTCTTAACAATCCTACGCGAAGACATCGCGCAAAAAAAAACTGCCTGCGCAGCCGGCCTTACCTGAATCGCGCCAGGAATTTCACGGCCCGCTGATACTCGCTGAACTTTTTCTCTTCTTCCCGAAAAGCTCGCGAATGCGATTCCAGCCTGCATCGCGCCAGTTTCATCGGATGCTTCTGGTGCAGCATCTCGTGATACAGCACATAGCCGATCACATATTGCGGCACGTCCGGGCGGTCCAGCGCGCAATTAATCGCGATCTGATTGAGCGCCGGATCGTATGTTCCCAACTGGCTGCGCCAGCGCTTCACGCTCCATCCGATCTTCGGCTTCGTCAAACCCTCCCGAAAATATCTTCCGTTCAGCTCGTCGAACATTGGCTCCAAATCAAAATGCTGGCCGCGCGCGCGGACGATCTTGGGGCGCGCTCGTTTTCGTCGCAGCGCGTGCAACCGCCGTCGCGTCACTTCGCCATGGGAATATTGCCTATACGTGTGCAGCATTTCGCGCGGCAGCCGCCTCCGGTAAAGCCGTGCCAGCAAAATCGCTGCGGCTGCTTCCATGACTTCTAGCGGAGCCTCACGCAATAAATCCGAGAGCCTCACATGCGCAATTTCGCGCCGCAACCGGATCGAATGCGTCAAGTTCGCGTAAGGATAAAATTCCACTTCAAACTGCGGCGGCCGGCCCTCGCAATTCAGCCGCGTGTACATTCTTTGAAATATGAGCGGCCCGCCCGGAACATGCCGCTCGCTCCGAATTGTCCGCCAGCGACTCAAGGTTTTCTCCGCACTGGCACCGCACCATATTCCTTCGACGCTTTGTTGGCATCCTTCAGCGCGTCCTGCGTGCCCTCAATCGCGTCATCGAGCGCATCCTTGAATGCGCTCAATTCCGGGTCTCCCGCTCCCTCGATTTTCTGCAGCGCGTCCAAATATCCCTTCCCGCGCTTCTGCATATCCTTGATCGCCGGGCGCATGTTCGGATTTGTTTCGCGCCCTTCCTGCACGCGGTCTGCCGCCTCGTCAATGCATCCCGCGTATGCGCTCAGCAAGCCATTCAGAAGTTGATCCCTGTGCATTTGCGGCGATTTAAGCTGCAATTCATATTGCAACTTTTGCAGCCGGTCGGCCGCGAAATCCAAAAATAATTTCACGCGTTCATTTGGATCCTGCGCGTCGCGAACCTTGTCCGCTTCCGCTGGACTCAGAAAATCGGGCTTCTCCTGCGCATGCACGGCAATATGGCACGCGGCGCCAGCAGCCAGGCACGCTAGCAACGCCATCGCTACCCTCAAAGTGTGCTTGTTTCTCATGCCGTCCTCCTACGGATGCTTCTTTTCGTCTTTGAACTTGTGCCCCGGCTGCCGTGGAAATAATTCCAGAATTAGTTTCTGGTTCAGGGTGTCTAGATCTTTTTCCAGCGCCGCAAACGAATCCCTCTGTTCCAGCGGAACGCGCCCCATTATTTCCCGAAGTTCACGCAAACTCTCGCGCACGGAAATCTGCAGTTGCCGGAATCCGTTCGAGTGTTTCTCCGGATCCACACCCATTTTGTCGAGCGCATCATGCGCCGCAATCGCCTGTTCATTGTATTTCGCAAGAAACTCGAATGCTCCTCGGACATTTCCCGCACCCAGACTCTGCTCCGCGGCAACATATTCCGCGCGTCCCAGTTTCACCACGGCCTTCGCACGATCCTCGGGTTTCGTCTTACTCTCATAATTCGCCTGGTACTTCGCGATGTCCTTTTGCACGCGCGTCGTTTGCGCCGCCAGCGCCGTGCTGCAAAGAAGGATCCCCAGCGTGGGAATCGCGATTTTCAAGGCCACAGTTCGCAGCGCGGCTCCCAACATGTCAGTGTCCTTTTTCCTTGACGATGCGTTCCAGGAATCGCACGCGTCCGGTCGCTTCAAAATATTCGTTGCTTGTCTGGTCCGTATTCATCGCAAGGAATTTCCGGTACGCATCCAGAGCTTCTTTCGCTTGCCCCATGTGGTCGTAACATGTCGCGCGCACGAACCACGCCCCGGGTTTCAGCGTCTCGCGCGCGGCCAGCAGGTTTATCGCTGCCAGCGTCGCAGGATAATTCTTTCCCAAATATTCGGCAGCCACCAGGTCCCGCAACGCGTCGTTCGAACTCGCATCGAGGCGTAACGCTTCGGTCAGTTCCTGTGCCGCCCCCGCATAGTTTTTCGTCTCCAGCAAAGCGTGCCCCAGTCTCGCACGAATGCCGGCATCCTGCGGAGCAATCGCCGCGGCCTTCTGCAGCGCACTGGCAGCCTTCTCGAAATCTTTCTCCCTATAATAAATCACACTGCGCAATTTCAATGCCTCTAGCGTTTCAGTTGCGCCCTTCGCGGCACGATCCAATTCCGCCAGCGCTTCGTCATTTCTGCCCAAGTCTGTAAGTAGAGATGCCCTTAACGCATGCGTCTTCGCGTCATCCGGATTTCCTCTCAAATAATCAGCCAGCGCCGCTGCCGCATCCGCCGATTTCTTCTGCTCGATCAGACTTTGCGCCAGTCCAAGCTCGGACTCTGTGTCGTTCGTCTTCAGTTTCAGCGCTTCTCGAAATTCCGGCTCCGCCGCGCTCGCCTTTCCTGCCGCAAGTTCCGCGCGCGCCAGCGCAATGTGCTCGGTATAATCATTGGGATCGAGTTTCACCGCAATCGTATATTCCTTCACCGCGTCCGCCGACTGACCGGCGCGTTCCTCCGCCGTCCCTAGCAAATAATGGCCCTGCGCATAGTCGTACTTCAGTTGCGTCGCCTTTTGCAAAGGCGCAATTGCTGCTTTCGCGTCATCGTCGAGCAAGCTGATTCCCAGATTCAAATAGGCTTGCACCATCTTCGGGTCGAGCGCGATCGCCTTCCGATACTCCGCGATGGCTTTTTTTTTCTCTTTCTGTGCGGTGTAAACGTAACCCAAATCGAAATGCGCCGCTGCGTCGTCCGGCTTTTGCGCCAGATATTTTTCGTAATCCGCCGCGGCCGTGACGTAGTCGTTCTTATCGGCCGCCGCTTTCGCTTGCACCAGCAAATCGTACAATGCTTGTTCCTGCGGCGAAGCGGCGATCGCCCGCCGACGCGAATTCTGTCTCGATTGTGAATTGGCCGTTCGAGGCGCAGCCGCAAAAATCACCAACAGCAAAATCGCGGCCGCGATTCGCGAAACTTTCATGGAGTGTGAGTGCGATGATTTGCGATGAGATGATTCGTGTTTTGGCGCACGCCTTCGTTCAGCACGCGTGCTAGAAACTTTCCTGTATAGGACTGCGCATTCCGCGCCACCTGTTCCGGCGTCCCGCACGCCACCAGGCGTCCGCCGCGTTCTCCGCCCTCGGGCCCCAGATCGATCACCCAGTCCGCCGACTTGATCACCTCCAGGTTGTGCTCGATAATCAGCACCGAGGCGCCGCCTTCGAGCAGTTTCCGGAATGCCGCAAGTAATTTCGAAATGTCGTCGAAATGCAGCCCTGTTGTCGGTTCATCGAAAATATACAGGACTCCCGTGTTCTCTTGCCGCGTAAGATGCGCCGCCAGTTTCAAACGTTGTGCCTCGCCGCCCGATAGCGTCGACGCCGATTGTCCCAGCCGCAAATATCCCAAGCCGACTTCCTCCAGGATTTTCAGCTTCGACGTAACCTTCGGCGTACCTGCGAAAAACGCCAGCGCTTCGTGCACGGTCATATGCAGCACGTCATGCACGTTTTTTCCATGGTACCGCACGTCGAGAATCCCGCTTTTGTATCGCGTCCCTTTGCATTCCTCGCAGATCAATTCCACGTCCGCCAGGAATCGCATCTCCACGGTCACCGTGCCATCGCCCTGGCACGCTTCGCATCTTCCGCCGGGAATGTTGAACGAGAAATGCCCTGCCGTGTAGCCGCGTTTTTTCGCGTCGGGCGTCGAAGCGAATATTTCTCGAATCGGATCGAACGCTTTCAAGTACGTCGCTGGATTCGATCGCGGCGTCCGCCCGATCGGCGACTGGTCCACCAGTTCCACCGCCGTTAATGCCGCGTCTCCTTCAATGTTCTCGCATGCCTCGCGCCAATTCCCGCCGTTTCGTTTTGCTTGCAGTGTCTGGTAGAGCACGTCGTAAACAAGCGTCGATTTCCCGGAGCCCGATACGCCCGTGATGGCCACGATCATTCCCAACGGAATCATCAAATCCACTTCTTTCAAATTGTGGCTGCGCGCTTTCAAAATCTTCAAAAACTTGCCCTGCGTCTTCCGGCGCGTTCCCGGTACAGGAATGTGCAGCTCGCCGCTCAAATAGCGCGCCGTCAACGAATGCGTGTCCGTCTCGAGTTCTTTTTGCGTGCCTGCGAAGGTGATTTTTCCTCCGTGCTCGCCCGCCCCCGGCCCCAAATCCATCACGTAGTCCGCTGCGCGAATCGTATCCGCGTCATGCTCCACCACCAGCAGCGTGTTCCCCAGTTCGCGCAAGCTTTTCAAGATCGAAATCAGACGGTGGGTATCCCGCGGGTGCAATCCAATTGACGGCTCATCAAGCACGTAAAGCGCGCCCACCAGATGCGATCCGAGCGAAGTCGCCAGTTGTATTCTCTGCGATTCTCCTCCCGATAAGGTTGAAGTGAGCCGGTCCAGCGTCAAGTAATCCAGTCCTACTTCATCCAGAAATCGCAACCTCTGCTGCACTTCTTCGAGCACTTTGCCTGCAATTGTCGTTTCCGCCGAACTCAATTGCATCCCGCTAAAGAACGCGCGCGCCTCCGCTACCGTCATCTCGCACGTTTCGGTAATCGACTTTCCCGCCACGCGCACAGCGCGCGCTTCTTGCCGCAGTCGCGTTCCTTTGCAATCCGGACAGGTCGCGTACCCGCGATACCGGCTCAGGAACACGCGTATATACAGTTTGTATTTTTTGTATTCGAGTCGCTTGAAGAATGGCGTCACGCCTTCGAAATCTTCTTTCGGGTCGCCATCAATAATCCATTTGCGCTGTTGTTCGGTGAGCTGGCGGAACGGCACATTGATTGGAATTCCCTTAGCCTTGGCATATGCTTTGAGGTCCTGCACTACTTGCCGGTAACGCGGCTTCGTCCACGGTTCAATCGCGCCCTCGGCGAGCGTCTTGCTTTTATCCGGGATCACGCGATCCAGGTCGAAATCAATCGTGTTTCCGAATCCCTGGCATCGCGGGCACGCGCCGTAAGGATTGTTGAACGAGAACAGCCGCGGCTCCGGCTCCTGATAAACGATTCCGCATTTCTTGCACTCGAATCGCTCAGTGAAAATCATTCGCTCCGCTGGAGCGCCGGTTTGTTCAGGCACGAATTCCAGAATTGCCTCGCCGCGCCCTTCGCGATAGCAAATCTCAATCGAGTCCATCAACCGCGAACGAATTTCCGGCGCAAGCGCCAGCCGGTCGACCAGCACGTACACCGGTTTCGCGAAATTCACATCCAGCAGCGTCTCTGGGGAAGAGAATTCGTACACGCGTCCGCCCTGATACAGCCGGTTGAATCCGCGCTTCTGCAAACTCTCCAGCGTTTGCTTCACTGATTCCGCCGCCGGCAGCGTCTTTCGCGTGCGCCCTGGTTTTGCGGGATCCGCCGGGGTTTCGGTCTGCAAGACGAGCGGATACAAGACATAGAATCGGCGCCCCGCCGGCAGTTTCAGCACGCGCTCCGCGATTTCGTCGATCGTGTCTTTCTTCACTTCTTCGCCGCACTTCACGCAGAAGGTGTGTCCCACGCGTGCGTAGAGCAATCGCAGGTAATCGTAAATTTCCGTCGCCGTCGCCACCGTCGAACGCGGATTCCGCGTCGAATTCTTTTGCCGTATGGCGATCGCTGGCGCGATTCCCGTCACTTCGTCGACGTCTGGCTTCTCGATGCGCTCCAAGAACTGTCTCGCGTAGGCCGACAGCGATTCGATGTATCGCCGCTGGCCCTCCGCATACACCGTGTCGAACGCGAGACTCGATTTTCCGGATCCCGATACGCCTGTCACCACCGTGATCGCGTTGTGAGGAATCTCAAAATCGATGTTCTTCAAATTGTGCACGCGAGCTCCACGCACACGTATCGCGTCTTGGCCTAATTCCGCGCTGCCCGGCGATGGTTGGCCGCCTGTGGAGCTGCGCTTCGTTTGAGGCTTGGATTTTGCCGTGGGCGCCGCGGATACCGGCGTTAAATCGGCCGCCACGCTCTCTGTGGGTTTCGTCGCCATAGGCGTAAACCAATAATTATACGTCTCCGCGCAAGCGCGCCGCAAATCCGCGTTCCCTGTCCCTCAGTTGCCCGACGATGAGGAGCCCTTCGTCGTCTGCAAACCAAACTCGACATGGAACTTATGATAAATTCAGCCTGGTAGGAAAACAGTGCCAACACTTCAATCTTTCACCCGCGTGCTCTGGATCGTCCTCGACAGCGTCGGCATTGGCGAACTTCCCGACGCCGCCGATTACGGCGACGTTGGCCGCGACACGCTCGGCCACATCGCGCGCTCGCGCCCGCTGCATTTGCCGAACCTCGTTCGCCTCGGACTTGCCAACATCAAACCGCTCGCGCATCTAGACGCTCCCATACATCCGGCGGGAGCTTTCGGGAAGGGAATTACCGTTTCGCCTGGCAAAGACACAACTACCGGCCACTGGGAAATGGCCGGCATATGGCTCGACCAGGCATTCCCCATTTACAAAAACGGCTTCCCGCGCGACTTGATTAAAAAATTCGAACGCGCCATTGGCAGCAAAACAATAGGCAACAAGCCCGCCTCCGGCACCGAAATCCTGAAGGAACTCGGCGAAGAACACCAGCGCACAGGCTATCCAATCGTTTACACCTCCGGCGACAGCGTGTTTCAGATCGCCGCGCATGAAGACGTGATTCCTGTCCCCGAGCTTTACAAAATGTGCGAGATTGCCCGCAAGCTTCTCGATGGTCCGCATCGCGTCGGCCGCGTGATCGCGCGTCCGTTCACCGGCACGGCGGGAAATTATCGTCGCACCGAGCGCCGCCACGATTACGCCGTCGAGCCGCCGCGCCCGACGCTTCTCGACGTTCTTGCAGAGCGCAAAATTCCCGTCCTGGGCGTCGGCAAGATTCACGATATTTATAATGGCCGCGGCGTTGAAGATTACGTCACGACGAAGAACAACGCCGACGGCATGGCCAAGCTGAGCGAGTCACTCCAGCGTCGGCCCAACGGCCTGATCTTCGCGAATCTCGTCGATTTCGATATGCTCTACGGCCATCGCAAAGACGTCGAGGGCTTCGCGCGCTCGCTCGAGGAATTCGACGCGCTTCTCGCCCCATTTCTCGCCGCGCTGAAAAATTCCGATCTTCTCATTCTCACCGCCGACCACGGCTGCGACCCGGATCCTGTGAATCCGACCACGGATCATTCGCGCGAATACGTCCCGATCGTTTGCTATTCGCCGGGCATGCACGCTGGCCTCGGCGCTGGCACAAATCTCGGCATTCGCTCGACGCTCGCTGACATGGGCCAGACCGTCGCCGAAAATTTCGGTGGCGTCATCCTGCATGGGGCGAGCTTCCTCCGCTCCGTCGCGTGAGTTGTTTTTCAGTCGCAAATCCATTGTGAAAGCGGAATTCAGCGGACGGCATTTTTGTACCGATTAGAAGGTAGTGCCATCCTTTGTTTTGTGTAACTTACGTGCGTTTCTAATAATTTGTTGTACCGATTAGAAATGCTCGAAATTGGCCCCGGAATTACAATCTCCAAATGCTTTTTTCTCTTGACACCTAGAAACTCTAGGCATATATGTCGAACACCGAGGCATCGCGATGTGCGAACAACGAGTTTGCTGGGTAAGTTCATTCACAATAGCAGTTGATGAGGTGCGCTGATCATGACTGAAGACAAATCCGAGGTTCTCAAGGGCACGCTCGACATGTTGATTCTCAAGATCGTCGCGCTCGGCCCGATTCATGGCTACGCAATTTCGCAGCGCATCCAGCAAATTTCCAAAGAGTTCTTTCAGATCCAGCAAGGCTCGCTTTATCCCGCTCTGCACCGTCTGGAAAATCGCGGATGGCTCGATGCCGAATGGCGTGAGGCAAGCAGCGGCCGCGAAGCGAAATTTTACAAGCTAACGAAAAAGGGCCGCAAACAGCTGGAGGCCGAGGTTCTCAACTGGGCGCGTCTTTCGGACGCGGTCGCGCTCATTTTGCGCACCGCCGAGTAGCGGCTTTGTTTTAACGATTGTCATTCTGAGCGGATGCAACCGGCATCCAGCGAAGAATCTGCTTTGAGGGCTCGCTGTTTCTCTGCCACCGACTTCTTCGCAGACGGAGGCCAAAATGACTTGGCTCAGTCGTTTATTTCGCAGAGGCAGACTGGAAACACAACTCGACTCCGAATTGCGCTTTCACGTCGAGCAGCAGACGGCCGATAACATCGCTGCGGGAATGAATGCTGACGAAGCGCGCCGCCGCGCCCTCGCTCAATTCGGCGGCACAGAATACATCAAAGAGGAATGTCGCGACGCCCGTGGCACCCACTTCATTGAAACTCTGCTGCAAGACGTTCGCTTCGCCCTCCGCATCATGCGCAAGACGCCTCTGATCACCGGCATCGCGCTGCTTTCTCTCGCACTCGGCATCGGCGCCAACACCGCAATCTTCAGCCTTATCGAGGCCGTCATGCTCCGCATGCTGCCCGTGCAAAATCCAGAGCAGCTCGTGCAAATCAGATTCAAATCTCCCATGTCTCAAGATCCGCGCTCCAGCGTAACGAATCCGATTTGGGAACAGGTGCGCGATCATCAGGACGTTTTCTCCGGCGTTTTTGCCTGGTCGCCGAGACTTTTCGACCTCGCCGACGGCGGCGAAGAGAACAGCATTAACGGCATCTACGCCAGCGGAGATTACTTCACCGTTTTGGGCGTGCGTCCTGCAGCGGGCCGACTACTCACCACTTATGACGACGTGCGTGGCTGTCCCGGCGTCGCCGTCCTCAGTTATGGTTTTTGGGAGGAGCATTACGCTGGTGCGCAATCCGCGATCGGCTCCTCGATTCGCTTGAATGGACACTACTTCCCAATAGTCGGCGTCAGCCAGCGTGTTTTCTCCGGCACGGATGTTGGCACGCCGTTCGATGTTGCGATTCCGATCTGTGCGGAAGCAATCCGGCACGGCAGGGATTCTAGGCTCAACGTCCGCGACGCCTGGTGGCTTTTCATGATCGGCCGCCTCAAACCCGGCGCAAACATCGCGCAAGCTCAAGCTCGCATGAAAGTTTTGTCGTCCGCGCTTTTTGGTGCAGTTGTCCCGCGGGATTGGAGCGCCAAATCGCAGGACACTTTTCGAAAGAACACATTCACCCTAAATCCCGCATCCAACGGGAGCATTAACAGTTTCGCGGGCGTACGTGAGCAATACAGCCAGCCGCTCGAAATCCTGATGTTCGTCGTTGGACTGGTTCTGCTCATCGCCTGCGCGAATATCGCCAGCCTGTTTCTCGCGCGCTCCGCGGCGCGCCAGAAGGAAATCGCCGTGCGTCTGTCTTTGGGAGCCTCGCGAGCCCGTTTGATTCGGCAGGTTCTCACCGAAAGCATTGTGCTCTCAGCCGCAGGAGCGATTCTTGGCGTCTTCTTCGCACGATGGGGCAGCGCGCTGCTCGTTCGTTTCGTTTCCACCAATCAGAGCCAAGTCTTTCTTGATCTGAAAATGGACGGCCGCGTCTTGGCCTTCACCATCGGAATCGCGGTGCTCTGCGGTTTGCTCTTCGGAATTCTGCCCGCCTTCCGCGCCACGCGCGTCTCTGCTATTTCTGCGATGAAAGAAGGTCAGTCACAGGGTGCAGGCGGACGCTCGCAATCGGTTCTAGCGTGCTGGATTGTCGCCGTCCAAGTCGCCCTTTCCCTGATTCTGCTGATCGGCACAGGCCTCTTCATTCGGACATTCACCAACTTGATGACGCTCAATCCGGGCTTCGACCGCAACAATGTCCTGTTGACCGAGACGAACGTTTACAGCGCTGGATTGCCCGAGCCCGCCCTCGCGCCGCTCTACGGCCAAATGCTTGCGAAATTGCAGGCGCTTCCGGGGGTCGTTTCCGCCAGCCAGTGCCTGTTATATCCGCTCTCGGGCGATGAGTGGAACTTCGAGGTTTCAGTGCCAGGCTATCAGCCGCCGAACGGCGTTGAGCCGCTTGTCTATTTAAACTGGGTCACGCCTGGATACTTCTCCACGATGCGCACGCCGCTGCTCGAAGGTCGTGTGTTTGCCGCTCGCGATTCCGCAAACTCCACGCCCGTTGTCGTCATCAATGAGTTGCTGGCCAACACCTACTTTCGCGGACAAAATCCCATCGGCAAGCATATCCAGCTTGGAGGGCGGGAAATCGGAGACAAACCGCTCGAGATTATCGGCGTGGTGCAGAACGCAAAGCGTGATTCGCTCGATCAGGACTTTCTTTCAACCGCATACGTCCCGCTCGCCCAGGTTCACAACCTCCGCGAAGACACCACCTTTGAAATTCGCACGGCAACGACGCCTGGCGCGCTGATTCCCGCTGTGCGTGACGCCATAGCCGGCGTGAACAAATCCGCGTCTCTGCAATTCACCATATTAAAACGGCAAGCCGACGATTCCGTGCTGCAGGAGCACTTAATGGCAATTCTCTCCGGTTTCTTCAGCGGCCTCGCGCTCCTGCTCACAGCTATCGGGCTTTACGGCGTGATAGCTTACGCCGTCACGCAGCGAACGCACGAGATCGGTATTCGCATGGCCCTCGGCGCGCAGCGAAGCTCCATTCTGCGTCTCGTCATGCGCGATGCAGCCATCGTTCTCGTCGTCGGCATCGCCGCGGGGCTGCTCGGGTCGATTTGGATTACGCGGCTGGTGAAGGGGCTACTGTTTGGGCTGATGCCGAATGATCCCGTGACGATAGCGCTGGCCATCGCGGCTATGGTGATGGTTGCGTTTGTGGCGACGTACATCCCCGCGCGGCGGGCGATGCGCGTCGATCCCATGGTGGCGCTGCGATACGAATAGGAGGTTGAAACAGCCATGCGCTGGCTAGGTCGTCTGTTTCGCAGAGACAAACTTGAAACGCAACTTGACTCCGAATTGCGTTTCCACGTCGAGCAGCAAATCGCCGACAACGTTGCCGCAGGCATGAGCCCCGCAGAAGCGCGTCGCCGCGCCCTCGCGCAATTCGGCGGCACGGAATACATCAAAGAGGAATGCCGCGAGGCGCGCGGCACGCATTTCGTCGAAACGTTGGTGCAGGATTTGCGTTACGCGTTTCGGATGCTGCGCAAATCCCCCGGTTTCACCGCCGTCGCCGTCCTTACTCTCGCCCTCGGCATTGGCGCCAACACCGCGATCTTCAGCATCGTGGACGCGGTGTTTTTGCGAGCGTTCCCATATCCCCATCCCGAACAGCTCGTTCTGGTATTCAACGCGCCGGTGAGACAGCCGGATGCGCTTTCGGCCCTGTCGTACAGGGACTTCCGCGAGTGCCGCGAGCAGAACCGCGTCTTCAGCGAGATGGCGGGAAATGCATTTCACGATCTCACGTTGACTGGAGCGGGCGAGCCTTCCGTTGTAAACACCGCGGATGTAACGCCGGAGATATTTTCTCTGCTGAACGCAAAGCCTCTGGCGGGCCGCACATTGCTGCCCGAGGATGGCAAGCAAGGTGCAGCGCCGGTGGCCATTGTGAGCGAAAGTCTCTGGCGCGGCCGCTTCGGTTCGAATCCCAATCTCATCGGCCAATCCATCTCGCTGGACATGCGTGCGTTCACTGTTGTCGGAATCCTGCCGGCGAGGTTTCACTATCCTGACGGCGCACCGCACCAGGACGTGTGGATTTCTGCCGCGCAGGACCCGCTCTTCGGACCGTTACTTTTGAGGCCCGGCGTGCGCGCGCTGGGCGGGATTGGCCGGCTCAAGCCGGGAATTTCCGTGGCGCAAGCTCAGGCGGAAATGGACACCCTAGGCGCAAGGCTCGCCAAGGAATTTCCGGCGCAAGATTCCGGATTCACGATTCGGATTCAGCCATATCGGCAGGCAGTGGTCGGGAACGTAAAATCCGCGCTGCTGATTTTGCTGGGCGCGGTCGGCCTGGTCCTGCTGATTGCCTGCGCCAATATCGCGAACCTGCTTCTCTCGCGCGCCACTTCTCGCACCAGAGAAATCGCTGTGCGCATCGCGCTCGGCGCAGGGCGCGTCCGCGTGATTCGGCAGTTACTGACGGAAAGCGCTTTGCTGGGCTTGTTCGGCGGAGCTGCCGGCGTGCTTCTTGCGGCGTGGAGCATCTGGATTCTCCGGCCATTCTTGCCGGCCGAAGTGACGCAGATCAATTCGATTCATATCGGAGGATCCGTTCTCGTGTTTGCGCTGGCGTTGTCTCTCGCTGCTGCCTTGGCATTTGGACTCGCGCCTGCGCTGCTCGCGACTCCGTCCAATTTACAGACGAACATCAAAGAGGGCGGTGCGCACACTGGCCAGCGTGGCGGTCGACGCGTGCGGAATGTCCTTGCGACGGCTGAAATTTCTCTCGCGATGGTGCTCCTTGTCGCAGGCGGTTTGCTCATTCGCAGCTTCGCGCTGATCACAAAGGTCAATCCGGGCTTCGATCCGAAAAATGTCATCGAAGCTGAGATATCGCTTCCGCAATTCCAATATTCGACGCCGCAGCAGTGGACCGCTTTTTCGAACGAACTGCTGGCGCGGCTCCATGCGCAACCCGGTTTGCAGGATTCCGCTCTGGCGGCTCCGCTGCCTATGGATCGCCAAGGCGAAGCCACTTTCGCTTTCAGCATCGTGGGAAATCCGCCGCTGCCGCCCGGCAAGTCGACTACCGCCGATTACGCCACGGTGAGTCCCGATTATTTTCGCGTGATGCGCATTCCACTTCTGAGAGGTCGCGTTTTCTCCGAGCAGGATTCGCCGTCCCATCCGAAAGTAGCGCTCATCAGCGAAACGCTGGCGCGGCGTTACTTTCCGAACGAGGATCCCGTCGGAAGACAAATGAAATTCGGATTTCCGCCGAACTCCGATGTGTCGCGCGAGATCGTCGGCGTCGTCGGCGACGTGCGGGATGAGTCGCTTGGCCGCAAACCCGGCCCGATGATGTACGTGCCCTTTGCGCAGGCGCCTCTTTATGGCGGCGAGGTCGTCGTAAGAAGTTCCTTGAATGCATCGAGCGTGGCCGCCGGCATTCGTCAGGCAACTCACGCGATTGACAAAGACCTGCCCGTTACGGACATCGCATCGTTGCCCGAGGCGCTCGGAGCGTCCGTGTCGCAAGAGCGGTTTCGCACGTACTTGCTGGGCTCGTTCAGCGCGATCGCCCTGCTGCTCGCCGCTATCGGAATTTTTGGCGTGATCTCGTATTCAGCGTCGCAGCGAACTCACGAGATCGGAATCCGCGTGGCGCTGGGCGCACAGCGGCGCGATGTGTTGCTCCTGATTTTGGGGCAGGGAGCGAAGCTGGCCCTGTTTGGATTGGGTCTCGGTGTCGTCGTGGCGTTTCTGCTCACGCGGCTGATGGCGAGCCTGCTCTTTGGCGTTTCCGCCACAGACCCGGTGACTTTCACCGTCACGGCGATTGTTTTGCTCGGCGTTGCGCTGCTCGCCAGCTACATCCCGGCGCGCCGCGCCATGCGCGTTGATCCGATGGTGGCACTGCGCTACGAGTGACGCTTTGTAACTTTGGTTTTCGCGGGGAGAAAGCGGAAAGAGAATCCACTGCAGGGAACTCTCCGAGGCTAATTCCCGGAGACAGCTTCGGTGCCCGGGGTAGCTGTGGGCGCATAGTAACCCGGCCGCGCGCGCACGATCAGTTTTCCGTGGCCTTTCACGTCGGTTAGCTCCACCTTCACAGTGCGATACGTACCGTCCTTCGCCGTATTCGTCGGGTAGTAGCCGATCATGTACTGATCGCGTATGTCCTGCGCAATCCGGTTACAAATGTCATCCACCTCGGCGATGGTCTTCGGGAAATAGACTTCACCGCCCGTCGCTTGCGTCAAAGCCAACAGTGCCTTCTTGCCCTGTCGCTTGTCTTCTCGGTCGTCATCATTGTCGGTAAACAATCCCACCGCATAAATCACGGTGTTGGATTGCTGCAACTTTTGCACCGTCGTCGCCAGTGAATTCCTGCTGTCTTTGTCAACTCCGTCCGTCACCACGAGCAGCACTTTTTTGTCTCGTTTCGCTTTTCTCAAGTGGTTCATCGAACCGAGGATGGCATCGTAAAGCGCCGTGCCGCCGCGGGAATCAATGCGCTCGAGCGCTGCTTTCAGCACTTTGGGGTCATTTGTGAAATCCGTGTCCATGTCGAGGTAGTACTCATCGTTGAAATTCACCACGAAGACTTGATCCTGCGGATTGCTGGTTTGCACGAAAGACATGGCCGCGGCATTCACGCGCGCGCGTTTCGATTTCATGCTCGCGCTATTGTCGATCACCAGTCCCACTGCGATAGGAATATCGTCATTGCTGAACGCCGCAATTTTCTGTGGAACTCCGTTCTCCAGGATGCGGAAGTTCTGCTTCTTCAGTTCCGGAACGAAGTTTCCCTTTTTATCAACGATGGTTACGGGCAACCGCACCATGTCCACGGTTTTCTTTAGCGTGTACGGCCCTTTTTGCTGGGGCGCGTCGGGCCGGGGAATCTGGATCGGTGGCTGGTTCTGAATGGGGGGACGGCTCTGTGGGGACGCTCCGGTAGCGCAAAATAGAAACGCAGCAGCCAGGAAAAAACACAGGTATCCAAAGAGGGAAGGGAATGCGAATCGTTTACGGATTCGGTGCGTAGTACCCATACCTTGAATACACGGTGAGCGGCGGCAATCCTCGCGGCGGACGAATCTTGACCTTAATCTTGCGCCATTTGCCGTCGCGCGTCGTGTTCCTTGGTCGGTAGCCCACCACATATTGATTCCGCAACTCCATGCTGATCTTCGTGGCGATGTCGCCGAGGTCATCCAGGTTCTTCACCGTGAACGACCGGCCGCCAGTCATCGACGCCAGCCCTTGCAAAAACCCGGGTCCCGCGCACTCTTCGGGAGTTCTGTCGCAAGCATCCGGGTCGATAATCCCAATCGCGTAGATCTGGACGTCCGTCTCGCGCAGGAAGCGTTTGACGTCGCTATAATCGTAGCGACTATGATTATCGCCTCCATCCGATATGATGAGCAAAGCTTTTCTCGCGTTGCGTGCTCCTTTCATCTCGCTCATTCCCAGATACACGGCGTCAAGGAGCGCCGTCATTCCTTTTGGCGCGCTGAAAAGCAAGCGGTTCTGCAGCTCCTCAATACTGCTTGTAAACATGGTCGCCAGTTCCGCGCGATCGGCGAAGTCCACCAAGAAAAATTCGTCGGCGGGATTCGCGGTCTTGAAGAATTGCACTGCCGCCATGCGGGATTTCGCAATCTTGTCCGTCATGCTGCCGCTGACATCGAAGATCATGCCAATCGAAATCGGCACGTCGTCCTCGGCGAACCGCATGATTTCCTGTTCCTTCCCATCCTCAAAGACCCGGAAATTCTCCTGGTCGAGGCCAGTCACTAGCCGCCCGTACGGGTCCGTAACCGTCACATTTACCAGCACTAAATTGACGTCTTTCCGGATTTCAGCTATGTGGGAGGTTTTGCTCTCTGGAGGAGGTTTGTAAATCAACGGCCCAGTACTTTGGGCAATTGCCATGCCGCAGGGAATCATGCCGACTGCCAGCGCCAGGACCGCGCATGCCGTCCAACTTCGTCTCGCTAGCCTGGCCGCTTTCAGCACGCTACCCCCGGCCCAAATCTTGACGAGATTCTATCACCGCTGGGTCCCATTGCAAGCAGTACAAATACCGAAATTCTGCCCGGCGAACCTGTATAAATTGGCTCACGCCTGTTCTTGTTGGTAGCGGTTGCAGATCGGCAGACCCAGCCTGGAGCCGGGGCCGCAATTCACCCAACGTGGTAAGATGATCTTGCAGCGTGGAAGTTTCTCGTGGCAAAAAACTCCCAAACCGATTCACCTTCCGTTGTCGTGGTAATTCCCGCGCGCTACGACTCTTCGCGTTTCCCCGGCAAACCCATCGCGCCCATTGCGGGACGTCCCATGATTCAGCACGTGGTCGAGCGCGCGAAAATGAGCCGCCGCGTTTCCCGCGTCGTCGTGGCTACCGACGATGACCGCATCCGCGACGTCGTCGCGTCCTTTGGCGGCGAATCCGTTATGACCCGCCGCGAGCACCGCACTGGTACCGAGCGCATCGCCGAAGTCGCTGTCCATATTCCCGCAGAAATTTACGTCAACGTGCAGGGCGACGAACCGCTCATTTCTCCCGAGGCCATTGATATTGCGGTGGATGAAATTCTTTCCGAACCCGAGTCGCAAGTCGCCACGCTCTGCGCCCCTATTTCCCATGCGGCTGAAATCATGGACCCCAATATCGTCAAAGTCGTTCTCGATTTCGACGGCAACGCGCTTTATTTTTCGCGCGCGCCGATTCCGTGGGTCCGCGAAGCAGGAGAGCGCGTCTCCGCGCGCCATTTCAAGCACATCGGCCTCTACGTGTTTCGCCGCGATGCGCTTCTCGAGTTTCCCGCGCTCCCGCCCGGCGAACTCGAGCGCCTCGAACAGCTTGAGCAACTCCGCTGGCTCGAAAACGGCTACCACGTTCGCGTCGCCGAATGCGCCTATGAAGGAATCGCCGTCGACACACCGGCCGACGTAGCCAAAGTCGAAGAAGCGCTTCGCGCCCGCCAAGCCGCCGCCAACTGAAGTGTTGGTATTTTCTTAGCTCGCGCTCCGTGTTCTCACGAGTGGCGGCAATTTCAACCGCGCTGAATCGCGCCGCGCTTTCGACCGAGAAGCAGAGTTATCGTGTGAGGCTTGGACGCCGCCGGCATATGCGTCGTCAAATGCCGCGCGAGCAGTTTATAAATGTGCATCGTAGTGCCGCGGCCCTCGGAGATTCCGTGCGTGCGATTCGGATACGCCATGAAGTCGAATGACTTGCCAAGTTCGATCATGCGATTCACCAGCAATTGCGAGCCGGCAAAATGCACGTTGTCGTCGCCCGTGCCGTGAACCAGCAGCAACTTCCCCTGCAATCCTTCTGCGAAGTTCACCGCCGAACCCGCTTTGTATCCTTCCGCATTTTCCTGCGGCAAGCCCATGTAGCGTTCCTGATAAATCGTGTCGTAGATGCGCTGATCGGGCACGGGCGCCACCGACATTCCCACTTTGTAAATTTCCGGGGAGCGGAACATCAAATTCAGCGTATTGGTCCCGCCGCCGCTCCATCCCCATACCGCAACGCGCTCCGTATCCACATAGGAACGTTCGCGCGCGATCGCTCGCACCGCCGAGGCTTGCTCTTTCGAAGACAGCACTCCCACCGCGCCGTAAATTATCTTGCGCCACGCGCGTCCCTTCGGCGCGGGCGTGCCCCGGTTGTCGACGGACGCCACAATGTATCCCTGATTCGCAATCGCGCGGTGAAACAGCGAACCGCCGCTCCAGCCGTCGAGCACGGTTTGCGCGGCAGGCTCTCCGTACACATTGAAAAGTATGGGATATTTGCGCGACGCGTCGAAATCGGCCGGCTTGATCATCCAAGCGTCCAGTTTCACGCCATCTCCGATGTCGACTTGAAAAAACTCTGTCGCGCGAGTGCCAAAAACTTTTACCCTTTCGCGTACTTCTGAATTATCCGCCAGCACCCGCGCCACGCGATGATCCGGCAGGCTTACAAATTCCGTTGTCGGCGGCACATCAAAGGATGAAAAAGTATGCAACGCCCATTTGCAATCGGTAGAAATGTCGTAACGATGAATCCCGTTCGCATTCGGCGGCGTCACACGTTCGGGCGCGGCGGAGCCGTCCATGCGCGCGCGATACAAATAGCGTTGCGTGGCGTTGTCCGGCGATGCGATGAAGTACAGCCACTCCTCTGCCGGATCGACCGTGAGAATCTCGATGACGTCGAAGTCTCCTCGTGTAATCCGCCGCGCGCCGCTACCATCCCGCGCAATCACGTAAACGTGCCGCCAGCCGTCGCTCTCGTTCGCCCACAGGAATCCCTTATGCTTTGCCAGCCATCGCGTGTCCTCGTTTACGTCCAGCCACGCTTTATCTTCGTCGTGAAAAATCCGCTGCGCATGACCTGTGTGCGCATCCGCCAGATAAACGTCATTCATATTTTGCCGCCGGTTCATGTGCTGCAGCAGAATCTCGTTTGAATCCCCGACCCAGTCCATACGTGGGATGTAAGATTTGTCGGAATCTGCCGTCACGTCGATCCATTTCGTCTTGGCATTGTTGACGCTCACGACGCCGATGCGTACCGCGGAATTCGGCGTCCCGGCGGACGGTATGCGAAACGTCCAAACTTTTGGATACACACCGTATTCGGGGTAGGGAATCTGGGTGATGGGCTCGCGAAATCCGCCGTCAAGATTATTGATCATCGAGAATTCGCGTACAGGCCGCGTGTCGAATTGAAAGTACGCGATGCTGCGTCCGTCGCCGCTCCAGCGAAAGCCGTCGCGCACGTCGAACTCTTCTTCATACACCCAGTCGGAGGTGCCGTTGATGGTGGTCTCGGAGCCGTCGGCGGTCAGCGCCTTGATTTTGCCTGATGAAATTTCCTCGACGTAAATATTATTTGCGCGCACATAAGCCACCTGATCACCGGAGGGAGAAAACTTTGCGAACATCAGTGACGACGGAGTCGCGTCTCCGCCGATTTTGCGCAGGCGCTTCGCGTCGCGCTCGTACACCCAATAATCTCCGCGAGTATTTTCCCGCCACACGCGCGCGGAATTTGTGTAAATGAGTATTTTCTTGCGATCCCGCGACCATTCGAAATCCTCGATGCGCAGCGGCTCGTTTGCCCCAGCGGGAATTAACTCGGCGGATGAGAAAAGCACACTCCGCTCGCCGCTCGCGGAGTCGTACCGCGCCAACTCCTGCACTTCGCGATTATCGTGAGCCGACTCGAGAACTGTGTATGACTTGCCATCCTCGTCCCAGCGCGCGGGACCGAAGCGTTGGCCTGCGAATTCGCGAGAAAAAATACGCTCAATCCAGTGGTTCAAGCTGCCAGAAGGCGAGGCAGAGCCACCCGCCTGCGATTTTGCCGGCGGCGCAAAGGGAATGCGAGTTTCGCCGTCCAAATCGCATAGAGGCGCAAAACCGCTGGCGAGCGCCGCCCCTGCTAACGTCGTTGCTCTCAGAAACAATCGTCGCGAAATCTGAGATTCTTTTTTCATTCTGCAGCTCCTTGGATTTGACTGAATCGACGCTGCGTTTCCCCTCCGCATGTATCGACGGCCACGCATTGTGTCGCGTTGCGGGGAATTCGTCACGGAGTTTTTGCGGCCGCCAATTCAGCTCGCATCCGAATGGCCAGCGAATCAGGAAATATGATGCCGATGGCTCGCCGGGCATGCGCAAGTCTTGGCAGGAAAAGAAAACTGGCGATTGACAGAGTCGAGCGTCGCGGCGATAATGATTTGTACGCAGCCTACCTGGGAGGAAAAACGGGAGCCTTGGTGACGCGCCCGAAGTATGTGTTCGTAACGGGTGGCGTGGTTTCCTCTCTCGGCAAAGGCGTTGCGGCGGCTTCCATCGGCTGCCTGCTCGAATCCCGCGGCCTCAAAGTCACTCTTCAGAAGTGCGATCCCTACCTGAACGTTGATCCCGGCACGATGTCGCCCTACCAGCACGGTGAAGTGTACGTCACCGACGACGGCGCGGAGACGGATCTGGACCTCGGGCATTACGAGCGCTTCACGAATGCCAAGCTGACGCGCGACCACAACTGGACGACTGGCCGCATTTACGAATCGATTCTCGCACGGGAGCGGCGCGGCGACTACCTCGGCAAAACCGTGCAAGTGATTCCGCATGTCACCGACGAAATCAAATCCGCATTTCGCAAAGTCGCCGATGATGTGGATGTGGTGATCGTCGAAATTGGCGGCACGGTCGGCGACATTGAATCGCTGCCATTCTTGGAAGCGATTCGCCAGATGCGCCTCGAACTCGGCCCGGAAAATGCCATTTACGTTCATCTGACGTTGGTGCCCTACATCGCCACGGCCGGCGAGCACAAGACCAAGCCGACGCAGCACAGCGTCAAAGAATTGCTGAGCATTGGAATTCAGCCGGATATTTTGCTGTGCCGCAGCGATCATCCCATTGCGCCGGAGTTGAAGGCGAAGATCGCGCTCTTCTGCAACGTGAATCAGTCCGCGGTGATTTCCGCGCCCGACGTCCGCAACATCTACGAAGTTCCGATGTCGCTTGTCGCGGAAGGCCTCGACGAACAAATTCTGCGCCTGCTGCATTTGCAATCCGGTCCGCGCGACATGTCGCCGTGGCTGGCGATGCTCGAAAAGCTCGAGCATCCGGAAGGCGAAGTGCGCATCGGCGTCGTCGGCAAATATGTGCAGCTCGAAGACGCATACAAAAGTTTGCGCGAGGCGCTGATGCACGGCGGCCTGGCGCACCGCTCGCGCGTCGCCATCGAATGGGTTGAGTCGGGCGACATCGAATCGCTCGAAATGGCCGCCGAACGTTTGCGGCACATGGATGGGATTCTAATTCCCGGCGGATTCGGCAAGCGCGGAATCGAAGGAATGATTTACGCGATTCAATATGCGCGCGAGAAAAAAGTGCCGTTCTTCGGAATTTGTCTGGGAATGCAATGCGCGACGATTGAGTACGCGCGCCACGCGGCCGGTTTGCCGCACGCGAATTCGACCGAGTTCGACGCGCAAACACCGTATCGCGTGATTTACAAATTGCGCGAACTGCTCGGCGTCGATGAAATGGGCGGCACCATGCGCCTAGGCGCGTGGCCGTGCAAGCTCGACGCGGATTCGTTCGCCGCGCGCGCGTATGGCACGACCGAAGTTTCCGAGCGTCACCGCCACCGCTACGAATTCAATCGCGACTACGAGCCCGCGCTCGCTGCGGCAGGCTTGAAAATCACGGGCAAGACCCCCGATGGGGTTTACGTCGAAATCGTCGAAGTCCCCAATCACCCGTGGTTCCTCGGCTGCCAATTCCACCCGGAATTCAAATCGAAGCCGCTCGCCCCGCATCCATTATTCGCCGCTTTCATCGGTGCGTCCGCCGAGCATCGCCGCCGCCGCGCCGCAACACCCCAGCGCGCCGCCCACGCCCCCGCCACCTCTTCGGATTAGCAAGGTAAATTCGTGTCGCGAGAACGTTCATGAATAAGGTGCGATTTGAGGCGTTCTCGGATGGCGTGTTTGCGTTTGCGATCACGCTGCTGATTCTCGGGATTGCGCTGCCTGCGTTCAATACTCCTCCGTCAGATCGGGAACTGGCTCGCGCGCTGCTACGCTTATGGCCTAATCTGCTCGCTTACATTCTCAGTTTCGCCGTCATCGGCATCATGTGGCAGAACCATCACGCGCTTTTCCGACTGGTCGAAAAAGTCGACCGCTGGACGGTTTTTCTAAATCTGATGTTGCTGGGAGTAACGGTATTCATTCCATTCGCGACTTCGACGTTGGGCGCCTATCCCGCGATGCGTTCTTCGACGTTCTTGTACGGCCTGACTCTGACGAGTTCCGGGACCGTTTATAACTTGCTGCTCGCGCATCTGGCCCGCAGCGACGCGTTCCACGCGAGCGTGACCAAAGCGACTATCCGGAAAACAACGATCGCGTATCGTGTGGGTGTGGTGACGTACGCTATCGCGATGCTGACGTCGCTGGTAGAGCCTGTCCTGAGCTTCGCGCTTTATTTGTTTGTGGTCGCGTACTATCTGTTTCCGCGCGGCGTGGATGCCGATCTCGCAGGCAAACCGGTACAAGACTGAAGCGGCGTATTCATTGCAGGCGCAATCGCGGGGCTTGCCGTTAGGTCGGAAGCCACACAGAACCGCACAGCGCCGGGCGCATGACGCGAGCGGCGTGAGTCGCGTACAGAAATTTCTGCGCTTCAGACCGCGCGGCTGCGAAGGATCGTAATGTTCCCCGCGCTTTCGTACCCTTCGTCTGCGACCGTCTTTTGCGCGGCGGCGCGCAGCGATTGCTCATCGGCATCACGCGGCAAGTCGCAATGACGGCGTACCACTTCGTCGCCGACTTCGATTCGAACCTGCCATTTTGATTTTTCGTTGTCCCAGGATACTTCCACGCGGTCTGCTTGCATCGGCTTCCTCCCTCGCCTGGGCTGGCGATCTGCCCACATTGTACGCGCCCGAATCCCAAAGAGGAATAACGGCTTTCCTGTAGAAGCCTTGTTCGGATCCAGGTCGAGAGAAACGACCATTCGCGTTAAGCGGGCAAGCCCTGGCCCTTCGTTTCCGCGCCAAAGGGCAGAAGGGCGAGTCCTACGACGAAGGCTGCTGAGGTCATCGCGATGGGGATGCCGATGGTGTGGAAATGCGCGACTCCCGCGCCGACAAGAAATGTGATGCCGGCTCCGGCGAAACGCGCCGCGGAAGTCGCGAACGCAAACGCGCTGGCGCGACATTCAGTGGGATATTGTTCAGGCAGCCACAGCGTGTACATCGCAAAATTCGCACCGCCGAGCCCCAGGAAAAAAAGACACACGAAAAACCACGGGAGCGCGTGCGCGTTCAGATAGAACACATGGCCGAAAGCGAGAAGAATAAAAACGAACATGCATGCAAAAAATGAGGCCATCGCAACGCGGCGGCCGAAGCGTTCGGCGAGCGGCGAAAGGACAAGGCAGCCAAGGATCGTCGCGGCGGCGAGGAGCATGGTGCCATACGACGCCAGGCGCAGGCCTTGCGCGCTTGTGAAATGCTCGCGCGCCGCGATGTAAGTAATCGAGGCGGGAACGTACACCGATCCGGCCCACAGTCCCACGATTGACACGAACATGTAAATGGAATTAAGGACAGTGCGGCGGCGATAATCGCGCGAGAAAATCTGGGCCAGCGGCCGCCATAGAGATTGCCTTTTGAGTTGATTACTTTTCGCGTTCCAGCGTTGTGGTTCGGTGACGCCGTAACGGATGAAGCCGATGAAGAGCGCGGGTAGCGCGCCCAGAGCAAACATCGCGCGCCAGCCGTAATGGCTGCCAATGCCGTAATTGGCGATGGCGGCAAGAAAAACTCCCACGTAGTAACCTGTGTGCATCATGCCCGCGCCCATTTTGCGGCGCTCCTCGGGCCATTCTTCTGCGACAAACGTTCCGCCCATCGCCCATTCGCCACCGATGCCGATTCCGGCGAGCAAGCGATACGCCGCCAGTTGCCACACTCCGGTGGCGAGCGCCCCTAAAAAAGTAAAAAGCGAATACCAGAGAATCGTCAGCATCAGGGTGCGCACGCGGCCAAATTTGTCCGCAAGCGGCCCCCACAGGAACGCGAATCCCCAGCCGATCAGAAAAAGCGCGAACAGGAGGCCGCCGTAAAATCCGACATTGGCTTGCGTGGCTGCGATGTGCGATTTCGGCAACAGTTCGCGCAGCGACGGCACCATCACGAGTGCGTAGATGAACGAGTCCATGCCGTCAACCGTCCATCCAGCCCAGGAGGCCCAGAAGCCGCGAATTTGATTGCGTGTCAGGCGTGTGTCGCGCATTTTCGGCCTGCGGGATTTTACGCGCGGCGTGGATGGCGCACAACTTGTCTCGCTCGGATTTGTTTTGTGAGTGCCTCAGCCGAAGTGACTCCCCCCGAGAACTTCGGGGGGGCGTTCTGACACGCGCAACTGAAACCAACGGCAAGATTGCAAAGGCGGGGAATCCTGCATAGTCTTAGGGTTGCCGGTGATCCCAAGGTTGGCGCAAATCGAAAATGATGGAGATTTCTCAGAAATTTAGCGTGGGCGCTGTCGCGATGGGGCAAGGCGCGGCGTTCTTTTTCGTTGCGGGCCCGTGCGTGATCGAAAGCGAGAGCCACGCGATGATGATCGCAGAGCGGCTTGCGGCAGTAGCGCGCGAGCTGCGCGTGCCGTTGATTTTCAAGGCGTCGTACGACAAAGCCAACCGCTCATCGATTTCGTCTTTTCGCGGGCCAGGCATAAAAGAAGGTCTGCGAATACTCGGTGAAATTAAAAACAGATTCGCACTGCCGATTTTGACCGATGTACACGATGTGGCGCAGGTCGCGCCTGCCGCGGAAATCTGTGACGTGATCCAAATCCCCGCGTTTCTGTGCCGGCAAACGGATTTGCTGACGGCGGCGGGGAAGTCCGGTTGCGCGGTAAACATTAAAAAAGGCCAGTTCGTCTCGCCGTGGGAGATGGGCAACGCCGTCGAGAAGATCGCTAGCACAGGGAACCATAAGATTATTGTGACGGAGCGCGGCGCGTCATTTGGCTATCAAAATCTTGTGGTGGACATGCGGTCATTTCCGATTTTACGAAAGCTCGGATATCCGGTAGTGTTCGACGCAACGCATTCGGTGCAGCTTCCCGGCGGAGAAGGCAAATCAAGCGGGGGCCAGCCAGAGTTCATTGAGCCCCTTGCGCAGGCCGCTGTTGCAGCCGGAGCCAGCGGATTGTTTACGGAAGTTCACGACAATCCGGCGAAGGCGCTGTCCGATGGCACAAACGCGCTGCCTCTCGAGCAATTCAGGCCGCTGGCGCAGCGCATTGTGAAAATCGCGTCGCTCGTTCGCGAGTGGGAGAAACAATGAAGGCGACGAAGTCCGCGAAATCACCGGGAAGCCTTGCGGCGGCGCAGCGCGTGCTGCGGATCGAAGCGGAAGCGATTGCGGGCTTGAGCGAACGGCTGGACGAGCGATTCGAGCGCGCCGTGGAAATTATTTTTGAATGCGGTGGCCGCGTAATCGTCACGGGTATGGGCAAGTCGGGACTGATTGGGAGAAAAATCTCCGCGACGCTTGCGAGCACAGGCACGCCGTCGGTATTTCTGCATGCTGCCGAAGCGTTGCACGGCGATTTGGGAATGCTCATGCGCGATGACGTGGTGCTGGCCGTGTCGACAAGCGGCGAGACGGAAGAACTGCTGGCCCTGCTCGAGCCCATCAAGCGGCTGGGGATTGGTCTGGTGACGCTCACGGGGAATTCGCATTCGACACTAGCCGCGGCGAGCGACGTGGCGCTCGACATCGCGGTGAAGGAAGAAGCGTGTTCGTTGAATTTGGCTCCCACTGCCTCGACGACCGCCGCGTTGGCCATGGGTGATGCGCTCGCGATTGCCCTGCTCGACCGGCGTGGCTTTCGCGAAGAGGATTTTGCCGCGCTGCATCCAGCAGGGAAACTCGGCACGAAGTTGCGGCGCGTGGACTCAGTAATGCACGCTGGCCATGATTTGCCGCGCGTGGGTTCGCAAACGCCGATTCCCGAAGTCATCTACGAAATCAGCCGCAAGAAACTGGGGATGGTTGTCGTGACGGACGACGCGGGGAAATTGCTCGGCATCGTGACGGACGGCGATTTGCGGCGCTTGATGGAGCGGCGGAAAAAAGAAGCCCTCGATTTGACGGCTGCCGACAGCATGACGAAAAATCCTGTGACCCTCGCGCGCACGGAATTGGCCGCGAGCGCGCTGCGATTGATGGAAGAGCGAAAAATTACTTCGGTGGTGGTTGTGGACGCGGAGCTTCACGTCGAGGGCGTGGTTCATCTGCACGATTTGTGGACGCTGCAACTTTTCTAGCACGAACCCAAGGTCCAGCGGAGCATAGCCGCTGCAAGATATCGAGACGAATCACGCGATGGCGAAAAAGACAAATTCGGCGGACGTACGGCGGCGAGCAAAGGAAATCCGCCTGCTGCTGATGGATGTGGACGGCGTGTTGACGAATGGAAGCGTCTGCCTGCAGGCTTTTCCCGATGGCAGCGTCGCGGAGATGAAAGTGTTTAACGCGCATGACGGTGCGGGATTGCATCTCGCGTCGATGGTGGGCTTGCGCAGCGGCGTGATTACGGGACGCAACACGCCAGCCGTCGATCAGCGCGCAAAAGAAGCGCATATCGAGTTTGTATATCAAGGCCAGGCGAAGAAGATCGGCGCGTACGAGGAGATTTTGCGGCGCGCGGGCGTGAAGGACGACGAAGTCGCGTATATCGGCGATGATTTACCGGATCTGCCGCTCTTCGCGCGCGTGGGATTGGCCGTTGCGGTCGCCGACGCGACGGCAGAGGTGTTGCGCGCCGCGCACTACGTCACGCGGGCCAAGGGCGGGGAAGGCGCGGCCCGCGAAGTAGTCGAGTTGATCCTGAAGTCGCAAGGAAAATGGGAAGCGGCGATTCCGAAGGCGCTGGCGTAGTTGACATTCGTGCAGCATGAAAGTGGCAGCCATTGGCGTGCGAATGCACTCCGGCTGGGGAGTGCTTGTCGTCGTATCGAATGACAGCGGCCGATTGAACGTGGTTGAGCGAAGACGCATCGAAGTCATCGACGGGAAGTCCGCGAGGAAGAAGCAACCGTATCATTTCGCAAAAAATCTTGCCCTGGGCGCGGCTGAGAAATACATTGCGAACTGCGCTGTGGATTCGGAGCGCCTCGCATCCGAATCAATTCAGAATTTGATTGAGGAATTGCGCGACGGCGATTATGCAGTGAAAACGTGCGCTGTCGTGCTGGCATCAGGACGTCCGCTTCCATCTCTTTCGGAGATACTTGCTTCACACCCGCTCATCCACACAGCAGAAGGAGAATTCTTCCGACGCGCGGTCTGGACCGCTTGCGAGAAACGGAAGATTCAGGTATCCGGTGTTCGAGAGCGCGACTTGGAAGCACAAGCTAAATCAGTCTTGGGAAAATCTGCGACGGCCGCCGTGAAGACAATTTTACAAACGGGGAAGTCAATCGGCCCTCCGTGGACCCAGGACCACAAGAGCGCCGCGCTCGCGGCGTGGATCGCACTGACGAGCAGGTAGGAATTTGCGGCGTTCCCGTGCCGTTATTCTTGTATCGAGCTAGCGGCCGCCGGAAACCGCTCCGCCGTGGGTCGGAATTCACATACGATCCCAGTTCAGTGCCACAAATTAAAATTTACAGTTACTGTAGTATCCACTTCGACGGGTTGTCCGTTAAAGAGAAACGGCTTGTATCGCCATTGAAGAACTGCTTTTTCAGCCGCAGGCACCAGCATCGGATCGCCGGGTGCGACTTCCAATATCTTGACCGAGCCGTCGGTCAGTATCAACACATGAAGCTTTACCGTTCCCTGAATGCCTTTCGTCTTTGCTTCAGGGGGATAAATCGGATTCACGACCTCAATTCTTTGCGTTGCAAACCAAGGAAGGAGGAGGGCCGGTTCGGGGTTTGATAAACTGCGCTAGAAAATCCATCGATAGCTACCTCCGATGAACAGAAAATACCCGATTTGATCGGCTTGCGGGTCACTTGCGGTACCGGTTTTCCGCCATTCCGCGAAGTACATATCCACAGACCGTTTCAACTCCTGCAGCCAAACCCGTTCAGTCCCAGGCTGCGACGATTTGTTTACGCTACGAACGGCGATCTCACCATACTGTTGAGAAATTCTTGTTAGAGGATCGCGCATGGACTTCTCACGGTTATCGAGGAATGTGTGGTTGCAAAGGTCTGCCCAGCCTTGGTTATCTGGTTCGTGCGCGGCAACCCACGAGGGGCAATTCGGGATTTCCATATTCTTGACCATTCGAGTCAATTTGTCGACATCGCCACTTTTGGCGGCCGCAACTGCGCTGTCCAGAAAGCCATGTAGGCCCTCGGGTGAATTTGGATATGCATCCGGAGGGAGATACAGGTCGGCGGCGCGGAGAGCAAGGGCGGCGAGATCTACGTCGGTGCGATTCGAGAGAATGATGATGGTGAGATTGTCGTTGGTGAAGCGTTCGATGATGGAATGAAAACCGATCGTGCTGCCGTAATGCCACATGCGTGCGTGCCCGCGATAGGGGTCGAGGAACCAACCGAAGCCATATGCGAGCGGTTTTTCGGCGGCGGCTTTCGGCAAGTCGTCCACATTTTCCGACAACACTGCGGCAGAATTTTCCGGTGTGACTGCAGGGAGCATCTCCTTGGCGCTGAGCAGCGTGTGATTGCGAAGCGCATCGTCCCACTTCATTAAATCGTCGAGCGAAGAATAAATTCCACCGTCTCCCAGCGTGGCTGACGTCGAGCTTTGATCGGTTTCGAGCCACACTCCCGCATCGTTCGTGTAACCGTAGGCGCGATTCGCGACGTGGTCTTTGCCGTAAACGTGCGCGACGGAGTTTTCCATTTTGAGCGGCGCGAAAATTCTCCGGCGGAGAAACTCCGCGAACGGCACTCCTGAGATTTTCTCGACGATCGTCGCAAGCACGCAATAGCCCGAATTGCTGTACTCCCATTTGCTTCCCGGCGGAAATCTTGTTGCCGTCTGCTGCTCCATCGATGCGAGCACGCCCGCGTCGCTGATTTGCGGAATTTCTTCCCAGGATTTCCCCGCGTATTTCTTGTCCATCAGGTCCTCGTAAGCAACAAGACCGGAAGTGTGGTTGAGTAAATTGCGAATCGCGATCGTGCGGCCATAGGCGGGAAAATCCGGAAAAATGTCGGTGAGGCGCGTGTCGTAGTTCAGTTTTCCGTCATGCACGAGCAGCATGATCGCCATCGCGGTGAATTGCTTGGTGAAAGACGCAAGGCGGAAATTCGTGTGTGCGTCGATGGGCAGGCTCGAGCGCAGATCACCTAAACCGTAGCCGCGAATGAACGCGGTGCGACCATCTTTGCGCACGACCACGGCCAAGCCGGGCTCGTGCGCCGATGTGATCCCGGAAAAAATTGCGTCGATTCGCTGCGCCGACGGATCTTGCGCGGCATTTGCGAACTGTGAAAACGCCAGCGCGCACAGCAGCAACGCGGTGCCGGATCTAAAGCAAAGGCGGTCAATCTTCCAACGCATGGTGGCTCCTCATCCAACCGATTATTCCCAGAATAAAATGTGCCCGAAAATCGCGGATTGTGCCAGCCGGAACAGGGATGCGCCCAAAATCAGACGCTGTGCAGGTGGAAACAAGTGTTAATCATTTGTGTCGCTTTTTGAACACTTGGCCCCTGGCGCGCTGGCGAATTCTCTAGCCCTACAGGGTCAACTATGGTATTCTCAGGTTGCGTTTGTTGCTCTTGTAAAACCCCTAGATTCGATTAAAGGGGCTGCAAGTACAAACTTGCAGCCTTTTTTGCTTTACGGCTGGAGGCGGTCGCGAGGCGCAAATAGCTTAAAATAAAGAAGAGGAAACACAAGTGTCAAAAGAACAAGGAACAGTAAAGTGGTTCAATGCGAGCAAGGGCTTTGGATTCATCCAGCGTCAGTCGGGCGAGGATGTTTTCGTCCACTTTTCGGCGATTCAGTCGGAAGGCTACAAGTCGCTGAATGAAGGGCAAGCTGTTGAATTCGACGTCGTGTCAGGCCCGAAGGGCTTGCAGGCCGCTAACGTAACTAGCCTCTAGTCAGTAGACCAAAATTAGCGGGAGCTTGCCACGCGCAGGCTCTCGCTAGCATCTCAAACTTAAGTCAGACCCACCACAAAGCATCTGTAAAGCGCACCGAAAAGAAAGAGTTTGGCAGCGAATTCCCGGGAAAGCCTCTCAGGGTGTGCCAATCTCAGGAAAGTCGCCGCGGCATAGCAGTTTAAGGAGCCCCTTCTATGGCAAAGCTCTACGTAGGGAAC
>JBAUEX010000088.1:0-2342 GCA_049678845.1 Candidatus Acidiferrales bacterium
GATAACGTGTGTGCGCAGTGAAGGCTTAGATTCTGAAAACGGGTTCCCCCCACGCACGAGCCGGAGAGAAAGATTTCCGGTTCGATTAGGCGGCGTCCCAGGCTTTACTCATCCCAGTGAGCTGGTCGGGACGCCGCATCATTTTTTTTTGTGTTGGCTCAGCCTGAAATGGAGAGGTGACGTTTTCCGTTAGTGAAGATTCCGCCCCTTCGGGGCGGGGATTTTCAAGGCATAAGGATCTATCGTCCGATGCCTGTTTCTGGGTGCGCAGCGCGAGAGGATCAGCTCCCGCGCTGAGTTGCATCGGCTCGATGAGTCCTACCCAGTTATCCCTCAGCATGGTTGCATCCCTGCAGAGCCCGCTTCTGTTTCACATGGCGAGGTCATTGTAGTCGTGTTCGAAAAATGCGCAAGTGATTCTGCCGTCCGTCGCAGCTGCCGCTGCTGACGTGCTTGCTCCAGCTTGCGATCGCGCGCCGCGTGGATCTCCGCCTGTCGGCCGGCGAGCAGATCGTGCGGGGTCACATAACCGATGGCGCTGTGCAAACGCACGGTGTTGTAGTGATCCACGTAGGTTTGAATCAAGCGCAGCGCATCTTCCCGGGTCAGCGGTGTGCCGGGCCGGATGCATTCGGATTTCAGCGATTTGTGCCAGCGCTCCAGCTTGCCGTTCGATTGCGGATAGTAGGGCGACGTTCGCACGTGCGTCATCCCCGCGATGCGAATGAACTCTTTGAAATCCCGTGCGATGAATTGCGGCCCATTGTCGGAGATGATCCGCGGTTTCGCTTCCGGGTATTTCTCCCGCGCTCGTTGCAAAAGGACTTCGATTTCCGCTTCGGTCATCGATTCCCGCAGATCCCAATGCACGATCGCACGGCTGTAGCCATCCAGAATACTGCACAAGTAGTAGAAGGTGCCGCTCACGTTGATGTAGGAAACATCGATGTGCCAATGCTGGTGCGGCTGCGGTGGCTGCTCGAAACCGCTACCCTTGCGCGACGGCTTACCCTTCCAGCGTGAGAGCAACCCGGCCTGTTGGAGGACCCGCCAAACGCTGGAGGGGCTCACGGCTACCACGTCCGCGTCCAGCATCATGAAGGTCAGTCGTCGATAGCCTTCCAAGGGATGTTCCTGGTGGAAGCCGATGATGGCTTGCTTCTCCCACGGCGCCAGCCAGAAATCCCGGGGGACCCAACCGTTGTGTTCATTGACGCGCCCGTAGCGCTCTCGCCAGTCGTAGAACTTGCTGGCACGCACACCCAGCCAACGAATGAATCGTCCGGCGCCGATCTCGGTCTTTTCCGACCAGCACCGGACGAAATCCACCACCAGGTCCCGCACATCGTGCGGCACCCACACCTGGGTCAGAGCTCCCCAAGACTTTTTTTTAAGGCGATGTGCTCGGCCATCAGTTCGGCCAACACCTCGTCCTTGGTCTGGATCTTCTTTTCCAGAAATTCAATCCGTTGTTGTTCGGCTTGATGGTCCGGACGGCTCTTGCCCTGGAAGGCGGCAGCACCGTTCTCAAAGAATTCTTTTTGCCAGCGGTAGAACACCGTTGGTTGCAGCCCCAGTTCCTCACACAGGTCCGACACCGGCACCTTATCCAACAAGTGCCGTCGTAGAATGGCCACCTTCTCCTCTGCGGTGTAGTGTTTTCGCTCTTTTCGCATGCGTCCTCTCCGTTATCTTAACGGAAGAACGCCCTCTCCAGTTCCAGCTGAGGCGGCACACCCATCCCGGTCAATCGCCCGAATAGATTGCTTGTGCTGAAGTGCTCGCGTGCGCGCCCGTTAATTTAAAAGTATGTAAACGTGCCAATGATGAATGATCCGTGGGTTGACGGCGCTCTTCGATGCAGACTTGCCTTTGCAGATTAGGAAAGCGTACCCAAGGACTAAAACACAATTTTACAAAACGAACTGGCCTAAGCCACGTGAAATCAGTGGCTTGCTTTTCTGAGTTCGAGCGCAAAACAACGCCCTCACGGCTAAAGGGACGCGAAAATCTTATCGAAGCGAGTTTAGAGAGTCTTATCTAGCCCGCATTTGATTGCCATAACGGAGAGCGGTCACGCGGCTATCGCCAGTCTTTAGTTCCGATCGCTTCGTTGACAAATGAAGGTTTCGCGAGCAGGTGCTATGACCTGCTCGCGAAATTTAGTCCAGTCGAAAGTTAGCTTCTCCGGGCATATAACCACGAGAGGAGAAGCACCACGAAAAAGAGCCACTCACAGACCAACGCATTTGGCATGGCAGGCGCGCAGGAAATAAACTGGAGCGCTGTGAACTGGAGTCCAACACACTCGAGAACTGCCTTATTCCGAGGTCTTCCTGGAC
>JBAUEX010000089.1:0-5983 GCA_049678845.1 Candidatus Acidiferrales bacterium
GCCAGGCTCAATCCCCCTCGTAAAATGTGGAAGGTGAAAGCGTTACAGAATCTCCGCTATACAACTCATGAACGCCTAATAAAGGCAAAAACGCTAGATGAAGTATTCTCAGCGTCACCGTCGGAAGATGCGGCTGCGGCGACAGATTCTGCCTGATCACACCGCCCTGTTAATTCAAAATACGCCACCACGCAGCCCACGATGCACCCTGCGCCCGCGAGCAGCAGACTGCTCCCAGCAAGAGTCGCGGTTACTTATCTTGCTTTTGTGGAAGGCTATAGGTGACGTTCCCATTTTCGTCGAGAAAGTCGATTTTCGCGTCGCCCGCGGCGGATACGCTTAGCCGTAACCGAGGGTGTCCTTTGTCATCGCACAGGAATACCGTCGCATTCTTGTCCGGTGTTTTTCCAGCAAAAAGGCGGGTCGCCCCAAAGTCGCCATTTTTCGCTTGTTCCTTGAGATGTTTCATTGCGGCGTCTTTTTCCGTCCCGGCTGACATTTTTTGAACGGCCTCGAAGTGCTCCGCCATTTCCGCCAAATCCATATCCGGCCGATCCCAGACGTGGAGTCCCGCCGTGCGCTTCCCATTGTCGTCCTCATACTGGATCCCAACAGTCTGGTCCTGTTTGTACTGGTCAAACATCAGATCGCCGCCGGCGTCGTATCCGTTTGCGGTCTTCTTGCTTTCAAACCCCAGGCCTCCGTCTTCGTCACCTTCGCTATTGTAGAAAATCATGCCTGCGCCATCGTGGCGTCCGTGGCTCGCAAATGTCTTCCCGTCGATGATGGCCTCCGGTATTTCCTGTCGGTTGGAAATCACGAGTTGATTCTTGCCATCGGGACCAACAACGTTGATGCGCTGCACGTCGATTTGATCGAAGCTGCCCATTCGTTCCTGTTCCGCAAACCCGGTGAGAATTGTGACCATGAAGGCCATTGTCAATACACCCGAGTAAATTGCGAGGAACCGCTGGCTCGAAATAGATCTCATCTCCTTGCCATCCTTTGTTAAAGAGTTTTCACCGAAGAATCTTGGGCCCGGGCTATTGAGGTGCTTGGGGAAGCTGGCTGATTACTTTGCCCGTGGCATCGAGGAACTGTATTGCGGGAGAGCCATCGGGATTGACTTTGATAACGATGCGGCTGTGGCCGTTTTTATCCTTGAGAGTCAGAGTTGCAGAGTCATCGGCGTTGCGGCCGAGGTAGATGCGCTGGTGAGCCTGCGCATGGGTGTCAAAAAACTTCCTCCAATCGCTGCGAGGAACTGCGAGCAAGTCCGTGATCGGCCAGTCGGGATCGTCGACAACACTCACGCCCGAGCGCCTGCGATTGCCTTCTTCCTCGGCATCGATAGTGAAGACCTGATCCTGGAGGTAGCGGTCGAAGCTGAGATGGCCGAAACTCGACACAGTCCCGTCTTTCGCTTTCATGCCGCCAAAAATCAGACCGCCATTCTCAGAGCCTTCATCGTTGAAAAAGAGCATTCCGGCAGTTGTGCGGTCGGGGTGCGGGTATTCTTTACCTTTGATGATGATTCCGGGGAACTGCGTCTTGTCAGAAATGACCATTCTCAGTGTCCCGTCTGGTTCGACGACGTTGATGCGTTGAACGTCGATCTCTGAGAACTTTGTCTTCTGGGCCTCGAAGGCAAAGGCAGAACCGATCAGGATGAAGATCAGAAGCGTGGTGACTGTGGCATACGCTTTCCAAACTCGCAATTCTCTTTCCATGGTGTAACTCCTCGCGAACAACAATACGCCTGTCGTTCGCCAAAATGCTTGCGGTGCCAGAGAATCAACAACTTACCAGCCTCTCGGTGAGGACATTCGAACTCCCGACTCCCTGCCTCCGGTTTGCGGATCTGGCGCACTAAGACCGGAACGCTTTCCAATGCTGGCAGCGGCGGGCGCGGGATGGAGTGACCGCAGGCAATCTTTGTCCAGTGCCCGAGGCCCGGAAGCGGAATTTCAAGCTTTCGGCACACTTTAGCCAGGCCGACATCGGAAATGCCGTATTCGGCCGCTAGTTTTCGAAGCGGAAATTGCCAGACTTTCTCGTACAGTTCGCGACGGTCCCACGTCGAATTCTGATTAGACACGGAATACTCCTAAGCGCAGCGATTTTTGTCCCCTCGTTTATTCGCGCATACCTACTCCGATCGGTCAAAGAAAGGGGCGTAACTTACCAAGGCAGAGCAAGTTGATTCGAGCCACGTGCTTTCAGGGATGTGAGGGAGGTGCTGAGGGGTTATGCTACAATTCCTAGGCACTTATTTACATCTGCCGAGGACTTGGTACACTAGTGTCGAGGCGTCCGCATGAACAAATCCAAAGCCGAAAAACTTCGTAATCTGGCAACGAAACGTCAGATCATTACTGCCGCCGATGCCACGCAGCTCGGCGTCCCGCGAAGCTATCTGTCCCGGCTGGCTCGCCAGGGACAACTCGAAAAAATCGCACGTGGCCTATACACGTCACGGGCATTTTCTCCCAGCGAACACGCATCACTTGTCGAAGCATCGTATCAGGTCCCCAAAGGCATTATTTGCCTGCTCTCCGCACTCCGATTTCACAACCTCACTACCCAATCTCCGCGCGAAGTATGGATAGCCATCGGCCACAAGGCCTGGGCTCCCAAAATTTCGTCTCCGCCAGTTCGATTCGTTCGCATGTCCCGCCCGGCGCTTCAGTTCGGAGCGTCCGAACATCACGTATCTGGCCGGGTCATCCGCGTTTTTACGCCTGCCAAAACCGTTGCTGACTGCTTTAAGTTCCGCTACAAGATCGGACTCGACGTCGCTATCGAGGCTCTGAAAGAATCTCGACGGCTCAAGAAGGCTTCCATTGACGAACTTTGGGCCGCAGCGAAAGTCTGCCGTGTTGCGAAAGTCATCCGCCCCTACCTGGAGTCGCTCTAGTGCCGCATGAACCCAAAAACCTCGCGGCCTCTGTGCGCCAGAAATTGCTCGACTTGGCTCGTTCACGGAACGAAGACTTCGGGTTGATTCTCGTGAAGTACGGTCTTGAGAGAATTCTGTATCGTCTCAGCCGCTCAAAGCACCGCAATACGTTCGTCCTAAAAGGCGCGTTGCTCTTCGAACTCTGGACAAAACATACCTACCGCTCCACAAGAGACGCGGATTTCCTCGCACGCGGCGACAATTCCCCCGAACGTTTCGTGGGGATCTTCAAAGAACTCTGTGCCATTGAAGTTGAACCCGATGGCTTAACCTTCGAGGCTGATTCTGTGAAAGCCGAGCGCATTACCGAGGATGCCGATTACGAAGGCGTGCGCGTGACGTTCACAGCGCGCCTTGAGCGCGCGCGTATTCCGATTCAGATCGATATCGGATTCGGAGATGCCATCACTCCCGCACCCGTTGAAACCCAATACCCTACATTGCTGCCGGCCGCACAAGACTCTGTTTGGAATTTTCTCGGAATCGAACCCTGCGGCGAATTGCTCTGGCGTTCCTTCCTCGAAAGCCGTTGGGCTTCGCGCAACGGTGATTCTCTTGCGGTGCTCCTCGGCGAAGCTGTCGATGCTTGGGCAGCAGCGAGCGGGACTCCGCGCAGTTGCGGCGCGCCGTTCTTTCGGGCATTGGCAAAGTTGCGGTCCAGTGAACCGGCCAAGCCCAGCGCCTCGGCTGAGGTCCACAAGCTGACGGCGGAGGAAATTCCCGCATGACGACTCAAGGGCAAATCGAACAACCTTTGCCGAGCAACGCGGAAGCCGAGCGCGCCGTGCTGGCCGCGATTCTACTGGGAACCAAAGGCCGAGACGTGGCGTTCGACCTACTTGCGCCCGAGCATTTTTTCGTGCCGCAAAACCAGCGGATTTTTCGGGCTCTTGCGAAGCTACGGGAAGCTGGCAAGTGTGCGGACGCACTGATGCTCGATGACGAGATCCGCAGAAGCGGCGAACTTGAAGCCGCCGGTGGAAGTCAGTACGTCATGGAACTGATCGCCGGTGTGCCGCAGGTTTCGAACGTCGAGCACTACGTCCGTCTGGTGCGCGAAAAGTCGCTGCTTCGCATGGTGATTTACACAGCCACCGAAATTCAGCAGGACGCATTTTCGAGCGCGTCGGCCGGGGAGTTGCTGGACCGCGTGATCGAGAAGCTCTCGGAACTTGCACGCACGGCTGAGGAGCAAAACGACCTGGGCGTTACGTGTCGAGATGCGGCCGCGGCTTTGCTTCAAAGCTTCGATGCACAAGACTCCGTGCGGATCTTCACGGACGTTGACGAGCTGGACCGGCTGACCGGAGGCTTCCGCGCCGGCGAGCTGGTGATCTTCACCGCTGAAACGGGCGTCGGTAAAACACTGCTCGCACAACAAACGCGAAGACGCTCTTGTCGCGACGGACGCCACACGCTGTATTGCTCGGGCGAAATGAGCGCGCCGCATTTGATCTCGCGCGAACTCGCGACGGAAGCGGGCGTCGAGCACTGGAAAATGCGCCGTCCGGAGCGCATCACACCGGAGGAAACCCGCGCACTCACCGAGGCGGCAAGCCATGAGTGCCAGCGGTGCCGAATCCTCGACGGAGAGCTCAGCGTCTCGCGCATTCGGCGCGTCGCTCGCCAAATGAAATCCCGCGCCGGAATTGATTCGGTGATCGTGGATTACGACGAGCTGGTGGAGGCGCCCGGCAAGGACGAATTTGAACAGCAGCGGAATCTTGTGCGCTCCGCGAAGTCCCTGGCGATGGAACTTAAATGCCCAGTGATTTTGATTTCGCAGCTTCGCAAGTCCCTGCAGGGCGAGGACCGCAAACGTCCGAATCTCCAACGGCTCTATGGCAGCGGAGCGAAGGCGAAACATTCGAGCATCGTGATCTACGTGGACCGCGAGTATGTACAAGAACTTTGCGGCGATGAAACCGTCGCTCGCATTGTTGTGGTGAAGAATCGCGACGGAAAAGTTGGCGCCCTCGATGCCTTCTTCAACGTGAAGACGCTGCGCTTCGAAAGTGTTCAGACGCCGCAGCCGGATCAGCCGGACTGGGTGACGCGGTGAGTGAGGCACGGTAATGGCGAGCACGGCAAAACTCACGCTCATGACCGACCGCAAGCCTGTCCAGACAGTAGCGGACCGGCTTCTGACTCCCGAGGAAGCGTCCTCATTCCTAGGGCTATCGATCGAGACTTTGGCGCAGTGGCGTAGCCAGCGGAGGGGAATCCCGTTCGTAAAGGTCAGTCGGAATTGCGTGAGATATCAACAGGGTGATCTTGACGCATGGGTGGCCCAGCGTATAGTTCACGTCGCAGTAGACCCATCCAACGCTACGAGGAGAATCTAGCCATGGCGGTCTATCGACGCGGAAAAAAGTGGTGGTACAGCTTCGAGTTTGAAGGGCGTAGGATTCAGGAATCATCCGGCCTCACCAACAGGACAGCGGCGCTGCGCTCCGAAGCCAAACGGAAGGCCGACCTTCTCGATCGGCGCGCCGGATTCACGCGGAGAAAACTGCCGCCGAAGTTCGAGGAGTTCGTTTCCGTCTTCCTCGCCTGGTCCGAGCGGCAGCACCGGCCAAAGACCTACGAGCTGCACGACAACAATTGCAAATCGCTCAAACGATACTTCGAGGGCAAGTGGCTGGACGAAATAACGCCCGGCATGGTCGAAGACTTCAAGCTCGCGCGCGTGCAGGAGAAGCGATGGGGAGACGAGAAGGAGCGCGCAGTTTCGTGTGCAACCGTGAACCGCGCCCTGGCCACTCTGCGGCTGCTGTTCAACTACGCCGAACGGTGCGGCTATCAAACGCCGAATCCGGTCAAGGGCGTCGAGTTCTACAAAGAGCCGAGGCACATTCGGACCATTTCGCTCGAAGAGGAAATTGCCTACTTCGCCGCGGCCAGCCAGCCGCTCAAGGACGTTGCCAGCATCATTCTGGACACCGGCATGCGACCCGACGAAGTCTTCCGCCTTGAGTTCGCCAACGTGGATTTTTCGCAGCGCTCGATTTTCAACACGTTCGG
>JBAUEX010000090.1:0-29949 GCA_049678845.1 Candidatus Acidiferrales bacterium
CTGGTCCATCACGCCCGCGATCAAGGTGCTGGTGCTTGCTTGTGCCGCCGTTTTTCTTTTTCAGGAATTGTCTCGTGTGTTTTTCGGTCCGGCCGGATGGAATTTCTGGCTGATATGGTTCGGATTGATTCCGCGATACGCAATTCATGGCTTCATTTGGCAGCCGTTTACCTATCTTTTTCTGCATGAGGGCATTTGGCACATCCTGATCAACATGTTTGTGCTGTGGATGTTTGGACGCGACGTCGAACGCGCGTGGGGCCAGAAGCGCTTTTATTTTTATTATTTTCTTTGCGGCGTCGGCGCGGGCGTGATCAACATCATTGTTAAGACGATACTCAATCCGCATGGATTTGGAACCGCGCTGATTCCAACAATTGGAGCCTCGGGAGCGATTTATGGCGTGCTAATTGCGGCGGCGGTATTGTTCCCGCATCAGCGCGTGCTGCTGATTCCGTTTCCCGTGGCGATTTCGATGCGCGTCTACGTCGGAATCATGGCCGCGATCGAGTTTTTCGGGACGCTGGGCGCCGGCGGAGACAATGTGAGCCACGTCTGCCATCTGGGCGGCATGCTCGTGGGTTATCTGTATCTGCGAAGAGGGTCATATCTTTATTCTTACCGTAATCGTGTTTCCGATTGGAAGCGCAAACGGCTGCTGCGCAAATTCGAGGTCTACCAGAAACGCCATCGCGACGAGCCTCCCCCTCCGCCGGACAATTGGGTGAATTGACAGATTCGCTGAAGTTTATTTTGCCACTGCGAAATCACTGACGACGCGATAGAGAAATTCGATTCCCTTGCGGAACGAATCGAGCGGAATACGTTCGTTGTCCGCGTGCATTCGCAACGCGTCTTCCTCGGTAAGCGGAAACGGCAGCAGCCCATACGCTTGAACGTTCCGCAACCGCAGATACGCGGAATCGGTCGCACCCGTCGACATCATGGGCACCACGGGCACGCCGGGAAACTCCTCCTGCGTGGCTTGCTGAATTGTCTTGAACAATTCGCTGTCGAGAGATGAAGACGGAGCGGCTTCCCCAATCGACGTATCGGCGTGAAACGTGATCTTGGGATCGTTGACGACGTCCTTCAGCTTGAGCAGCAATGCATCAATTGAATTTCCGGGGAGCAAGCGAACATTCAGCGTCGCTTGCGCTTCCGAAGGCACGACGTTTGGCCGGATGCCTGCGTTCAACATCGTGGGAGCAATCGTGTCGCGCATCATGGAATTCCAGACGGGGCTGGCTTCGCAAATTTTTTTCTGCGCTAAATCCGACCGCACTGGATTATCGAGGGCGCGCATCCATTTTCCGATTTCAGGATCAGCGACCGTCGAAAGCTGCTCGAAATAGGTTTCCGTCACCGGCGTGAGCTGGAACGGCGTTTGGTATGCGCCGATTTTGCCAAGCGCGTCGGAGAGACGCACAATGGCATTGTCCGGTAGCGGTACCGAGCCGTGTCCGGAAGTTCCCGCAGCCGTCACAGTGACGTCCACCGGCACTTTTTCCGCCGCTTGTACGCCGACGTACTGCACCTTTCCGTCCTTTACAATCACGCGGCCGCCCTCGTTCAGGGAGTATCCGGCGGCGATTTTTTCCCAGTATTTGTCCAATGCAAATTTCATTCCCGCCTGACCGCCTTGTTCTTCGTCGCCTTCGGCGAGCAAAATGACGTCGCGAGTGAGGCGCACGTTGGAACGTTTCAACGCGACCATCACGGCGACGTTGGCGATGGTCATGCCCTTGTCGTCAATTGCGCCGCGGCCGTAGAGATATCCGTTTTGAATCACGGCGCCAAATGGATCGACCTGCCATTTCGATTTGTCGACGCCCACCACGTCCAAATGCCCCATGAGCAGCAGGGCGCGCGACGGGTCCGGTATCGAGTTTGCTGACAGGCGCGCAATCAAAATCCCACGCCCCGGCGTGCTTTCGTGAGTCTCCGCGGGTATTCCTTCTTTCTGCAGAATGTCAGCGAGATATTTTGCGGCGGCCAATTCATTGCCGGGCGGATTCGTCGTATTTATGCGAATCATTCCTTGCAGCCAGCCCAACGCATCGATATACAGTCTTTCGAAGTCTACGGCTCCAGCTTGCGGCTGAGGTTGTGTTTGCAAAGGCTGCGCTTGAGCAAATACAGTTTCCGTAGCGCCCGCGGCTGCAAGCAGAATGAGGGCGAAGACAATTCCCGGCTTCCATCGCATCCGAGTCTCCATAAATGCGGTAAATCTTCAGCACGAACGCCAAGTTCATACTATCATGGCGATTTCGCGGGCCGCGGCGCAACGCAGGGCGTGTTGCCAAAGAATCGACCATCCCCGCGACATGTTTTTACATCCTATCGTGCACGGAGGCTTCGGTTGATGCGACAGAACGCGGTGCTGCGCTGGGTCGTCTTCACTGTCGTGACGGCTACGTTAATCGTACCGGCAAATGTTCTGGCGCAAATACCGGGCCAGCAAAAGCCGCCTGCTCAGGCGCAGCAACGACAACCGCAACCACAACAGCAACAGCCGCAATATTCCATTACCGTCCAGTCGCAACTGGTGCAGGTGAACACGGTTGTCACCGACCAGGACGGCAATATCATCACCGGCCTAAAGCAGCAAAATTTCCGCATTTTTGATGACAATCAGGCGGAGCCGGTCACGAATTTTCAACCGAACGACGCGCCGATAACGATCGTGCTTCTAATGGAGTTCAGCGCGCGATTTGGCGGAATCTTTGCATATTATGCGAAGTATTTGGCGTATGGTTTCGCCGAGCACCTCGGCCCGAAGGACTGGATCGCGGTGGTCACCTTTGATCTGAAGCCGCATATTCTGGTCGACTTCACGCACAACAGGCAAGAAGTCGAAAATGCGATTATGAGTCTTTATTTCCCGGGCTTCAGTGAAGCGAACACATTTGACGCGCTAATCGATACCATCAATCGCCTGAAGGATGTGCAGGGTAAGAAAGCGATTCTGCTGGTTGGAACCGGGGCCGATACTTTCAGCAAGCACACGCTCGATCAGACGTATAACGTGCTCAAGCAGACCAACGTCACGGTCTTCAGCGTGGGCGCCGCCGAAATGCTGGCAGTTGCCAATCCGAACGGCGAGTCCGTTGGCTATCTTCAGCAGAAAAATGAAATGAACTATTTCGGAAGACTCACGGGCGGCTTCGCTTGGTTTCCACGCTTCGAGGGCGAAATGCCTGATATTTTCAATACCGTCGTCGAATTCCTGCGCAATCAATATTCGCTCGGCTACGTTCCGCCGGACTCCGCGCGCGATGGCAAGTATCACAAGATCAAAGTGGAAGTAGTGGACGACAAAGGCGAGCCGCTGATGATTGCAAACAAAAAGGGAAAGATGAAGAAGGTGGTGGTGTACGCACGCGAAGGATACCTGGCGCAAAAAATCGAGGCCGGGGATTAGGATTCTGCGAGCCCGGTCATAGCGGGACACTCGGCGCATTCGTCGGTGATTCAATACCCTCGCTCAAGGTCAATTCGATTGATGAGTTCCCGCCCGTCGAACCATCTTTCCAGATTTTCCATCAGCAAGTCCATCTGGCGTGTCCACATGCGTTCGGTCACCGCGCTGACGTGTGGAGTAATGAAGATGTTGTCGAGCTTCCACAAGGGACTCTCCGGCGGCAACGGCTCTTCCTCGGCGACGTCGATGGCCGCGCCTGCGATTGTGCGCGCACGCAGCGCCTCCGCCAGCGCTACCTGATCCACAAGAGTGCCACGCCCCACGTTGATCAGATATGCTTCCGGCTTCATCAGCGCGAACTCCTTCGCGCCGATCATCTGACGAGTCTCGGGTGTTTCCGGCGCAGCCAGAACCACGAAGTCCGCTTGCGGCAGCGCATTCGCAAGCTCTGTCGCAGGCAGAATACGTTCGACAAGTTGTGCGTCGCCGCGTCCCGAACGTGTGATGCCCGAGATCCTCATCCCGAGCGGCTGGATGCGGCGCGCAAGTTCGCGTCCCGTGGCGCCAAAACCAACGATGAGCAGCACTCGCCCGCTTAATTCGAAAGGCCGCGGCTTCGCATCCCAGAGTTCCTGCTGTGCCCAATGGCTTTGCGCCTGATAGTGCATCGCGTCTGGAAAGCGCCGTGCCATCGCGATGATCGTCCCCAGCAGATGCTCGGACATGGGAACGGCGTGTATTCCACCCGCGTTGGTCAATACAATACTGCTGCGGCGAAGTTCCGGATACATGAGCTGGCCCACGCCCGCCGCCGTGGAGTGAATCCATTTGAGTTTTCTTGCCTGCGCAAATTGGTCGCGACGCAATGAGTAACCGACCAAGATATCGGTGTCCGGCAGTTCGTCGACTACGTGCCCGTAGCCCGGCAAATGGACTACGTTCAGGTCCGGCCAGCGCCGCCTGATTCGCACATCCATATCCTGCGGCGGGCGCCATAGCGTGAACGCATGCCAAACACAAATCAGGAGCTTGGTATCTTTAGGCGCCGGTCTGCTCATGGATTTTCACGCGGTTTGGACGTCATTCTTTTGAAGGTGCGCGCAAATCGCGGCCGGTCATTTCCTTTGGCTCAGGAATATCCAAGATGGCGAGAAGCGTGGGCGAAATGTCCCGCAACGAGCCGCCAGGACGCAATTGCGCGCGGTTGTCCTCGGAAAGCAAGATGAGTGGTACGGGATTCGTGGTGTGATACGTATGCGGCCCGCCCGTTGTAGGATCAATCATCATCTCAGCATTGCCATGATCGGCCGTAATGATCCACGCGCCTCCGCGCGGCGAGAGGGACTTATAAATGCGTCCCAAACATTCGTCAACCGTCTCAACCGCCTTGATCGTCGCTTCGAGTTTTCCCGTGTGCCCTACCATATCCGCGTTGGCGAAATTCATGATGATGGCGTCGAAGTCGCCTTTCTCGATTGCCTTTATCACCGCGTCCGTGACTCCTGCTGCGGACATCTCGGGTTGCAAATCGTACGTGGGCACTTTCGGCGATGGTACGAGGATGCGTTCCTCGCCAGGAAATGCTTTCTCGATGCCACCGTTGAAAAAATAAGTGACGTGCGCGTACTTTTCCGTCTCCGCGCAACGTAAATTTCTAAAACCGATTTCGCCGAACACTTGCGCGAGGATATGCTCCAGTTTTTCCGGTCCTTGAATGAAGCGCAGCCACGGCCACGTTTTTTCGTATTGCGTCATCGCAACATAGCAAAGATTCTTCGGCCGCTGGGGATCAGAGAACTGCTTGAAATCCGGTTCGGCGAGAGCGCGAGTCATTTGGCGGGCGCGGTCGGCGCGGAAGTTGAAGAAAATCACCGCGTCGTCGTCGCGAATCACGGCCCGGGGGGCGGCAGGTTTGCCCGGGCTCGCTTCCGTGGTGATCACCGCGGGCACGACGAATTCATCGGTGACCAATTTTTCGTAGCTCGCGCGCATGGCCGCAATCGGATCGGCGAATTTCGCTTCGGAGCCTCCGTGCACGATGGCTCGGTAGGCGCGTTCGATGCGTTCCCAACGATTGTCGCGATCCATCGCGTAGTAGCGGCCGCTAACCGTCGCGATCTGGCCAACTCCCAACTCGCGCGTTTTCTTTTGGAGTTGTTGCAGAAAATCGATGCCTGAATTCGGCGGCGTGTCGCGGCCGTCCGTGAAAGCGTGGACGAAGACGCGCTCGACTTTATTTTCCTTGGCCATGCGCAGGAGGGTGTACAGATGATTGATATGCGAATGCACGCCGCCGTCACTGACGAGGCCCATCAAATGCAGTTGACGCGCGCGGCCGCGCTGCATCGCGTCGAGCAGCAGGGGCTCCCTGAAAAATTCGCCCGAGGCAATTTTCATGTCGAGGCGCGTGATATCCATTTGTACGATGCGTCCAGCGCCCATGTTCAGATGACCAACTTCGCTGTTCCCCATCTGGCCTTCGGGCAATCCGACGAATGGGCCGGAAGTGTGGATCAGGACATTCGGGAATTTCTTGAGCAGCGCGTCGTAGTTTGGCTTGCGCGCCAGCGCGATCGCGTTGCCCTTCGTCTCGGGCGAATAGCCCCAGCCGTCGAGTACAGTCAGCACAATTGGTTTTGGTCGTTTCGCCATTTCATTGCCCAACGATTTTGCGGGACCAACGGCCGATCACCGGATACGCAGCCCATTCACCGCGCATTGCTTTCAGGCAATACATGATTCCGAGGGTCAGAGTAATCGCCATGGCACTCATTATGAACAGCCAAAAAATCGGCATAAAAATAAAAATCGCAATCGGGAACGGCGGATTCGCTGGCGCAGCGTTAGGCTGCCTAACGACAGTGAACATTACGACAGTCATCAGCACCACGAATCCGCCAAAATAAAAAACCGTGAAGCCAATTTGCCAAAGCAAGGCCTGCATGGCGTGAAAGCGTACGAATCGCGACTCTTTTTTTGTCAGGTAGATTATCAGTGGACCGATCCACCACGTAGACATCATCAACGCGTGTGCCAGCCCGGCGTAGGCCTTTTCGTCCTGCGTGAGCTCCGTGAACGTGGCGTTTGGAATGTTGGTTTCTGGCATTTTTAATGTTCCACCCGCGACGGCCTGGTGACGCGTCAGAATACACGGAATCGGCGGGAAAACGGAACCGAGAGATTTATGCGGCTGTCCGGAGCGAGAGAGACTAGCTTCTCGAGGATTTAGGGTTGGCGCGAAGCGGCGAATTCGCGCAGAGTGGCGAGGAGGCGGTCGACTTCATCGCTTGTGTTGTAATGTACGAGGCCGATGCGCAGCAAGCCGCCGTCTTTCTCGACGCCGAGACGCTCCGTGAGATTCAACGCGTAGTAATTTCCGTCCCAAGTGAAAACGCCGCGGTCGCCCAAGAATTTCGCCGCATCGATCGGTTTCGAATTCGCGAGCCGCACGCCCACCGTCGGCACGCGCTCGGAAAATCGCGCCGGGTCGGAAATCCCGTAAAAATGCAGGCCCGGAATTTCAGTCAGGCCGCGAATCATGCGCGCCGCCAAATTCATTTCGTACTCGCGCATGGCGCAATGCGATCTCACAAGCGCCACGCGCCGAGTACTCGTTGCCACGGGATCGCACTTGCGGCCGAGTTCCGCCAAATATTCAATTGCCGCCGTGACTCCCGCGAGCCCTTCATGAAGCTGCGTGCCTGTCTCCCAGCGGTCCGGCAAAGTTTCGGGCGCGGGGCGAACTTTATATGGGCGGAAGCGCAATAGCAGTTCGCGCCTGCCGTAGATGCAACCCATGTGCGGACCGAAGAATTTGTAAGGCGAGCATGCGAGAAAATCGCAGTCGAGCGCGCGAACGTCAATCGTGCCATGAGGCGCGTAGTGCACTGCGTCGATGAACGCGAGCGCGCCCGCGTCATGTGCGAGTTTCACGATTTCCGCGACGGGATTGATCGTTCCCACCGCGTTTGATGCGTAACCCACGGCCAGGATCTTCGTGCGCGACGTGATTTTCCGGCGGAGATCGTCCATGTCCAGCGTGCAGTCTTCTTCGTGAATGTCCACTTGCCGCACGACGATGCCGCGTTCCTCGAGCGCGCGCCACGGCGCAACGTTTGCATCGTGGTCGAGAGTGGTGACGACAATTTCGTCGCCGGCGCGCAGATCCCGGCCAATTCCGCGGGCCAGCGCAAACGTGATGGTCGTCATGTTGGGACCGAAGAACACTTCATCCGCGTCGCAATTGAAAAAATCCGCCATCGCCGCGCGCGCGGCGGAAATCATCGCATCGGTGCGGCGGCTGGTGGCAAACGCGCCGCAGGTATTTGCGTTCGAATTTTCGAAATAGCCGTGGACGGCGTCGATCACGCGCTGCGGCACCTGCGTTCCCGCCGGCGCGTCGAGGAACGCGGCTGGGTGTCCATTTACCGTCTGCTTCAACGCGGGAAATTGCGCACGCGCCCAGTTCACATCGACTGGCAAAAGCTTTGGCTCTCGAGCATTTTCACGAAATACTGGCGTGCCCATCACACCTTCCCTAAATCGCGGTTTCAACTCTTCGTGGCGCGAATAAAATCGGCGAGCAGACCATAGGCCGTGGCGATCACGCCAGGCTTGTGCTCGATGATCGACAGCCCGAAGACATCCATGTCCAGTCGCAGCGCCGATGTTGTACCTGCGAGGAGGGCGAAAGGATCGCTCAGCGGCAACTGCTCCGGCTTGACGCTGGCGCGCACTCGACCGTCGACGGTGCGTTCAGCCCGACAGATCAATTTATACCTCATGCCGGCCGCACGCGCTCCGCGCACCTGTTCCGGGGTCACTTTGCGAATTCCGACGCGTTCGATTTGCTCGAGCTTGATCGACGCACCCATGAGAACAATCGTAAGCGCCGCCACCTTCACGGCTGCGTCCCAACCGTCCAGATCGTCCGATGGGTCCGTCTCCGCGACGCCGATTTCCTGCGCCTTCTTCACCGCTTGTTCCAGGTCGAGACCCTTTTCCATTTCCGTAAGCACAACGTTCGTAGTCGAATTCAGAATTCCGCGAAAGCCGCGTAAATCAACGGCCGGTAAACAGTGCGGAACCATGGAGAAAATCGGCGTGCCGTCCATCACCGTCGATTCGAAGAAAAACTTCCGGCCATTTTTCGCCGCCAAGTCACAAAGTTCGCGATACGCGTGAACTACAGGGCCCTTGTTTGCGCTGACGGCGTGGGCCCCGGATTCCAGAGCTGCCTTCAGATGATCGATTGCGGGCTGTCCTGTCTGGCGGTTGAGCGAACTGGCCTCAAAAACAACATCCGCCCGCGACGCCGCGATCCATTCACGGACATCTTTCGGAATTTTTCCGCTGCGCGCCTCCGGCCAGCGCTGCGCGAGAACTACCGAAGGATCGAGGCCATTGGCATCCGCGATCCAGCCGATTCGCCGTGATGCCACCCCAGTGAGACTCCACTCGACGCCGTACTTCTTGCCGAGTTCGCCCTCCTTAGCCATCAACAAGCGCACAAATTCCCTGCCGACGTTTCCGAATCCAATCAGCGCCAGATTATATTTGCGAATCGGACTTCTCCTCGGCTCAACCTAGCGCGTCAGAATACACCAACACGCAGAGTCCGGGGGCAGCGGTTTTGGCTCGATACTTAGCAGCCCGGGCGGCACAAGCCCATCGGTATGCTTCGGGCAAGGCGACAGGCGCTGTAATGTCGTCTCGTCGCTTCCCGCCTGAATCTTAGGAGGCCCTGGACACCAAAGATGCCCCGAGGATGCGATCGAGAAATTCGGGGATTTCAAATACCGCGCGATTCCCTACACGATTCGCGTTTTCACGGCATCGTGCAAATGTTTCAGGCTCCAAGAGCTCTTTCACGGTGGGAACGATACGGCGGAAGTTTGGCAACACCAAACCCACACCGTGCTCGCGAACCCACCGCGCGTTGTAGCGTTCCTGCGGAAGCGTCCAGGCATTGCAATCGATGATCAGCGGCAGCGATTTGATGAGCGCCTCGGAAATGCTGCCCGGACCGGGTTTGCCGATGAGAAAATCCGAAAGATGCATGTAATAGGGAACTTCGCGCGTGAATTCCTCGACGTAATAACGCAACCGGGATTTTCGTCCGCGCAACATTTTCGCAAGCTCCAAATTCCTGCCGCAAATCAAAATCAATTGCAGCTCAAGTTCGGAACTATCCAAGCGATCGGCGATTTCAAGCATCACCCGGTTTCCATACCCTCCGAAAAGGACCATCCCTGTCGGAAAATCACGAAATAGCCCCAGACGCTCGCGTTCACGAGAGCGGTCGTCAGGTTGAGGAGCATAGAAACGCGGATGGACGATCATTCCTGAGGCCTGGAAAATGAACTCAGGGGCATGTCCCGCGGCGCGTGCCTGGGCGACCGCACGGTCCGAGCCGCACACAAAATACTGCGGCTGGCGCTCAATCCAGAAATGCGGAGGATAGTCGGCGATATCGGTGAGAATGGTTACGAATGGCCTGCGCGGAAAAACGCTGTGATAGCTCTCGCAAAGCGCACGGTTAAAGTGCGGGACGAACGAAACGACCATGTCGGGCCGGGTTTCTCTCCAGTAAGCCTCAAGTTTTCGAACAACGGGCCGATGGTAAGCGCGGATGGCAAGTTGGAGTACTCTCATGAGTTGGGGACTGCCCAGCGTCCACCCCCTGAGCAGCATAACGTTATAGAAATCCTGGATTCGAATCCCCGCATACTTCTTGAGGATATCGATCTCGTCGAGCAGTTCCTGAAGATTCATCAGATGGATATCCCATGGGCGCTGTTTCTCCTGGATGACCGTCTCGATAGCTGTGACCGCTGCGCGGTGGCCCCCGCCAGCATCGAAATACGCGAATTCAATTCTCTGCATAAGCCAGAGAGCATGGCAGTGGCAACGGTATGGGCACACTACGCCCAGATTAAAAGTCTGTGAATGTGACGAAAGAGTTAAATCCTTTTTGTTTCAGAACTTTATCGCGACTGTCATCGACCCTTAACGTAAGGAATCTACGCTGCAAATCATGAAGTGCGACCTGCATGTCCACTCGTACCATTCCGGCCTGTGTACTGTGCCCGTTGTCAGCCGCTTTTGCCGTGAAAGCTATAGCGCTCCTGAAGCGGTGTTCGCGACGCTGCGCAGGCGCGGCATGAACCTGTTTACGCTGACCGACCATGATTCGATTGAAGGCGCGGAAGCATTGCGCCGGCATCGCGATTTCTTCGTGAGCGAGGAGGTCTCTTGCCGTATGCCCAGCGGTACGCTCGCGCACATCGGCGTTTACGACATCACCGAGCGGCAGCATATTCAGCTTCAGCAGCGACGCCACGATCTCATCCGTTTGCTCATGTACCTGAGCGAGCGCCAACTCTTCTTCAGCATCAATCACGTGTTTTCGAGTCTTACCGGCCCGCGTCTACAGGACGACTTCCCTTGGTTTAAGGAATATTTTCCCGCCATCGAGACGCGGAACGGCCACATGCTCGCAGAACAGAACGCGAACTCCGTGCGCCTCGCATATCGATGGAACAAAATCGGGACCGGCGGCAGCGACGCACACGTCCTCGCATCGGTCGGCAGCGCGTACACGGAGGTCACCGGCGCGCGCGACAAGGAGGAATTCTTCACAGGCTTACGCATGGGTAGAGGCCAAGTTCGAGGAGAATCCGGGAGCTTTCAAAAACTGACGCGCGACGTTTTTTTGATCGCATTCGAGGTGATGCGCGAGAAAGCTTGGACCGCGCTTCTGGCACCGTTGGCACCGCTGATTCCGGCGGTTACATTGCTAAATTATTGCAATGAGTCTGCGTTTGGCCGCCTCTGGGCCCGCAGGATTCTCGGCGGTCCCGAAAGCCGCAGGCGCGCCGATTGGTTCGATTCTCCGGAACCTGCAGTGGAGGAATGGACATGACCGTGGCCAGAGCTGTGTGGAATCAGATTCAGTCGAGCGACTATCGTCTGATGCGCCGCGTGAACCGATGGCCTGCTCCTCGTTGGTTTCGTTTGTTCATGATCCTTGCCACGCGCATGGGCGACGGCTGGCTCTGGTATCTCGCCGGAGCCGTATTGCTCTTGTTCGGCGGTACCATGCGTTTCGCGGCCTTCGGTTCGGCGGGGCTTGCGGTTTTGGCCGGAACGACTCTGTTTGTTCTCTTGAAGCGCGTCAGCCACAGAAAAAGACCCTGCGAGATCGAGCCCCACTGCTGGGCTTCCATTTTGCCGCCCGACCAATTCTCGTTTCCTTCGGGGCATTCGATTACTGCCTTTGCCCTGGCGTTGGTCCTCGGCTCCTTCTATCCGGAATTCCAGGTTCCCCTCCTGGTGGTTGCCGCGAACATTGCACTATCGCGCATCATCCTGGGAATGCATTTCCTCAGCGACGTATTGGCTGGTTCGGCGATCGGCATACTGATCGGCTACACCTGCTTCCATCTGTTCGTACACGCTTAAGATTTGTCACTGACAAACCTATAACGGACCGGATCGCTGGTGGCAGTACCTCAATATCTGCGGCCCATGCTTTCCTCAGACCACAGGACGGGCAGCTACCGCGAATCTCCCAGCGCGCTCGTGCATCCAACCCAAGCGAAGTGTAGAGTAGAAGCGAGCAGATACGAAAGAACGGAGACGAGCACGGAAGCAGCATGGCTAAACCGGTGCTGATGGCCGTTGACGATGACGCGGAGGTGTTGCGGGCGGTCGAGCGCGACCTGCGCAAGCATTACGCCGAGCACTATCGCGTATTGCGCGCCGACTCCGGCTCTGCCGCGCTCAACGCGCTGCGGGGACTGAAAAAGCGCAGCGAAGCGGTCAGCCTTTTGCTCGCCGACCAGCGCATGCCGGAGATGAGCGGCGTCGAATTCATCCAGCGCGCCATGGATATTTACCCGGATGCGCGCCGCGTCCTGCTGACCGCGTATGCGGACACGGATGCCGCCATACAAGCCATCAACGAAGCGAGAATTCATCACTACCTGCTGAAGCCGTGGGACCCGCCCGAGCAGCACCTCTATCCCGTGCTGGACGACTTGCTGGAAGACTGGCAAGCGTCTTACCGGCCTGCATTTTCGGGAGTGCGCGTACTGGGACATCGCTGGTCTCCTCGTTCCTACGCCGTCCGAGACTTCCTGGCGCGCAATCAGGTGCCGTACCACTGGCTCGACGCTGAAGAGGCGGAGAAGAGCGCGGAAACCCGCGAGGCTTTGAGCGCCGCGGGAGGCGAAACGGCAAAGCTCCCCGTGGTTCTGTTTTCGGACGGGACTTCTCTTTCCGATCCCACGACTCTGGAAATCGCCGAGCGGCTGGGATTGCGCACACGAGCGGAAACTTCCTTCTATGACCTGTTGATCGTCGGCGGCGGCCCGGCCGGCCTTGCTGCGGCGGTCTACGGCGCTTCGGAGGGATTGCGCACAGTGATGATCGAACGAGACGCCCCGGGCGGACAAGCTGGCATGAGCTCGCGCATCGAGAACTATTTGGGCTTTCCCTCAGGCCTGAGCGGCGCGGATCTCGCTCGGCGGGCCGTGACGCAAGCTCGGCGCTTTGGCGTGGAAATCCTTACGCCGCAGGAGGTGACCCGGCTGCGCGTCGAAGCGGGCTCAAAGTTTGTGGCTCTTGCCGACGGCACGGAAATCGGGGCGAAAGCGTTGATTATCGCCACAGGCGTGTCTTACCGGCGGCTCGGCGTCCCGGGGATGGATCGTGTGCAAGCCGCCGGTGTCTATTATGGCGCGGCCATGACCGAAGCTGCGTCCTGCCGGGGCAAGGATGTTCATATCGTGGGCGGTGCAAATTCCGCGGGGCAAGCGGCGATGTTTTTTTCGCAGTACGCCCGGCGGGTGGTGATGCTCGTGCGCGGCAATTCGCTGCAAAACAGCATGTCGCAATATCTGATTGACCAGATTCGCCAGACCGAAAACATCCACGTGGAGGTCAACTCAGAGGTTGTCGAGGTCTTTGGTCAAGAGCACCTGGAAGCCATCACGATTCGCTGCTCGACAACCGGGGAATGTCAAAAAATCGCGACGGACTCGTTGTTCATCTTTATCGGCGGGTTGCCGGGTACCGAGTGGCTCGCAGGGGTGATCGAACGCGATGAGAAGGGCTTTCTCCTGACGGGACCGGATCTGATGCGCGACGGTAAGCCTCCAAAAGAGTGGCCGCTCGAGCGCGATCCATGGCTGCTGGAAGCGAGCGTCCCTGGTATCTTCGTGGCGGGCGACGTGCGGTACCGTTCCATCAAGCGCGTTGCCTCTGGTGTGGGAGAGGGTTCCAACGCAGTGCAATTCGTGCATCAGTATTTGAGTACGGTGTGAGATGAGCGAACCGCAAAACGCCGAACAGACGGCCCGCTTTGTGGCGGGCTTGCGCTCGATCTCGGTCTTCGCGGATCTGCCCGCCGAGGATCTGGAATGGTTGGCCACGCGAATGGACGAAGTGACCTTCCATGCCGGACAGATTTTCGCGCGGCCTGGCGACCCTGTGGAGTATCTGAACGTGATTCTCGAGGGCGAGATCCAATTTGAGCGCGTGGATAACCCTGGTTCGCCGGTGCTCATTGCGTCTGCCGGCCAAGTTACCGGCCTGCTTCCTTTTTCGCGTCTCACGCAGGTCCGCGGCACGGCCCGCGCTGTTCTGCCCTCGCGGCTGCTTCGCCTCCACAAGCAATATTTCCCGGAAATGCTGCAGCGCATGCCGGTGCTCGGCCAACGTCTGGTCGCCCTGATGTCCGACCGCATCCGCGAAGTCACGCGCATGGAAACGCAGCAGGAGAAGCTGATGGCGCTCGGGAAACTTTCCGCCGGGCTTGCCCATGAGCTGAACAACCCGGCCGCCGCGGCGCGCCGAGCTGCACAAACCCTTATGGAAGCGATGGAAAATGTGCGCGCTGCCAGCCTGAAGCTTCTCCAGCACTCCTTCTCAGAGGCTCAGCGCGTTGGGATGTTGCAATTCGAACAGGAAGCCATGAAGCAAACCGCTTCCACAGGAGAGCAGTCATCCGATCCTCTCGATTTCAGCGACCGTGAAGAAAAAATTACGAGTTGGCTGGAGCGCCGCACTATCGCCGAGCCCTACAAGATTGCCCCGCTTCTGGCCGATGTTTGTATAAGCCCACAGAAACTGGACGCGCTTGCCGCCACGATCGGAGAGGATGCTGTGGGGTACGTGCTGCACCGCGTCGCTGCGCTCATCACCGTTTATGGGCTGCTTCGGGAAATCGACAACAGCACGCGCCGCATCAGCGATCTGGTCACCGCTATCAAACGATATTCGTATATGGATCAGGGCTCCCTTCAGGAAGTGAACCTTCAGGAAGATCTGGACAACACGCTAAAGATCTTTGGCCATCGCTTGAAAGATGGCATCACGGTCGTCCGCGACTACGATCCGCAACTCCCGCGCGTCTGCGCCTATGGCGGGGAGCTAAATCAGGTCTGGACCAATCTGATTGACAATGCCATTGACGCCATGAAAGGCCATGGCGATCTCCGCGTGCGCGCCCTTCGCGAATTGGATTGCGCCGTGGTGGAAATCGGCGACAATGGCCCTGGCATTCCGCCGGAAGTGCAGGGGCGTGTCTTCGATCCCTTCTTCACCACCAAGAAAGTGGGAGAAGGCACGGGACTGGGCCTCGACACGGCCATGCGCATCGTGCGAAAGCATCACGGTTCGATCGACCTGAAATCCCGGCCCGGCGACACGCGGTTTCGCGTGCGTCTGCCGTTCAAGCAGCCGGCCACGCTATCTCCGGGCGAGGAAACGCAATAAGCCCAACCTGAAAACATCGGAGCACCGGGAAATGAAAGCATCGATGATGTTTAAATTGGCGATCGTCGCGGCCGTTTGCCTGAGTCTCACTCGCCAGGCACCGGCGCAGGCCAAACAGAATGCCACGGCGGATCTCTTGATCGAACTCATTCGTGCGAATACCAGCAATCCCCCTGGGAACAATAGAGACTTGGCGGAATTGTTGGCTACGAAATTTCGCGCGCTCGGCGTCGAAGTTGAGATCATTCCCACGCCGGAACCCGGGAAAGTCCATTTCATTGCGCGAATCAAAGGCGACGGATCAAAAGAGCCGGTGCTGCTGGCGGCCCACGGTGACGTTGTGGGAGTGGAACGGGAGAAGTGGACCGTCGATCCGTTCGCGGGGCAAGTGAAGGATGGCTATGTTTATGGCCGAGGCGCGATGGATTTCAAGGGCGGCATCGCCGTCTTCGCCGAGGCGATTATGGAGTTGGTGAAGAATCATGTCCCGCTGCATCGCGATGTGATTTTTCTTTCCGAAGCCGATGAAGAGAGTGGCCCCTACGGCACGAGTTGGCTCGCCGAATCGCATTGGAATCTGATGAACTGCGAATTCGCTTTGAATGAAGGCGGATGGCTCATAAAAAATGCGAAGGGTGGCGTGCAGTACGTGAGCATCTCCACGGGCGATAAGGTGTCCATTCCTTTGATCCTTACCGCCAAAGGAACATCGACGCATTCCTCGATGCCGAGACCCGACAGCGCCATTTTCATTTTGTCCAAGGCAATGGCGAGGCTCGCGGATTACGAACCGCCGGTGGAATTGACTCCCAGCACGAGGGAATTTTTCGAGACGCTTGCGAAGACGAGCGAACCGCCGCTCTCCAAGTATTTCGAGGACCTGGTGAGCAGCGAGGACCCGCAAGTGATTCAAGAGGCGAGCCGAGAGATCAGCAAGAACATATTGCTGCATGCAATTATGCGTAACACCTTCGCCCCCGTTTTCCTCAAAGCGGGATTTCGAGGGAATGTGATTCCCGGATCCGCGGAGGCGACCCTTAATTTGAGGGTCATCCCGGGGACCGACCTGCAAAAGTTTATTGCGGAGATCCGCGAAGCGATCGACGACCCCCGCGTGGATGTTTCGCTTCCTTCTGGGGACAATCCGGACGCTTCGCGGGTGAAGGAACTTGTAAACGAAACTCAAAGTTTGAAGTCCTCGAGCACCGACACAGATCTCTACAGAGCATTGGAGGCTAGCGCTCATTCGATTTGGCCGGGGACGCCCGTTACGCCATATCTTTTTCAAGCTGGTACAGACGCGATCGCGTGGCGGAGCAGAGGCGTTCCTGTTTACGGGATTTATCCGTATCCGATTACGGCCGAAGATTTGACGCGCATGCACGGAAACGACGAACGAGTGTCGATCGAGTCGCTGCAACAGGGAACGGAAATGATTTACAAGACGCTTGTTCAGGTTGCGTCGCAATAGAAACGGCAAAGAGATTTCTGCCGGAATGCTAATCCGCGGTTTGTTGTGTGCATGGATTCTTCGCTCTCTTAGGACGTTCCGGTAATATCGGCGCCAGTCAGAGAAGTTCGGGACGCCGCAGAATGGATTCGCGTGCAAAACGGCAAGCATCTGGTAAGCCCCTAAAACACGGGCACCAAAACGTTTCGGTATATTTGCCCGTCTCTTTGTCCGTCACTTCAACTCTGCTATGATTCAGAATATGGTGACTCCCGCCTCCGTTCGAAGCGATCGAGGCTTGGTGGTGTTTGGCGAATTCTTTTTCGACCTGGTGTTCTACGACCTGCCAAGAGTTCCCCGGTTGGGCGAAGAGGTGAAGACCGCGAGCTTCGCACGATTTCCAGGGGGCGGCCTGGCAACAACGGCATTCGTAACGGCAGGATTAGGAACTCCAACCAAAGTTATTACCCGGGTCGGACGGGATGCACTCGGGAGTCCGGAATGGCAAAAGCTAATTCGGAGCGGCATCTCCACGCAAGGTTGTGAATTCGATTCGCATCTACCAACGGCGATGACCGTCTGCGCCGCCTGCGAAGGCGATCGCATGATGATCACCCACGACAGAATCAACGTAAAACTGGAAAGGCTTTTGGCGCGGAGTGGTGTGCAGAAGCAGTTGCGGAGAGGATGGCATCTGCATCTGGCCTGTGCCCTGCGCCCTCCCCAGGTGTGGATGCCGGCAGTTCGCAAATTGCGCAAGCGAGGTTTGACGGTTTCCGCGGATTTGGGATGGAACCCCGAGGTGCTTGAGTCTCGGCGATTGCCCTCCCTGCTGAAGGAATTCGAATTTACGTTTCCGAACGAATCGGAAGCCAAGGCCATGACGCGAGAAAAGACGGTCGAGGCAGCGGCAAGAAAATTGGCGCGCTGGGTCCGGGTTCCCGTCGTTAAGCTGGGTCCCGATGGATCTCTGGCTGTTTGCGACGGAAGAGTCGTGCGCGTGAAATCGATTCGCGTGCGTGCGGTGGACGCGACAGGATCAGGCGATGCTTTCAACGGCGGATTTCTTCATGGTTATCTTGCCGGATGGCCACTTGAGGAATGTTTGCGAGCCGGCAACGTTTGCGGAGCGCTGGCAACGACCTCCGCCGGAGGATCTTCTGCCATTCCGACACGGGCGAACCTGAAGAAGTTGATGAGGAAACTACGCTGAACTGGAATTGAGAAACGAGGAACGCGAATTGCGGTCCGCTTTGAAAATCCACTCCAAGACATGGTTATGGAGGGAATAGCGCCATCATGAAAATCACTCTGGTTGGAGCCGCCGGGGTTCGGACTCCATTGCTGGTCCACGGCCTCGCAGGTCTTGGCGGCAACGTGCGGCTGGACGAGTTGGCGTTTTGGGATATCGATCCTGAGCGCGTGAAGATCATGGAGAGGGTTGCGGAATCAATGGGCAAGCGAAGTGGACTCCGCGCGCGACTCACGGCTTATTCCGATCCCGAGCACGCCCTGGAAGGGGCGGACTACGTCATTACGAGCATTCGTGTCGGTGGTATCGATGCGCGAGTCAAAGACGAAACGATTGCTCTGGCGCATGGGCTCGTCGGCCAGGAAACAGTGGGCGCAGGCGGCTTCGCATGCGCCATGCGGAATTTGAGCGTGATGCTGGAATATGCCCACCTGATTGAACGTGTGGCTCCGCACGCGAGAGTCATCAACTTCACAAATCCAGTCGGAATCATTTCGCAAGGGCTTCTGAACCACACCGGAGTCGATCTCATCGGCGTATGCGATACTCCTTTGGAAACGTTTGAAGCGATCGCCCATGCGCTCGACCGAAGTCCATTTGGACTGCGTTTCGACTACCTCGGACTGAATCATTTAGGCTGGGTGCGGTCGATTCGCGATGAAGAAGGCACGGAACTGCTCCCGAAGGTGCTGTCTTCACCCGAGATCATTCAGAAATGCTATCGGCACGGCCTTTTCCCTCCAAAGTTCATTCAACAACTCAGGCTGCTGCCCACGGAATATCTCTACTTTTATTATTTCCCGGAGAGAGCGTACAAGAACACGAAGCAAAGCGGCCAATCGCGCGGGCAGGCCATCGCAACGATAAACACGCGGCTGTTTCAAAAGCTGGCTCAGGCGCCCGAATCGAAACTGATCGAAATTTATGAAGATTACCTGCGCGAGCGGAACGCCTCGTATTTCAGCATCGAGGCGACGGCCGGCCAGAGGCGCAAAGAAAATCAGAAACTCTACTCGGAGTTTTCGGGCTACGAGCGAATTGCGCTGCTCGTGCTGCAGGCGCTGCATGCAGAAACGCCCGCCTTGATTCCTCTGACGGTTCGCAACGGCGGAGCGCTGGAGGATCTCGATGCCGATGACGCGGTGGAATTGCTGTGCGAAGTCTCTTCTCGCGGTGTTCACGTGCCTGCCGTGGGGCGCGCGCCGGAAGCTGTTTGCTCCTTGCTGCTCCAGGTAAAAGAGTATGAACGGCTTACCGTGCGTGCCTCCGTGGAGCATTCACGCGAATTGGCGCTTGCGGCCCTCGAGAAAAATCCTCTGGTCGGCCGTCCCGATGTAGCCCAGCAAGTGTTGGCGGAATATCTTCAAGCATTTGGACAGCAGATGAAGCTGCAAGCGGCATAAGCCAGCTCATTCCTGTTGACGGCTGCTTCGGATCGGTCGAGCGTTTACGCGAGCTAGAGTGCGGACGAAAGATTGGACACCACATTTTTCAGATAGCTTAGACTGGCGCGCATACTTTCCGCGGGCGGAACGATTGTCTTGCCGTAGATCACATCCTGCTCCACGATCGCCCAGCCCGAATAGCGGCTTTCGGCCAGGAATCGGAAGAAAGCGTTGAAATCGATGCATCCGTTTCCGATCCGAGAGAATACTCCGGCGCCAATCGCCTGTTCAAAGTTAAGTTTTTGACGCCGAACCTCGCCCAGAATGCGCGCGTCGATGTCCTTAATATGCACATACTGCAGCGCGGAACGGTATTTTCGCGCCTCGTCGACGGGATCTCCGCCTCCGTAAACGCAGTGCCCCGTATCCAGACACAGGCCGACCTGCGTACCAGCCAGTGCGTCGAAAAGACATCCCACCTCCATCGGAGTCTCGACGAAAGTGGCGACATGGGGATGGAAAACAACGCGAAGGCCGAATTCCGCGGCAGACTGCTCGACCTGGCGGATGACCGCTCCCACGTGTTTCCATTGAGCGAGTGTCAGTGATTTACTTCCGTCCACCGGAACTCGCCCCGCGATTTCCATTCGTTGGGGTGTTTGGCAATCGGCGAGAACGAGCAACTGGGCGCCCAATGCGGAGAGTAGCGTGCCGACCCTGCGGACGTGTTCGATCACTTTTTCTACGCGCGAAGGTTCAGTGATCGGAACGGGAACAAAAGAAGAAAGCATGGTCAATCCGAAACGCTGCAATGTTTTATTCAAAACCGCTGGATCGGTTGGGAAAAATCCATAGGGTCCCAACTCCGTGCCCGTGTAGCCGGCGGAAACGATTTCTTCGAGGATCTGCTCGTAGGGTTGCTTCCAAGCCGGCCCGGGGTCGTCCTGCACGCCCCAGCTGACAGGGGCAGATGCAAACCGAATTCGCTCGGAGAATTTGTCCAACTTAAAGCTTCTTTACGAGCGCGCCCACGTTGACGCGCACGCCTTCCCTGGCGCTCTGATAGCAAGCTTCGATCAATTCCACGACGTTATAACCGTCATCGGCAGTGACGGGCGGAGATGATTTGCCTTCGAGGGCATCGACGAAAAGGCGGTCCTCTTCGACGTAGCCCCATTTCTCTTGCATAGTCGCGAGAGAAAAATCGTAAGTCGTCGTGCGGGTTTCCAGGCCATTCGTAAAGGAGATTCTTTCCATCTCGAACGTCTCATACGTCGAGTGCATCCCGTAAACTTCGAAGCGCTCAAAAGGAAAGTGCCAGCTGGCATGCGCGAAAGTTTTCATCGTCGCCTGCAGGCCAGATTGAAAACTGAGCAAGATGGAAAAATCATCCAGTTCGTCATGCTCGTGAGCGCGCGCCGCCACCTCCACCCAATCGGCTTTTCCAAAGAAAAACGTCATCAAATCGAACATGTGCACCGGCGTTTCGTACAGAAAACCTCCGGTAAGGCTGGCGTTCCAAACCCACGGCGGATTCAGCAGTTCTCCGCGGTTCATTTTGGCGTGGACGGAGAGCGGCCGGAATTCGTTCCTATCGATCACCCCTTTAAGAATTTTGTAGACCGGTGCAAAACGGCGGTTATGGCCGAGTTGATAGACAAGTCCCGAGCGGACCGCGCGATTACGCAATCTTGTGGCCGATTCCAGATTCAGCGCGAACGGTTTTTCGCAAAAAACATGCTTGCCCGCTTCCAGAACTTGCATGGCGACTTCTTCATGTGTCGTATTGGGAGTGCAAACAAAAATGGCGTCACATCCCTTGAAAAGTTCCTCAAGCGATCTGGCGGCTTGGCCGCCAAACTTCGCAGCCATGGCTTGCGCGCGCGCCGCCTCCACGTCAAAAAAGCCATGAAGCTTCACACGTGAATCCTTCGCCAGAATAGCGGCGTGTATGCCTCCAACGCCTCCCGCTCCAACCATTCCAATCCGATATGGCATTACCGACATCTCCTTTGTTGTCCCGAACCACGCAGCGAAAAATCCCCGCGGCAATACCCCCGGTGGCGCGCATCAGCCGGTCTTGAAATAATTTCCGGCAGCATTCCCGTCGCGCTGGGAAAAACCGCTTTACGAATTCCGTTCCGTTCCGCCGGCGCGAACCAAAGGCACGCGGGGATCACGCTCCAAACCAGCCTCGCGTAGGTGCGCGTAGCGCGGATCATCGCTGGCAGCCATCGAACGCGCGCTGCCCGCAAGCACATTGAGGTAGTAGACGTCGTACCCGTGCGCCGCGACCACGGGATGATAGCCATCCTTGATCAGCACCAAATCGCCGTCGACAAGTGTCAGAGTGTTGTCGCGCGTTCTCGCGGCATCGTACAGGCGCTGGAACGCGTATCCTTCCGGCTCGCTGATCCGGTAGTAATAGGTTTCGTCGAGATCCACTTCGGCCGGCGGATTGTGAACGTCGTGTTTGTGCGGAGGATAGCTCGACCAATTACCGCTCGGTGTATAAACCTCGCAGATCAAAAGCTTATCGGCAGGGAACTCCGGACGAATGACGTCGACAATCTGGCGAGTGCAATTTCCTCCGCCGCGAATTTCTTCACGGCAATCCGCAGGAGTAATGATTCTTGGACTAAGCCGCGCCGAAGAAGGAGTACGGCAGTCTGCGAATTCACAATTGGTGATCGCGGAAATTTCAAAAGGCGTGCGGCTCGGCAGATACGCCGCGTACGGAAAGCCGCTGAAAACGTCCTTGCGTCCGCCGATTTCGCGCGGCCTTTCGCCCCAGTCCAGCGTCGCTTTTCCCCCAAAAACAACGAGAGCGGCTTCGTCGTCCCCCGTATTGCTCTGCCAGTATTGGCCGGCAAGCAGCCGCCGCACTGAGAAGCTGATCGTGCTCCACTTGGCCCGCTCTCGCGTAACCGACACCAGTACTCCGGATTTGTCCTGTGTGACAGGAGCTTGGTGAATCAGTACCTCCTGGGCATAAGAAGCTTCTGGCATGTCTACCTCGCAGGCGGAAACGATGTCCGCTGCCCCATCTCTCTTTACTCCTGATTATTTGATGAATCCACGCTTACCGCTGGCTTCAGAAAAAATACCGCTCCCGCTTCACGGCTTTTTCGTAGGCCTGGCGCGCTCTGCGGACGTTCTCCATTTCCGAAGTCTCCGCCACGGCCACATCCCACCAGGATTCATAGCCCGGAACGCGCGCGTTGCGATCCACTTCGATTACCGTCACGGTCGTTCGTGTACTGGCGCGCGCAGCGACGAGCGCCTGCCTTAATTCATCGAGAGTGCGAACACGGACAGCCTCGGCGCCGAGACTTTGCGCATTCGCGACGAAATCAACGTTCACCGTATTTCCTTGGAGCTTTCCGTCCTTCCTGAACCGGTATTCCGTGCCGAATCCCCCGCTCCCGCACGATTCACTGAGCGCGCCGATGCTCCCGAATCCATGGTTATCGAGCACCACGATGTTCAATTTGATTCCTTCTTGAATGGACGTATGGATTTCCTGCGCCATCATCAAATAGGATCCGTCGCCGACCATGACGTAGACTTCGCGTTCCGGCGCGGCCATTTTCACGCCGAGCCCGCCTGCGATTTCATAGCCCATGCAGGAGTAGCCGTACTCCAGGTGGTAACCTTTGGGGTCCCTAACCCGCCATAATTTGTGGAGATCTCCGGGCAGACTACCTGCCGCGCAGACAATGACGTCACGCGACTCAGAAACGGAACTCACTACGCCAATGACTTCGCTCTGGCTGACCGGCAGGCCGCGCTGAAGATGAAAAAGCCGTTCTACTTCGTTATTCCAATCATCCCGAAACCTACCGACGCGCTCCTGATACTCGACCGGCGTTTGATACCCGGCGACGAGTTGCGTAAGCTCCTCGAACGCCACCCGAGCGTCCGCCACCACAGGCACTCCGCCATGTTTCCCCGCGTCGAACTCCGCTACGTTGATGTTGACGAATTTGACCGCGCGATTCTGAAACGCGGTCATCGAAGCGGTCGTGAAATCCGTATATCGCGTGCCGACTCCGATAATCAGGTCGGCATCGCGCGCCAATAGATTGGCTCCCGGAGTGCCCGTCACGCCCATGGCTCCGACGCACTGCGCGTGATCGAACGGCAACGAACCTTTTCCGGCTTGCGTTTCCGCGACGGCGATTCCCGTATGTTCGGCAAACCCAGCGAGAGCTCCTGAGGCTTCCGAGTAGATCACGCCCCCGCCGGCAACGAGCAGCGGCTGCCGCGCCGCGCGAATCATTTCGGCTGCGCGACGCATCGCTTGCGCGTCTCCTCGCGCGCGCGGAACGCTCCAAACTCGCTTCTCGAAAAAAGCAGATGGATATTCCAGAGCTTCCGCCTGCACGTCTTGCGGCATGCTCAGCGTGACGGCTCCTGTTTCGGCGGGGGAAGTCATCACGCGCATGGCTTCCGGCAAGGCAGTTAGGAGCTGTTCGGGCCGCGAGATGCGATCCCAATAACGGGAGACCGGCTTGAAGCAATCGTTGACGGAAACATCCTGGGTCTGCGGCGATTCGAGCTGTTGCAGGACTGGCGCGACGTTGCGGCGAACAAAAATATCACCCGGAAGCAGAAGCACGGGGATGCGGTTCACTGTGGCCGTAGCGGCCCCGGTCACCATGTTGGTCGCTCCGGGACCAATCGAAGACGTGCACGCGAACACACGCAGGCGATTGCTCATTTTCGAGAACGCCACCGCCGTGTGAACCATGGCCTGTTCGTTGCGGCTCAGGTAATAAGGGAAGTCCTCATTCTGCTGCAGCGCCTGCCCGATTCCCGCAACGTTCCCGTGCCCAAAAATTCCGAAGCAACCCGCAAAAAAAGGACGTTCGACTCCATCTCGCCCGACATACTGGTTTTTCAGGAATTTGATCGTCGCCTGGGCCGTCGTCGCGCGACACGTAAACACCAAACCAACCTCCTAGAAAGGCGTTTGATCCCATCCGGTGTTGGAATCAGAAACGCTCGAGAGAAGATGCGGGAGTGGCTCTCGCCGCTCCCGCGCCGGCGCCTAGAAGTAAAACTTTAGCGCGAATTGGATTTCACGAGGATCGCCCGGTCCGCCCGAATCGGTGCCCAGAATCGGCGCAAGCGTGTTGGAAACTTTTCCAAACGAACCTATCGAACCCGGAGCGATATTCGCATTTGGATTTCCGAAGTTGGGATGGTTGAAGGCATTGAAAAATTCGGTTCTAAATTGCAGCTGGTAGCGTTCCGTAAACTTGAATTGTTTGAACAGGCTCAGGTCCCACATCTGGATTCCGGGACCATGAAACTGATACGGAGCGCACGTCCCGAATTGTCCGGGACCGGGCTGCGAAAACGCCGCCGGATTAATTATAAACCCCGTGGTTGTGTACAAATTGTGGTTGGTCGTCGCGCCGGCGTAGGGATTGCCGATGCAGTTCGCATACACGGGGTTATTGCCGTCCACCAAGCCGTCATTATTCGCGGTGACGGCAAACGGAGTTCCGGTTTGCAGCGTTACGATTCCGTTGAATTGCCATCCACCCAGCCAACGACCGGCCACGTTGTCGCCGGACATGAAGTGCTTACCCTGTCCGAACGGCAATTCCCAAAGGAAATTCCCGACAAAGCGGCTGCGAATGTCGAAAACCGAATTGCCCATCTCCGCGCCGTAGTTGTACGAGTTTTGAGGTAACTGTCCGGCCGTCAGGTTATCGCGGTAATTGGCCAGACCGTGGCTGTAGGTGTAACCCAGCGAGTAGCTCAAGCCCTTGGACATTCTGCGTCGCAACGCCAGCTCGAGACCGTTGTAGGCCGAATTTCCGTCATTTGTGGCGGTTTCCAGGTACGCGTGAGAACCAGAGCTCGCGCAACCTGTGCCGGTAAACGTGTCGACGGTCGTTACCGTGTTCAGGTTGGCGTAGGGATACTGCAATATCGGACAGCCTGTATCGAAGCCTGTGACCATCGGCTGATTGTAATCCCGCACGCGTTGTTCCTTGCGCCCCCAATTGCCAACGTAGGTCGCCGAGACCACTGTGTCACTCGCAACTTGATATTCGAGTCCGAAGCTGGTCTGCTCGACATACGGCGTCCTTTGGTTCGGATCCTGGGCCCGTATCTGGAGATCGTACAACGGGGGGGCTGTCGCGTTAACGATGGACGCCGGAAACCCATTCTTTAACTGAAACACGTCGCTGGTCGCTCCTGTCACTTCTTGAGTATCGACAAACTGTGGCGGATTTAGTTGAATCAAGGATTCCGAGCCGATCCGGTTTTCGTGCTGATAGAAGAGTCCATATCCACCTCGCCAGACCAGGCGCGGCATCATCTGATAGGCAAAGCCGAAACGCGGGGCGAAATTGTTCAGGGCTGGATGAATCAGCGCACGATCATACCAGCCAGAGGCATTGCTCGCCGCGGTGATCAGTCCTCCGCCGTTCGCCGGCGTGAAGTTCGAGGTCTGGTTTCTCCTATCGATCAGGGGCGCGAAAAGCTCGTATCGGAGGCCGTAAGTCAGCGTGAGTTTCGAAGCAGCCTTCCAAGTATCCATGGCATAGAAGGAGTGTCCGGGTGCGAAATAATGGACGACGTGGGGGGTCGTAAAAATTACGAGATTTACATCTCCGAGCAGCAAATCGGGGAGAGCCATCTGTCCGCTGCCTGTGATCACTCCGGTTTCCAATATAAGACCCTGCGGAGCTTCGATATCGAGGAAATTGTCGCTGCGCCTGAGATATTGGTACCCGAATTTGAAGCTGTGGGTTCCTTTCAGCCAGTTCAGGTTCTCAACAAGGTTCCACGCCTGCGAAATCTGGTACTGAGGCCGCCAGGCCGCTGATCCTTCCGTTGTCAAGCCGCCAATGAAGAACGGAGGTATGCCAGCGGATCCCGGCCCATTCGGGATTCCTGACAGACCAATAGCCGTCTGGGCTTGGGAAGTGCCAACAGTCAAGCCATTGGGATCGCTATGAGCGTAGTCGCGGTTGAAGCCGAATCGCAGATCATTGACCATCGAGTTTGAAAGTGTGCGCGTCCAGCCCAGCGCGATCGATTGCTGGTGCCAACGATACTGTGTCGCGAAATTGCCATTGCCGATCAAGGGATTGCCGGTCCACCTGGGGTCTTGTCGGTTCACGTGCCGGTAGCTGTAGCTCCCAAATATCTGATCTTTCGGGCTGAGAGTGTAATCGATGCGACCGTCCAGGGAATAGACGTCATCGGGGATCGACGTCGGATACACATAGTTTGGCGCTCCCGTCCAGCTTCCAGGCGTGCCTTCCACAGCCACGGCAGACGGGACGTTCGGAGTCGCCGTACCCGCCACCAAGCTCATTAACTTCTGCGCAACGGGATCGAAGCAGCCCGCTTGGATAATGTTTCCTGCGTAGCATCCGGACTGGCCGGGGACCTGCGGGTTGTTTAAGGTGTAGTTCAATTCCGTGAAATTGCCCTGCGTCATCAGCGGAGTCGGGACCGTGCTCTGGACCGAAGTGCCTTCCCGGCTCGTGAACCGTTCCAGATCCCCAAAGAAAAACAACTTGTCCTTCATGATCGGTCCGCCCACTGTGCCGCCGAATTGATTCTGAGAGAAACCGCCGCGGGGACTACCGATCACATTGTTAATCCACGAATTTGCATCCAGGACCTTATTTCGGAAGAACTCGTACAGATCTCCGTGGTAGCCATTCGTGCCTGATTTGATGGTCGCGTTGACCACCGCTCCCGCGGAGTTGCCGAATTCAGCTGAATACGTGCGGGTCTGTATTTTGAACTCCTGCAGAGCGTCGGGCGGCGGCTGCACCACCTGCACGGACAACTCCTGCAGGTTTTCTGAGAAGGAATTATTGTCGATGCCGTTCAGCAAAAAATTGTTTTGGAGCTCACTGTTCCCACTGACGCTGAAGCGGTCAGGTGCGGGGTTAGCCGCACCATAATACTTATCCACTCCGGGTTCCAACAGCGCCAAATCGGCATAACGGCGCCCGTTCAGAGGAAGATCGTTGATGCGCTGTTCATTCACGACAGTTCCGAGATCGGCCGTTTGCGTCTGGAGTATTGGCTCGCCACCTGTCACCACTATTTCCGTTTTCACGGACCCTACCTTCAGAGTGAAGTCGAGGGAAAGGTGATCCTGCACGTGCAGAGTAATGTTATCGCGCAAAACACTGTCAAATCCGGCGGCGCTGACCTTCACGGAGTAGATGCCGGGGATCAGCGTCAGGACCTGATACTCTCCCGCGGCATCGACATCGGTCGTTACCGCGACTCCCGTAGCCTTATTTGTGATCGTCACCGTCGCGTTTGGCACAACTGCACCGGAGGCGTCCAGAATCCTTCCCGCGATTGCTCCGCGATCGATTTGCCCAAACGCAGGCAGAGCAGAAATCCCGAGCAACATGGCAACCACCATCGCCCAGTCGAGCAATCTCCGAGTCTTGTTCCCTCGATTCATCGCAGCCTCCACCTTTCAGATTCGATGAGCGGTCGCTCAACCTTTGGCGCAGTTGGATTCAAAACCGCTCAGCCGCCCCGCTACCCGTCTGGAAACAAAGCAGGAATCTTGCCTGTCCTAATTCATCTCTTTCAAAGCTCAAACCGCATCGCCCGTGAACCCCGTCGCTCCTGAAATGACCGGCGTCCTCGACGGACCGCTCCGGGAAGCGCACCGCCGCCGCATTCCGGGACCAACTCGACACTGGAAAACCTGAAAAAGAGAAATCAGATATCGTCAGCTGAATGCCGCCCCCTAAAGACCCACCACTCACGAGTACCGAAACGATTCGGTCACAGAATGCTTGGGGGTGTAACATTCGCAAAAATCGTTGTCAAGTCAATTTTTCAAAAAGCAGGGTTATGCTGCGGAGTTTGCAATATTTGAAAAGGCTAAGGGCCGCGAACGAGTGATCCGCAAGAATGCCAGAACGTTTTGGCATTTGTATTGACAACGTTCCTTGCGGTCGTACAATGCCGTTGCTCCGAATCAAAATACGGAGGCTGGATGGCGAGCGCAGCAGCAATCGGACGACTTCAAAACGCCTCTCATTTCGCAGAGCGGTTTTTCCAAGTCGCATCCGCCGTATCTGCGACATGTGTCGTCCGGATCGAAGAAAAGGTTCCGGTTGACGTTCGGCATTTGCTTTTACTCGAAACGATATCGTCGGCGCACATTCGGGGGACAATGCATGGCGTCCTCTGATTCCCGCGCGTAGGGAATATTTCACCAGATATCTCGCAACTTGCAAAGGAGAGAGAATGGCATCGCGATGCAGCAAGATTCTTCCCATGATGTTCGCCGTATTAGTCTGCCTGGTGCCTTTTCTATTTCGATCGAATCCGCTGAAAGCCCAATCTCCGAACCTGGTCAGTTCAAGGCCGATTCCGGTAGCAGAAGCGCTGGATTCTGATCGCGGAGCGGCCGCGCTCTGGCAAAGCCTTCTGAAACTCCACACGCGTGCCAGCTTGATCATGGTTACCGCGCACCCCGACGATGAAGACGGAGGAATGTTGACCTATGAATCGCGCGGGCAAGGCGTGCGAGCCGCTCTGTTGACGCTCAATCGCGGTGAAGGTGGCGCCAACGTCATGTCTTCGGACTACTTTGACGCGCTAGGTCTGGTGCGCACGGAAGAATTGCTCGCGGCAGATCGTTATTACGGAGTCCAGCAGTTCTTTTCGCGGATGTGCGACTACGGCTTCTCCAAGACAAAAGAAGAGGCGCTCGAGAAATGGGGGCACGATCAAACCCTCTCCGATGTTGTACGCGTAATTCGCATGACTCGCCCTCTCGTCATTACTTCCGTTTTTGTCGGAGGCCGGACCGACGGCCACGGCAATCACCAAGTGGCTGGCCAAATGGCGCAGGAAGCTTTCAAGGCGGCGGGCGATCCAGCCATGTTTCCCGAACAGATCAAGGAAGGACTGCGCCCCTGGAAGCCGCTCAAGGATTACGCACTCGTGCCGTTTTCTCCCGTCACCGATAAGGGGATTTTAGACTATGCGGACGGCAAATATTACCCCGCCGAATTTCGCAATGATACCGACGGCACGGTCATTCACGGAGCGCTGTCCACTTCTGTCGAAATTCCGGAAGGCGAGTACAACCCCTTCCTCGGATTAACGTACACGCAGTTCGCCCGCGTGGGTCTCGGCCACCAAAAGTCGCAGAGCGGCGGCACCGGGTTGCCGCCGGCAGAAGCGGAGATGACTCCGTATCACCGCTTCGCATCGCTCGTCTCCGTTCCGGAAAAAGAGTCGTCATTTTTCGATGGCATCGACGTTTCGCTCGCCGGCATCGCGAGCCTCGCGCCAGGCGACGATTCCTCTTTCCTGAAGGCTGATTTATCGCGGATCAATTCTCTGGTCGATAAAGCTATGAATGATTTTTCGGCCCAGCATCCGGAAACTATTGCTTCGACCCTTGCTGCAGGCTTGAAACAAACAAACGAACTGATCAAAAAAGTAGCCGGCAGCGACCTGACCGCCGATTCGAAGTACGACGTGACTCACGAACTAAAAGTAAAGCAAGCTCAGTTCGAAAATGCCCTCGCCGAATCCCTCGGCATTTCGGTGGTGGCCACGGTGGTTCCTGAACAAGAACCGACAGGGCCTTTTGCGCGCTTCTTCAGAAATCAGCCAACCTTTCAAG
>JBAUEX010000091.1:0-3492 GCA_049678845.1 Candidatus Acidiferrales bacterium
GGCTGGTGGTGCCAAGGGGAATAGGCGAAGCTGGGGAGGGGGATTGCCGAATCCTGTTTCTCCAAAGAGTCTGTCGGAATCTGCCGGCCAACACGCATTCATCCAAGCAAGCCATGTCGGCCGGAGATGCTGTTTACCTAGTACCTATTTGCATAAATCAGCGTATTTGCGCTTCGGCGCGGTCTGATGGACCACGGCCTTGGTCCATTCAAATGGCGTGGCGTTTTTGTTGTAGGCTTTGACGAACTTGTCAATGGCCTCCCGCAATTGTGTCGGCGACGTGAAACTAACGCCCTGAAGCGCCTGCTGGCCCAAGATACTGAACCAGCATTCCACTTGATTCAGCCATGAGGAATACGTCGGTGTGAAATGCAAATGGACTCTCGGGTGGCGCTTCAGCCACCGGTCTTCTTTGGGCTTGTGAGTGTTCAGGTTGTCCAGCACTACGTGGAGGTCACGATCCGGGTAGGCGGCCACGATCTGATTCATGAAGTCGAGAAACTCTCTGCGGCGGCGGCGATGGTAATGGCCGGCAATGACCTGTCCGGTAGCGATGTCGAAAGCCGCAAACAAAGTGGTGGTGCCATGCCGCTTGTACCCGTGGCTGAATCCATTCAGCGCCTTGCCATTGGGCAGGCGGAGCCAGCCTTGTGCTCGCTCCAGTGCCTGGATCGACGGCTTCTCATCCACACACAACACCAAGGCGTTTCCCGGCGGATTCAAATACAACCCCACAATATCGGCCGCTTTGGGGCCGAATTCTGGGTCCGTGCTAATACACCAACTCCGCCGCCGCTGTAAGCAAATGTCATGCTTGCGCAAAACACGCCAGACCTGATCGTCGCTAACGTCTCCCAAGGCCTGCGCCAGCAGCGCACCGGACCACTTCCCATAGCCTTCCGGCGGCGATTCATCCAAGAGCGTCAATACCCGTTTTTCCGTCGCCTTGTCATAATGCGTTGGCCGGCCCTTGCGGTCTGCGTCCCGCAAGCCATCCAGCCTTCGTTCACCGAAACGTTGTCGCCACTTGGACACGCGGGCGGGCCTGGTCTTCAATTCCTCGGCTATCTCCAGGTTGGACTTTCCCTGATGGGCGAAGAGGATCACCTTCGCCCGCTCGACCATCCGATGCTCGCCCGTACCAGCGCGTGCCCATTGCCGGAGGGTTTGCTCTTCTTCAGAGGTCAATGCAATCGTCGTCCGCTGGCCCATCTCCAGATCATAAGCCAATACGCTTACTTTTGCAATTAGGTACTAGATCGGCTCTTGGGACGGGTCGGCTGTTCGCCTGTTCGGCCGTCGTGCTGCTCTGGTCGCTGGCGGCACTGCGCGCTGCTCCGCTGGAGGCGCAGATGGCGCAGAGCAGAGCTTTCATCGAATGCGATCGCGAAGAACTCATCCGCGCAGTTCCTGAACTCGCCAGCATGCAATTCGACTCTACGCAAGATCGGCTGCCCGGGATCCTGGCGCCGGCTGCCGAAAACCTGGAGGGCATGTTCGCACGGCTGGTCGCCGCCGCCGCCACGGAACAGATCCACGAGATGCGATTCGAGGATGGTGCGGAATCGTCTGGCCGGTGGGAGACGTATCGCTATCTGGTGAGGCGTCTTGCGGAAGGTTCGCCAGAACCGTTTACCGAATTGCGGGTCGGCCCCGACCCCAACGCTCCCACGCCGGCTCCTGCCGATGGTTTCCTGGTCATCGCGCACTTTGAAAAGCTGCTGCGATACCTGCTCCCGCAATATCGCCAGGATTCTCGTTTCCGTTACCTGGGCCGGGTGCAGGAGGCCGGCAAAGGCTCGTGGCTGGGAGTGGTCGCTTTTGCGCAACGCGCCGACAGTGTCCAGCCGCTCGGCAACATCCAACTGAGAGGCGGCCGCATCGCAACGATGCAGGGCCTCGTGTGGATCGACGAAGCAACTCACCGGATTGCGAGGCTGCGCGTGGATCTTACGGAGCGCATCGAAGGCTCTCCGTTCGAGACTCTGAGCACGGACATTGCCTTTGTCGCGGTGAAGTTTCCATCGATCGACAGCGCGCTCTGGCTTCCTGCCCGAGTGACGATTCATGGGCAGGAGGAGGGAGCGGAACTGCACACCGTGCACCGCTATTCCGATTACCAGTTGGACGGCCGCGGAGCCGCGGCGGCAACGATAGTGGCAACTGCGAGCGGTGCGGACGATTCCTGGGAAATGCTGGACCGGGGGATCTCGCTGGGGCGCGAAAACAAGCTGCCGGAATCGATTGCGCTGCTCCGCGGAGCGCTACGGCTGAACCCGGAGATGGCCGTAGCCCGATACCATCTGGCGGCTGCGCTACGCGCAGCGGGGGATTTCGCCGGAGCGGAAGACGCGCTGCGCGAAGAATTGCGGCGAGCTCCCAAGTCCGGACCCACACACAACCTGCTCGGTCTCATCCTCTTCAAGCGCGGCGATGTCGCGGGCGCCGTGGCGGAACTGCGCGCCAGCGTCCAACTTCAGCCCAAGGACGCCATCGTGCATTTCAATTTGGCTCGGGTGTTGGAGAAAGTGGATGCCAAGTCCGCGCTGGAGGAATACCGGATCGCCTCCACGCTGGCGCCGGATAACGCCGCCATCAAAGGCGGCTATGGGCAGTTCGAACGTGCCGCGACTGCCGCGGCGGAGCAAGCGGCCACCGGAGCCACGATCAAGGTGGAAGTGCGGCAGGTGCTGGTGCCGGTCGTGGTAAGGGATAAGGAAGGACATCACGTCAGCGGTCTGACCCAAGCGGATTTCCATGTGTTCGAAGATGGAGTGGGGCAGAAGCTTTCCAGCTTCGCGGTCGAGAACGCCGGCGTCGGCAGCGCTGTGCCGGCCGCCGCCGGCAGTGAACCGCCGCCCGCAGCGGGAGGCGTCACTTCACCTGCCCCGCCGGCACAGACGCAGCCTGCGGCGAGGGTGGTCCGGCGTACTTATTTGATTTGCATCGATAGCCTGAACTCGAAGTTTGCCAACATCGTGCATGTGCGCGCGGCGCTCTCGAAGTTGTTTGCGGCTGAGCCGGCGGGAGACGCGCAATACATGGTTGTCGCGATCGGCGCCCGCACGCAGGTGATGCAGGGTCTGACGACGGATCCAACAGAGGTTTTGAAAGCGATCGAGAACAAGGATTTTCAAAAGCTGTTCTTGGCCAGCCGCGCGAGTTCGATGGAACAAGATCTCCAAGAGTTCCTGCGCGCTTTGGATCGGACGATGATTGCTTGCGATAAAAGAGATCCTATATGCGACTCGATGATGAGAGCCCTGCAGGCTCAGGCCAGCGGTCTGGCCAGCCAGGAGCGCGCCTATACTCTGGCTTTTCTGGACCAATTTCGCCATATTGTGGAGGAGCTGGCACGCGGAACCGGAAGGCGGACGATCGTGCTCTGTTCCGACGGTTTCCAATTAGTCCCCGGAAAGGATTTGCTTGACTTGCTGCGAGCCGCTTTCTCCGGCTCGCGGATCCAACCCCCCCTGATCGAGCAGATGAATG
>JBAUEX010000092.1:0-55448 GCA_049678845.1 Candidatus Acidiferrales bacterium
GCGTAAGCTTCGGAGACGCTACTTCGACCGGCTGGCGGATGCGGAATTTTACGTGCGGCAGCACTGGGACGAAATCATAGCGGGAGAAATCTCGAGGGACGAATGGCATGAAGTGCACGGCGACGCAGAAGCGATCATCGCGCAGTCGCTCGAGCGGATGGACGTCGCGAACTCGGCCGAGGTCGAGAAGTTGCTGGACTTTCTGCGGCGGACGGGATTGCTCGACCGCATTCTGGTCGAAACGCGGCATCTGCGCGGATGGAAGAGAGAGGCGGCACTGGTTCGATTGGGACGTACGCGTGCGCCGGAGGCGGTTGCTTCGCTGGTGGCGGCGCTGGACGATCCGAGTCCGGAAACGCGACTCGCGGCGGTCCGCGGGCTGGCGCGGACGGGACTGCGGTCGGCGGGAGAAGCAATGATGGATCGCGTGCTGGCAGGGAATCTGGCGCTGCCAGGAACTTCGTTAATGAATGCGCTGATTGCGTGCACGCGACCGAATCCGCGCGTGTTGCTGCCGTACCTTCATTTGGCGCGAGGACCAGTGCGTGAACTGCTGACGCGCGTCATGGCGGAAGTTGCATCCGTGGCCCTGGGCGACGATTTGCTGCTGCTTGCGTCGGACGAATTGCCCGAGGTGCGCGCATCGGTGGCGCGAGCGCTCAGGCACGCGGAATTCGGATTCGCGTTTCCTGCGCTGGCGCAACTGGCGACGGATGGAGAGTGGTACGTGCGACTGCGCGCCGTGACGAGCCTGGGACAATTTCGAGAGACACGAGCGCTGCCCGTCCTGCTGCGAGGCGTGTGCGACGCGAATCGACACGTACGGCAACGCGCGGCGGAAGCGCTGGCGCAAGCGCCGGATCCCATTGGCGTGCTGAGCGACGTATTGAAAACAGCGGACGCATTCGCGTTGCAAGCGATGATCGCGGAACTGGACCGAACCGGGAACTTCGACAAGATGATGCAAGCGCTGGAATCGGGTAGCGGCCGAATCGCGCATGCCGACGAACAACAACTGCTGCGAGCGCTCGAAGCAGGCGCCGAAAAGTTGAATACCATGATGCGTTTGCCGGCGAAGCACAAAGTCCCCGAGAGTGTCTGAAAATGCGGGGAGCACTCCAAATCGCCAACAACACGTTTTTCCTCTACTACCTTTTGTCGAATTTAAGTTACCTGGTATTGCTGATCGTCGCGCTGCTTTCGAGCCGTGTGCATCACCAGCATCTGGCGTCGCTGCGGCTGGAGCGGATTAAAGCGTCACCGCTGACGCCGCCGATCACCCTGGTGGCACCGGCGCACAATGAAGAGGCGTCGATCGTGCCTTCGGTGCAATCGTTGCTGCGTGTGGATTATCCGGAGCTGGAAGTTGTGGTGGTGAACGACGGGTCGGAGGATGGAACGCTCGCGAGGTTGCGAGCGGAATTCGATTTGCAGCCCGCGCGGATACTCTATATTTCCGAGCTTGTGACCGCGCCGGTGCGCGCGCTTTACCGCAGCGCGGTCGACTCGCGGCTGATTGTTGTGGATAAGGAGGCTGGCGGATCAAAAGCAGACGCGGTGAACGCAGGATTGAATGCGGCGTCGAGTCCCTACACTTGCGTGGTGGATGCGGATTCAATGCTGGAATCAGACGCGTTGCTGCGGATCATGGTAAAGATTCTGGAGGACCCAAAGCATGTGATCGCGGCGGGCGGAATTGTGCGCGTGCTGAATGGCTGCGAACTGGTGAACGGACGAATCCGGCGGGTTCGATTACCGAGAAACCCGCTTGTGATTTTTCAGGTGATTGAATACTTGCGGGCGTTTTTGATCGGGCGCGAAGGTTGGGCGCGGGGGAACATGCTGACGATTATTTCTGGAGCGTTTGGATTGTTCCGCCGCGACGTGGTGATGAGCGTGGGAGGATATCGAGCGTCGGCGATTGGCGAGGATTTCGATTTGGTCACGCGGATTCATCGCAAGGCGCTCGACGAGAAGAGGGAGTATCGCATTACCTTCGTGCCCGACCCGGTGTGCTGGACGGAAGTGCCGCCGACGCTAAAGTCGCTGGGACGGCAACGAGCGCGGTGGCAAAAAGGGTTGGTCGATGTTCTGTGGTCGAATCGCGACATGCTTTTCCGGAGGCGCTACGAACGTATCGGGTCGATCGCGCTGCCGTATCTGTGGATTTTCGAATGCTTCGCGCCAGTGCTGGAGATTCTGGGAATCGCGGCCATCATTTTCGCCGCCGCCGCCGAGATGCTGAGCCGTGCCTTTTTCATCGAATTCATGATTTACGGGTACTTGTTTGCGACGATGATTTCAGTCGGCGCCGTGCTGCAGGAAGAGATTACGTACCGCCGTTATAACGACTGGCGCGATGTAGCATGGCTGATTTTGTATTGTTTTCTGGAACAGTTTCCGTACAGGCAAATGCATCTGTTTTGGCGATTGCAGGGGATGTGGGAATACGCGCGCGGAGATGTGGTCTGGCGGCCGATGGACAGAGTAGGATTGGAAGGAGCTGCCTCGCCGCGCGCAGGAGAGTTGTGAAATGCGCGCGCAGGCGTCGCGCCAGTGCCACGCTATTGTTCCGTTTGAGCGGGAGAATTGTTGACGAGGTTTGCGCCGCCGTAAAAAACGGCCCACTGTCCGAAAGCTTTTTGGGGCACGACGTCAACGACTCCGAGAGTTTTGGAAGCGTCGGCGGGCGGCAGGCGCGATAGATTGTCGCCGAGCCGCTCGGCAGCATGCACGCGAATGAGAAGAAGTACGTCTCCGTCCACAGGCTTACCACCGCGAAGTTCAAACCAGTAGCGCCAAGTGAGCATTTGGTCGCGCATCTCGTCAAAAAATGGACTGGACTGTCCGCTGAGCAGGCGGATTTGCGGGCTCGGAATCAGCGCGCCGTCGGGGGCGGGAACATGGACGCGCACCAAAAACTCCGCGGGCAGGGAAGAAGGAGGGGGAACGTCGATCTGAAAATTTCCGGGGATGGCCTCGGGTTGCACCGGAAGCTCCCAGTTCGGCGCGGACCAGTCGAGATTGGTGCCATTTGGAAAGGCGACGTGCAGAAGGGTGGCACGCGCCTGCGCAGGACACGCGCCGCTCGTCAAGCCGCTGGTTGCTCCGATAGAGAAATTCACGCCCGAGGCGACGGCAGTCTTCCAGGGCACGATGGAATACTGGGAAGGCAAATTCTCTGAAAACCACATCGGCGAAATCACGGGATTCGCGGTGGCGGCGAAGGTGGTGGCAAAAATGCGTTTGCCCTGCGGGTCGAGATATTCGATGACCAAGGCGATTTCCTGAATGGGTTTGGGAAAGCCGCTGTTCAGAGTGAGGACGGCGACGGAATTCTCCCGGGCGATGTAGGAATTGTTGATGACGCGCAGCGGGAGAAACTCTTTGGGCATTTCGATCGTGATGTTGCTGACCTGGCAGAGCGGGGAGCCGGCGGAGCGGTGCTTTTCTGTTTTGGTGCGGTCCTGGCGCGCGGAAGTGTGCGCGTTGGCGGCGGATGCGAGCGCGGCCAGGAAGAGCGTCGCCAAAATGGCGCGCATGGCGGTGCGCGGGTTGTGTTCGTTGCGCGACATACATTTACGATAACACAGGGAGCGGGGAGAAGCGCCAAGCCCTATCAAAACTTTGACGGAGACGTGCAACTTGGCCACAGGCGCGGGTCCATTGCCGCGCCTCGACGGGGCGGTTATAATTCGGCGCAAGTCATACCGCGTGAAATGGAATCGGGGGACGGTTATGCGCTCGATGTTCAAGATCATGACGCCGCGAGTCGCAAATAAAATGCGCGATCCATCGTGAAGACCGCGAAGGTACTGTGTGTGTTGACGACGTGCGTACTGATGTTGGCGACGAACGCGCGGGGACAGGGGGCGGAGCCGACGCTGACGTGGACGCGGCATGGCGAAGTGGTGTTTGAGGCGGACGTGCGGCCCGGGGGCGCGGCGAAGAATTCGCGTCCGCTGCTGGTGGAGAGCATGGAGATTTCGGGCGTGAGGAAGAAAGAAGGATGGGGCGAATTCGCGGCGGCGTTTTTTGATGCGACTGCGCGGGCGTGGCTGACCGCGATTCCATCTGCAGCGCGGGCGGAGAAGGGAAAAGTGGTGGTCGAATTCGCGGTTCGTGCCAACGGAACGCTCGAAGAAGCGCCGCTGTTGCAGCGGTCGTCCGGTGACGTGTCGATTGATGCGGCGACGCGCGAGGCGATTGCGAAGTCGGCGCCGTTCAAACGATTTCCGGCAAAGTATGACAAAGCGGCGGCGCGGTTGCGCGTGACGTTTGACTACAATCATCCGTACGTGCCTGCTGCAACGGAGAATGGAGCGCCCCGATGAAGCGATCCGGAGACGTGACGGCAGCGGCGATTGTTTTGTTCTTCGGGAGCGCACTAGTGGAAAGTTAGGTGACGTGGGCAAAGGGCAGCAAGCTTTGTGATTCAGCTTCACCTCAGCGCCGAACGTCTACACGAAGCCGCTATACGCCAGAAGAAGCGCATCGGCTATCCTGTTCGCCTGGACCCGGGCCGCAGATTTGTTCCGGCAGGGCGCGATCCGCGCTGTCCAGTAAGGTGAGAATGCGGACAGTCTACCGGACTGTGAGCCGTTGCACGGTTTTACGACTTGGGCTGCTGTTTCCGCTATTTGCGCTGGCGGCTGCTCCTACAGGTGGCGTTCGACCGTGGAGACCTCGTTGCGTGACGAGCCGTAGGCGGGGGAATCCTGCCTGGCGATGGGAGCGAGGAGTCGAACGACTTGCAGCATGCGCTCGGGCTTGAAAGGCTTGGCCATGCAGACGACGGCGCCGAAATTATGGCTGGCAGCGTAGTCGGCGGGCTGGGCATTGCGCGTGACAAGAACAACGGGAACGCGTGAGAGGCGTTCGCTGTTCTTGATGATCAGACAGAGATCGTATCCGGATGTATCTCCGGCTTCGACTTCGGCGATGAAGCATGCAGGAACGGTGGTGCGCAGGATATCGAGCGCCGCGGCTCCCGTGGAAACGACAAAGACGTCATAGCCTTCCGGTGTTAGAAGATTCTTCAGCTGCTCCTGGCCGCGTTCATCCGATTCGACGACGAGTACAACGGGACGGGTCTGCGCGGACTGGATGGGCGCGCCTTTTGCCGCGGAAGAAGCGCCATGGACACTGGATTTCTCCTTGGCTCCCGGACCTGTGGCGGCGGTGGCCGCGGCGGCGCGATGATGAATGCGGCGGAACTGGATGGCGACGCCGAGTTTGTTGTCGGGAAGCTCAAGAGTGCGAACGACTTCGGCGGGCTCTTCAGCATTGAGCGCGTTGGGCGCGGAAGAGAAGGGGAACGTGACGCCGAGAGACATGCCCTTCCAGAAATCGCGGCGGTCGGTGGCGAACAAAATGCCATCGCGGGAAACGTCGACCGATGTGGCGATCTCGGTGAAGGCGTCGGATTTTGCATCTGTGGCGCGAACCCGGATTTGCGCTGAGACTTTGACGCGCCTGCGGCGGCGACGTTCAGAAGCCTGCTCAGTTTGAGAAGTTGAAGGCGCGTAATCCTTAGAATAGTGAGCGTTCATTGCGATGTCCCCCGAACGCGCCAAGGAAAGACAAGCCAACCGCGATTCCAGCCGCCTACGATCGAGGCGCCTTGCACTGTGTCGCGGCAGGCGCTGCTGCCCCCGTGCAACGTGCTCTATGTTGCCTTGAGGTTAGCACCGTGGCCAATAGTACGGAAGCTTAATTGTGACGCATCGGCTACTGGGTGACACGTGAAGGCCGGCGCGGCGGTCGAGCATGCCTTGGAAGATCAAACAATCCACTGAAAGGAGATTCTGCTTTTCCCATCCTCCGTCCACTTCGTGTTTGCGATCAGCACGAACGGCTGGCTTCCGGCGGCTTCAATATTCGTGAGCGCAGCGGCCCTGTCCACTAGGGCCTCAGCCTCGGCCTGTTCGACCTTTTTGTCGTTCGCAGAAAGAGCTCGCAAAGAGAATAGCGAAGAAAGCGCCGCAGCAAGAACGAATGAGCGAAACGCGGGATGGCGGACGACGGGCCTAAGGGATTATTGCGTCTTGTCGGGGAAATTTTGCGCCACCGCGCCGGCGGGGGGAGCGAATTCATTGGCGGCGAAGCCGGAGACGGCTTCGAGGGATCGAATGTCGAGCTCGGCCGAAACGCCGCGGTTATCTTTATATGTGATCGCGGTGGGGAAGCTCTGAGAATCAGAGGCGGCATGAGCTACTGAAGTGTAATCAGCGAAGGTCCAGGACTGTTTGCCGGAAGCGCCGGAGACATCGTAGGTGAATGGCTCGTAATTGACGGGATCGAGGCAGATGCGTTGATGCTGGCCGGAGCTGTCGTCGACGATGCAAGTGAGGAGCGCGGCGCTCTGCCAATGCTCGCCCTGAGGCCGCTCCTTTGCGCGAGTTCCCGCGGGCACGGACCATTGCAATGCGCGCTTGATCATTTGCGACCATAGATTCGCCCGCGGCGTGTCCGGGCCGACGCGATAGAGTTTGTCGCCGGAAACCAGAATCGTGTCGTGGGACTCGCCATACTGAAAATCTTCGCGATAAAGATTTCGGGCAGCCCAACCGAGAGCATACGTGCCTTCGACAGTCTGCTTGTTGACCGTGTAACGCGCCTTGGCAAGCAAAACGAAGGGCGCACTCGATGGAGATTCGATATTGAGATGCGCGGTGGCGCGCGCGAGGAGCGTGGCGGCGTCCAGCGAAGCGGCGGTTGATTTCGTCTGGGGCGCGGCCGCAAGCAACCACGAAGATGCGCAGAACAAGACGAGCGTCAACGAGCCGATGGCTAAGGAGTTTATGCGTCGCATGGGTTATGTGGAAATTATCACCGCGCAACAGGCGATGCAATGCGGAAGTTGCGGAGTGAAAAGAGGCGGGAATTATCCGCCCCGGACGAGAGGGAAGCAAAAACGTTAATCGGTTTGCAGCTTTAGCGGCGCGCGCGCGGGCTGGAATGTGGGTGGCTATGACTATGAGCCCCCGGATGATGGCTCGAGCGCGAGCGCTTGGTGCCGAAGGGTATTGCGGGCGGCTCTTCGGCAACGGCCACCGGAGCCAACATGCGAACAACATGCAAGAGGCGCTCCTGTTTGTACGGCTTGGCCATGCAGACGATGGCGCCGAGAGCATGGGCGGTCGAATAATCGTTGGGCTGCCCGGCGCGAGTGGTCATGACGACAGGGACGCGCTGTAGGCGCTCGTTTGATTTGACGATGAGGCAGAGATCGTAGCCGGACATGTCAGCGATTTCGATTTCGGTAATGAGCAGATTTGGAGTGCGTTGGCGGAGGAATTCAACAGCTTCCGCTCCTGTTTCAACCGCTTCGACAACGTAACCTTCGCTGATGAGCACGGTGCGCATGGTGTCGCGCGAGCGGGCATCGGCTTCGACGACAAGAACCAAAGGCATCGGCTTTTCGAGATCGCGAGCGACATCACCGGCGGTCGCTTTCGCGGTTTTCTCTCCGGACCTTTCTGCGTCAGAACGGATTTCAGGGCGCTTGCCTTCATAGAAGCGGACGCCAACGCCGAAGCGGCCCTCTGGCATTTCGAAGACGCGCGCGACTACGGCGGTGCGTTCGTGTTGAACTCCACCCGCGGCGCCGGAGTAAGGGAAAGTGATTACGAGATCCATGCCGCGGCGGTACTCGGGCAGGCTGGTGGTGAAGAGCAGGCCATCGCGCGAGGCGTCGACGGTGGTGCAAACTTCGGCCTTTTGAAGGCTGCCTGAGTTCAGGCGGACGCGGACGGGCGCGGAAAGTTTGGTGCGCAAACGGCGGCGGCGCTCGGAAGGTTTGTCCATTATTTCAACCCCTGGAGTCTGTTCTATTGTGCCAATGACTTCGGTCGAATTTCCCATCGTCCCCACCTCAGTTTAAAAGCGGCCGCCGCGAGTGCTCCGCGAAGCGGCTGCGATAATGATGAATTTTGGCGTTTCCCCCGTGCGAACGGTATAGCGCAAGGGTCACATTCTGACAGTACTTGCAGCACTTTGGCATTAGTACCAACGTACTACGAGGGGTAACGCCGCCTCTGTAGAGCTTTTTTTAGGGAGCCTCCACAGAAACTACGCCGGATGTTCCATTACAAACCACAGATTGCTTCTATTTCGTGCGTGAATTTCACATGCAGTTGACGCCAGCCGAGAGGCATCGCCGAATTCATTGCCCAAGGAAGGAAAATAAATGGCACAGATGCAAAACAGCCAATCGGTTGCACTGCAATTGGAAACGGTGCGGGAAAAACTCCCGCTGCTGTAGGAGCCGAACGACATCTGCTTGACCATGATCCAGCAGCGCGGCGACGCGGAAGGCGTCTCCAGCCGCAATATGCGGCTGCCGCTTCAGATTCGTCCGGTAGAGACCTGGAGCACCTGGAATATGTTGCTGGCGGCGCAGGCGGCGGTTGACAAACTGATGCGTGATTTACCTGTAAGGGCTAACGGACGAGGCGCGTTCCTAGTCAACGTTGACGGTGAGGGTGATGGCGCGCGAGGCGTTTTGCGCGGTCGCCGAGATGTCGACCGTAAAAATGCCGGGAGGCGTTTCATTGGGGTTGGCGGGCGTGGAGGAGCCGCAACCAACACCGGCTAAGAGCGAGCATAGCGTGACAGCAAAAAACGCGACGCGAAGGCGTTTGTTCAAATGCCACGGAAGCACATTCGCGAATCCTCTGGGGCGGCGCGTTTCCCCGCGCAGAATGCTGGAAAGTAAGATTGAAAGCATCCCCGCGAGGGCGGCGAAAAACGGCAGGCGCATCGGGGTGCGCGGAAAATTCCGTTGCGGGGGCGCAACGAAGCTCGTCGCGGTTGCATTGGGGCCACCGGTGCCGATCGTGACGGTGAAAGGCGCCGACTGTCCGGCTGTGACGCTGACGGTCGTGGGCTTGATCGCGCAGGTGAGCGTGTTGTTCGGCAATTGCAGCGGACAGACAGGCGTGACCGTACCGCTGAACATCGCGTCTGGAGTGATCTGCAAATTGAAGGTGGCCGAATTGCCGGGGATGACGTTTTGCGTTGTGGAGCCGCTGGCGGCGACGGTGATTTGGAAATCGTCGCCGGTGCCGGAGAGCTGCGCGGTCTGCGGGCTTGAGGGATCGGCATCGGCTACTTGAAGAACGGCCTGGCGGGTGCCGGTGCCCTGCGGGGCAAACGTGACATTGATCTGGCAGGAGCTTCCGGCGAGCACTTGCGGAACGCAATTGTTGGTTTGGGTGAAATCGTTGGGATTCGCGCCTGTGAAGGTGAAATCCGTGGTGGAAAGCGCGAGCGCGCTAGTCGAGTTATTCGTGAGCGTGAAAGACTGAGGCGGAGTTGTGCCGCCGGTAGGCTCATCGCCGAAATCAAATGGCGAAGGGGAAATCGTAACGGCGGCAACGGGCGCAGGCGCGCCGACGCCGGGAAATTCGACGACGCGTTGGTTGCCGCGATCGGCCACAAATAAGTTTCCCAGGCGGTCCATTGCGAGCGCGGCCGGGGAATTCAGATTGGACGCCAGCGAGACGCGCGTCAGCATTTTCGATTTCGCATCAACACGCAAAATTGCATTGGCGCCGGTATCGGCAATGAAGATATCTCCGGCGCCGTCGATCGCGAGGCCTTGCGGCGAGGCGATTGCGGCGTTGATGGCAGAAACAGGAGCTGTGAATTGCGCGGCGGCCGGGTCGGGAGCCACTCCCGTGCCGGCGAACGGAATTGCATGGCCGACGGCGAGGTCAACGGCGAAAACGCGATTCGATGCGGGCGAAGCGACGTAGAGGCGATCGCGCACGGTGTCGGCGGCAAGGGCCGCAGCGTCGAGAACGTGTGTTACGAAAGTGAAGTCGGCAGCGCCTGGCGTGAGTGCGAGAACGCGATCATTGCCGCGATCCGCAACATAAAGGTTTTGCATCTGATCAACGGTGAGTCCGGCGGGCTGGAAAAGATCCAAGTTGCTGGTGCTGGAATGCGCGGCGTTCTTTGCAGCCGTTACCGGCACAACAACAACGTTCCCCGAGGTCATATCGAGCAACCGGATGCGATTTTGCAACTGGTTGGCGAGGAAAACGCGGCCTTCCGGAGTTACGGCGATTCCCGCGGGATCTTCGGTGGGAGTCGAGGCACAGTCCGAGAAAACGGTGACAGCGATTTTGGCGTTCGAAGCCGAGCGCGGAGACCCGTTGGATTGGCTGCTGCTCGGATGAGAGACGCAATTTGCGGGCGCGGGATTCGTGACGAGCGAAATGTAAAGGCTTCCGGCTGCATCAACGGCCATGCCACGGACTCCGGCATATTGCTCGCCTGAGGCAACTACGGCGGGCTGCGTTGGGCCAGCATGCCCTGGCGCGGCAACGTGTTGCGCGTGGGCAGGCGCGGGAACGTTGGTAAAGATCCACAGAAGCGCCGCAAAAAGCGCAAGCACGGTTAGAACACGACGCAAATTCCCCCCTAAGAATGCAGCACAAGAGCAAACGTGATGCAAAGTCCTAAATCATAACACGGAAGCAGAACGTTTGAATTGCTTGTCAGGCCACAACCCACGGCACATGCGATGACGTTGAAGGCAGAGGGGTTGCATCCGAGAGCAAACGGCACGCAGGCAGCTGCAGTTGCGTCGCCGGGCCGTCAGACCCGTTACCAAAAGACCCCACCCTTCGCCAGTAACGCCCAGGATGGGGCTCCGGAAAAGGCAAAAGCCCAGGCTCAGTCCAGGGCGATGTGGGTGCTGGTGCGGCCAACGCCGTCGATTGCCTGAATCTTGCTGATGACCAGGGAATTCAGATCCTCGGAGTTGGCGACTTCGACCACGACGTAGACGTCAGGATCGCCCCAGCAGGCATTGGCCATTTTAACGCCGGGTAAGGCGCAGATTTTCCTGGCAATGTCGCGGGCTTTGCCGGGACCTGCCGTCACCAGAACATATGCTCTCACTTGAGACCTCCTTACGGGGCCTATCCGCAGGCGGTTTAGGGGCTGGAGTTGTGAGGCTAGTCTAACGCATTTCCGAGTTTCCGGAAATATCTCGCTGATGACAAAACAAGTTGCGATTGAAAATTCCAGGAGGAAATCCATGGCACTCGCATTTACGTTGTGAATTCGTGGAACGACGGCAGGCGCATTCCCGAGGCCGGAACGATTGCGGCGTCGGGGAATTACGCGACGGGCGGGGACCCGCTCGACCTGACCAGCATCGGAGCACTGGGCATTCTTTCGACGAAGCCGCCCATTCAGGGCACGGCGTGGATGGACGGGTTTGCGGCATACGATTACGTCTTCTCCCCGGGCTCCGCCCTAAATGCAAACAAAGTGAAGGTGTTTCAACAAGCGAGCGGCTCCGGGACGACGTTCACGTTCTACGGCATCTTCCCGCGACTCCCCTAGCGGAGAAGACTCCCTTTGGGGGCACAGGAACTCCGCTGGTTTTGGCGCGACGGCCCGTGCGAGGTATACTGGTGATGGCGTAAAGGGGAGCCGTGGAATGTTGGATTATTTGGTGAACGCTTATTGGGCTCATCCGGTGGCGATCAGCACGGCTGTGATCGCCGTCATAATCGTTCTGATTTGGATGGCAGGAAGCGGATCGCGCCAGCGATTCATTGTAGTGAAAAGAACGAAAGAAACGGACCAGCTTGCGCGCGACATGGGCCGCATCGCGAGCGCGCTCGAGAAAATCGCAAAGCAGCGCGAGATTCCTACGGACTACGTTGGGCGCCCGATTCCTCCGGGCTGGGAAGATATGATTTCTTCCGGTGAGCCTTCGGCGGAAGAACCTTCGACAGCGCCAGTACTGGCTGGAAATGCCGCGGCGGCAAAGAGCGAAGAGGTTGGGACGGCAGAGCGCGATGATGCTTCGGGAGCACCAAAACGCGCAGGGAAGCCAAATCCCTCCCCGGGATTCGTGAATCCTTTGGGGGGAACCGCGAGCCTGCTGGGTGGGACGAAAAAATTGGATTTGCCGAATCCGCTGTACCGGCCGAAGTAATTCCGGCTGCGGTCGCACTCGCGAATTTCCAGAGTTGCTTTAGACATTCGACAGCGCGATAATTTAGACGCTCGCCCTCATCAGAAGTTTCCAGTCCTCGGGGAGTCTCCATGTTGCACCAATTGCAAGCGTTGGAAGCGTATCTCGCGCAGAACCAAACCATCGTGGTCGCAGCCGCGGCGGCACTGCTTGTGATCATCTTCGCAATCTGGGTCAGCGGGTCGCGCAAGCGGTATGTCGTTCTCCGCCAGTCAGCGGAAACAGAAACACTCGCCTATCAACTTGGGCGCATCGCAAGCGCGCTCGAACGTCTCGCATCGTCCGAAGATCCGGCCATGGCACTGACGGCGGGTCGAGCAATTGCTCCGCGAGAAGCGGCATCGCGAGCCGCTCGCGCTGAGGCCGCGCCACAAGCCGGCGTTGGCAGCATGTTCGGCTTTGGCAGAAGAGTGAATATGCCAAATCCGCTCTATCGCGCGAAATAAGCATTTTGCTCGCGCACTTTTTTGTCGGCGGGCGGACGACGTCACAATCGCAAGATGCTTTTGTCGTCTTCGCGCTTTGAAGGTCTGCGCAACAACAGGCCCACGAGCAGCAGTACGCCCAGGAAAATCAGCACGCCAAGAGTGACCGCCAACGCGAAATGCGCGGGCTGGAGCTTTGGATCTTGCCACATGCGGTTGAATTCGTAGGCGACAATCAGCAGAAGCAGGAAGATTATGCTGCTGAGTCTGCGACGCTTGCGCTGCGCACGCAAACGGGAATTGGGCTCCGGCTGCTTGCCGTGCTTGGTCGCCAGGGCTGCTTTTCCATGTTGGTCGAAGAGCCCACCTGAAAATCATAGCAAAACATGAGAAGGGCTTCACGCCGACAGGAGAATTGGATGTCGTCAGACGCGCGCGGCGTGGAATTGTTCCCTGGCGGAGTGCGGACGCGGCCGGGATTGGTGTCGGTTTATCCGGCGCTGAGCGGAACGCCGAGCACTACGTCGAGCAGGACGTGGTCGGGACTGGTGACGGGGCTGGCGGCGGGCACGGCATATTATTTTTGTCCTTACTGGGATGAGACGGCGGTGAGTTTAGTGTGGGTGCTGGGCGGGGCAGGGAATCCGGCGAACGCGCACGTCGCAAAACGATTGTTGCGGCGCAGCAACAGGCACTGCAGGGAAAGGATTCCGTTATCGGTGGGCGCCATGAGCGCGGCGACGACTTCATCAGGAACAGGAGGAGGATCGGGCGGAGGATCAGGTTCGTGCGTGCGTGCGGGAATGACGGTGCTGACACACGAGCACGGCACGATGGAAATCGAAAAGCTGCGCGTGGGCGATCGAATAATACTCAGGCGAGACGCGTGGACCAGTGTGGTGCGGCACGAAGTGCATCCGGCGAATACCTTAGTGCGGTTGCAATTTTCGAACGAAGATACACTCGACGTAGCTCCGCATCACGTTTTTTACGGTCGCGGATGGCGCGCCGGGAAGGGCGGAGCGTGTGTGCCTCGGCGACATTCTGGTCGGACGATATAATCTGCTCACGTTGAAACGGATCGAGCTAATGGTGGAAGAGGGCGCGAAAGTGACGATGACGTGCGAGCCGGATCATGAATTCTATGCTAGGAGGATTGCCGCGTCGGTGTTGACGCACAATTACACGTTCAGCTCGTGAAGGGGAAAATTGCGTCGCTATTTCGCGAAGATACGGACTTTTCTTCCGCTCCGTTCTTCGATATCGACAGCGAGCCGTGGTGACGCACGAAGGCAATCACAAATGCCCGCTCGTCAAGCGAGAGTTTGGCTTGGCCAGGGGCGAGACTTCGAATTCGCCGTTCATGGGTCACCGAGCCGCGTGGGCGCGCTACTGCGACGCGTTATCGTTTCTCCCGTTCCGATGGACAAGATCGGCTGAGCGCCATGCGGTGTTGATTACAGTAGTTCCTATAATCTAGATTATGTTTAGTATCTTGAGTGCACCTGGCGCCTAGTGGCGCTTGCCGGCCCCCGGAGACTTCACACAGCATGGCGCAGGCGCGGCTTCGGGGGCCGTAGGGCGGTTGGCTTCAGGCCAGTGCCGGTTTGCTATCCGGTAACAGGCACGGCTTAAATGGCTTCGGGCCGTGGGGCTAATGGCTTCGGGTCAGCTCGAAGCGGATGGTCTGCTCTAAGGTTTGTTGGTCGCCGCCGATGATTGGGCGGCCGTTGATGAATAGCGTTGGCGTGCTTTCGACTCCCAATGCTTTTCCTTCCGCAAGATCAGCTTCGACTTTCCCTTTCGCCTCCGGTGCAGCCATGCAGGTGTGAAGAGCGTCTGCGGATACCCCCGCAGAGGTAGCGAAGTCGGTGACCTCGTCCCAGGCGTTGTCGGCGGTGATGATGTCCTGATTGTCGAACAACTGGTTGTGAACTTTCCAGAAGGCGGCGGGCGATGACTGAAAAACGCAACGGGCAGCGATGGCGGCGGTCATCGCCCAGGGATGAATTTCCGTGAGAGGGAAATTCTTGTACATGAATCTGACCTGCGGGAATTCGGGTTCGACTATTTTGAGAATCGAATACATCTCGCGGCAGTGAGGACATTCAAAGTCGCTGAACTCGACCACGGTGACTTTGGCGTCGGCCGGCCCGATCGAGGGCGAGTCCGCGAGTTTTAGCTTGGCGCGATTTTCCGCAAATGGGTCGACCGCGAGGTCGCGGATCTCCCCACGGAACATGTACCGCCCGTCTTTGGTGACGTAGATTGTTCCGGTCTCTGAGTGACCTTCATGGTTGACCTGCACAGGAACTTCGTCGAGATCGGGTATTTGCGCGGGCTTGGCGGGGCCGAGTTTGATTTGATAGTCCGGTCCCCATGCGAAAAGGACGCGGAGATAGGCTTCGGCTTTTGTCAGGAGAGCATTGTTGTTCGGGAGTGCGGTGGCGGCGCGCGTGCCGTCATTCGACCGAGCCGGTCTTGTTTGCGCGGTTGTGCTTTGCGCCCACGAAGCTAGGGGAATGGCGAGAACGAGAAAAAGCGCGCGTCTGAGCATGGTTATCATAGACATCTGGTTGGTCACGTTGTTTGTCCACCTTCGGAATACGAAACTCCAGCGAGAAACCAGATTGTAGCAAGATTTTCGACTGATACCAGTTCCCTTCTGGCCCTGAAATCGGGAACGCCCGACTGCGCAAGGCGCGGGCGGGGGTGAACCGCGCCCCTCCGAAGGGCGGAGCCAAGCCGAAGAGATAAGGACGAGACCGAAAAGCGAGAAAGCAGACCCCTCACCACCATTCGCAAAAAGCGCGACTGGGTTCGGGATGACAACCCTAGGAAGAGAACCTCAGGGGATGAACTTGTTGGCCAGGGGGAAGCGGCGGCCTACGCTGAAGGCTTTGGAAGTGATTTTCAGGCCTGGCGGGGCTTGCTTGCGCTTGTATTCGCTGCGGTCAACGAGCAGGGCGACTTCGCGAACCAGCTGCGCGGGAAATCCGTAATGGCTGGAAATTTCGTCGGGCGTGCGCAGGTCTTCGACGTAGGCTTTGAGGATGCGATCGAGAACGTCGTAGGGCGGGAGAGAATCCTGATCGGTTTGGTTGGGGCGGAGTTCGGCGGAGGGGGGCTTGGTGATGGTCGCTTCGGGGATCACTTCCCTTTCGCGATTCACGAGGCGCGCGAGTTCGTAGACCATGACTTTCGGGACGTCGGAAATTACGGCGAGGCCGCCGGCCATGTCGCCATAAAGCGTCGAGTATCCAACGGCCATCTCGGATTTATTCGCGGTGCTCAGAACCATGGAGCCGAATTTGTTCGACAAGGCCATCAGGAGATTGCCACGCGCGCGGGCTTGGAGATTTTCCTCGGCGACGCCTTCTTTTTTGCCGGCGAAGATTCCGGCGAGCGCGGCGCCGTAGCTCTCGACGATAGCGTGAATTGGTATGACTTGATACGGGATGCCGAGATTTTCAGCGAGTTTTTTCGCGTCGGTCAAACTGCCCTCCGAGGAATACGGCCCCGGCATGCTGACTCCCAGGACATTTTGCGGGCCGAGTGCATCGACGGCGATGGCGGCGACGAGAGCGGAGTCGATGCCTCCACTCAAGCCGACGACGACGTCGCGAAAGCCACATTTGCAAACGTAGTCGCGCGTGCCGCAGACGAGGGCGTCATAAGCGGCCTCGAGTTCGTCTTTGGGTTGAGAGCGAATGTCGCCCGTGCCCCCTGCAACATCGAAGAAAACCAAATCTTCGCGAAAGGAGGACGCGAGGGCGGCCATGCGACCGTCGGCGTTGAAGGCGACGCTGGAACCGTCGAACACGAGACTGTCGTTTCCGCCGACCTGATTGACGTAAACGACGGGGACTTTATGATGGCGGGCGAGAGCCTTGAGCATGTCGATGCGAAGGCCACGTTTGTCCAAATTGTATGGTGACGCGGAGATATTAAGCAGGACGCTAGTTCCCTGCCGGATCAGTTCGGCAACCGGGTCGCGATCGTACATTCGCTGCGCCCAGAAATCTTTGTCGTTCCAGCAGTCCTCGCAAATCGTGATGCCGAGTTGCTGGCCGTCAAATGCGAAATTCGATTGCGAGCGCGCGGGCTGAAAATAACGCGACTCGTCGAAAACATCGTAGGTGGGGAGAAGCATTTTTTGCTGCTCGAAGGCGACGTAGCCGTCGGCAAGAAGCGCGGCGCAATTTGCGGCGAATTTTCCGGTGTTGTCCTGTGCTTTGCCCACATAGCCGACGATGGCGGGCATGGGCATTCGCGAGGCGAGGTGCTTCAGTTCTTTGAGATTGCGTTCCACAAAGGAGGGGCGTTCGACAAGATCCTGCGGAGGGTAGCCGCAAAGGCCGAGTTCGGAGAAAACGACGAGGTCGGCGGCGCCGGATTTCGCTTCGCCAGCCATTTGCAGCATGCGAGCCGAATTTCCCGGGAAGTCGCCGACGGTTGGATTGAACTGGGCCAGAGCTATCTTCATCGAGAAGAATCAGAATACGGAGATGGGGGAGAATTTGCAAATCGGCGACAGTATGGCGAGGGGAGGCACAGAAAAGGCAGATCCCTCGCACCGTTCGCCAAATGCGGGCGACCGGGTTCGGAATGGCAAAATTATCAAAACAAAAAAGGCGCGAAAGGAATACTCTCGCGCCTTCGACAGGCCTGTTCCGCTCAATATTCGCTGAGCAGAATCAAACGCTGAAGGAGCTGCCGCAGCCGCAGGTGCTCTTTACGTTGGGATTGTTGAACTTGAATCCCGAGCCTTCGATGGATTCGATGTAGTCGATGGAAATGCCATCGAGGTACATCTCGCTCATCTGATCGACGAGGACTTTGAGGCCTTCGAATTCGTAGACGTTGTCGCTTGTCTCGTTAATCTGATTTTCGAAAGCCATGTGGTAGCTGAATCCGGAGCAGCCGCCACCTACAACCGCCACGCGCAAGCCCGTTGGTGCAGGGTTCTGCTGCGCGATGATCTCCTTGACTTTCGTTACGGCAACCGGCGTAAGAGCAATCATTAAAATCTCCTCCCCAGACAGGGAATGTTTCCGTGCTTTAGGAACAGTCCGATTATACCAAACTTTCGAATGCTGTGCCGAATGGCTCGACGAAGGTGCGCGGAAACGTGATCGATTTACGCATGCGGCTCCGGAGAAGCGGGTTGTGGGGTAGCGTGGTTTCTCCTAAAATGCCTAAGTGGCGATGAAACATACGATTACATTGATTCCGGGGGACGGCATCGGGCCGGAAGTCTCGCGCGCTGTGCAGCAGATTATTGCCGCGGCAAACGTGGAAGTTGACTGGGAGGAAATGCCGGCGCGCGCCGACGTCGAGCGGAGCGGAACCGATTACTTGCATAGCGGGATGCTCGATTCGATCCGGCGCAACAAGGTGGCGCTGAAAGGCCCGCTCGAAACCGGGGTGATTGGCGGCATACGCAGCGTCAACGTCGGGCTGCGGCAGGAACTGGATCTCTATTCGAACCTGCGTCCGGTACGCAACATCGAGGGCGTAAAGTCGCTGCGGTCGGACGTGGACGTGGTGCTGGTGCGCGAGAATACCGAGGATTTGTACGCGGGAATCGAGCACATCGTGGTGCCGGGAGTTGTCGAGAGCCTGAAGATCATCACCGAGAAGGCTTCGACGAGAATCGCGCAGTTTGCCTTTGAATATGCGCGAGCAAATGGGAGAAAGAAGATTCACGCGATTCACAAAGCAAATATCATGAAGCTTTCTGACGGGCTGTTTCTCGCCTCTGTGCGCAAGGTGGCGAGCAAATATCCGGACCTCGAGTACCGCGAACTGATTGTCGATAACGCGTGCATGCAAATCGTCATGAATCCGACGCAATTCGATATCTTGCTGCTGACAAATCTGTACGGCGACATCATGAGCGATCTGGCGGCGGGATTGATAGGCGGGCTGGGAGTGGTCCCGAGCGGAAATATGGGAGACGGCATCGCGGTGTTCGAGGCAGTGCACGGAACGGCGCCCGATATTGCGGGCAAAGGAATCGCGAATCCCACGGCGTTGCTGATGAGCGCCATCATGATGCTCGGCCATATAGGGGAAACCGAAGCGGCGAAGCGCGTGGACGCGGCGCTGCGAAAAGTTTATCGCGAGGGAAAAACCGTGACGCGAGACGTGGGTGGCAACGCGACCACGGCGGAGTTTACGCGCGCAATTATTGCGGCGTTGGAGAGGCGGTAGTCCCAGCGTCACCAGCGCTGGCGCGAGTGCGAATTTCCCGCATGGTTAGGCGCGCTTGCTCGGAGATTCGCGCCGTAATGTCTCCTGATTGACGCGCATAGGGCGAGACGGCCTCGAGGTCCGCGGGCGTTCCTATCAGATAAAGCGCGCGCAGCGATTCCCAAACGGCATCGTCGCTGGGGTAAATCGCGGCGATTGGCTGGCCGGCTGAAACAGTTGCGCCGTCGCTTACGAGCCAGCGAGCCAGCGTTCCCGGAATCTCCGAGCGCACTTCCCTGCCCTTGCTCTGAACCTCGATGTGCGCGATCAATGTGCCTGGACTCACAGTTTGATCGGGCTTGACGCGAGTTTTCAGAACTCCCGAATCGGGCGCGTCGAGAGCGGTGGGCTTGAGCATGCCGACGATAATGGCGTGACCGGACGCGTCATGAAAACGGACGAGAGCGAGCGCAGCGTTGCGCTGCACCAGAGGATTCGAATCGTCGAGCAGGCGAAGCAAAGTGGCGTGAAAGTCCGGAGCAGTGTTGTCCTGGCCCATCACCCAGGCGGCCATGGTGCGAATTTCCGGTGCGGGGTTCGAGGCGAGTGCGATGACTTGCGGGTAAAACTGCTTCACGGTGGGATCGTTGCCAACGATGCGATCGGCGACGGAGGAAAGACCGTGTTGAACGCCATGAGGGTTGGTCGTGTCGGTCAATACTTGCGCGAGTTGCGCGTCGGAGAGCGGACGGCCAAACCATGTGGCCCGCCAAAAAAGAAACGGCATCAGAACAAAGGCGAGCGTCAGGCCTACGACGATGTACGTCCATCGAGCGCCGAGCGGTTTACGCGGCGGTGGGACCGGTGGTGCGGCGCTGTTCAAGTGAGATGCGTTCTCCCTTTTGGCGGCGATGATGAGTAGTTACGCGCCAGCATAGACGACATACAAAAGCCAATAAATCACGACGCCGGTGATTGAGACGTACAGCCAAATCGGGAAGGTCCAGCGGGCGATCGCTTTGTGTTTGGCGAAGCGCGAGCGCAGCGCAAACGTCAGAGTGATCAGCACGAGCGGGAGAATCGCGACGGCGAGAATCGTGTGCGTGGTGAGAATCGCGAAATACGCAGGACGAATCCAACCGCGTCCCTGAAAATAAATCACGCCGGCCTTCAGATGGAAATAAATGTACGACGCAAGAAAAATCGCCGAGCACGCTACGGCCGAGAGCATGCAAATTTTGTGCTGAAGAATCTTTTTGCGGCGGATGAACGAATATCCCGTGACGAGCAATATCGCGCTGGCGGCGTTGAGGCATGCATTCAGGCGAGGAAGCGACGAGACCGGAAGGAACAGCATTTTGGCGGGAAGTTGTTACTTTCCGCCTCCTTCACGGGACGAGCGACCCGCGCGACGGCGCTGCCAGGCCAATATGAGAAGCTGAAGAGAAAATATCCCGCCCATCATCAGACAGACAAGCAGCAGGAGCAGGCCGTCCACGCCGGAAGTGATCAGGCCGCTGGTGATATCCCAAACCAGGCCGAGAAGCGAAAGAGCGACAATCACGAGAGAAAAAACGGCGACTTCAATCATTGGGTGTCTCGCAATGTATTTCCTTCAGAATTTGCATCCTCTTCCGACTCAGGTTGTCAGAATTCAAGACGACTTCACGACCTTGTCGAGCATTAGCAATCCGAGCAGCAAGGGAATATGGACGACCGTGGCGTGCATCAACCATTTGGCGCGCACGTTTGTGCGCGAGCGCGAGGCCCAGAGGCAGACTTGGATGAGCAGCATGCCGAGAATCAACGCGCCAAAAAAGTAGCGCAGGCCCGCCAGGCCGATCACCGAGGGGAGCAGGCTGATGGGTACAAGAGCGGCGGCGGTGAAAATGATCTGGCCGAAAGTGGCGGAGCCGGCGTGGTCGACGACAGGAAGCATACGGATGCCGGCGCGCGCGTAGTCCTCGCGATACATCCAGGCAATGGCGTGAAAATGGGGGAACTGCCAAAGAAAGAGGATCGCAAACAGGAGCCACGCGCCTTCGTTGAGCGAACCGCGCGCGGCAGCCCAGCCGACGAGCGGGGGAATCGCGCCGGGAATGGCGCCGATGGCGGTGGCGAGCGTGGTGCGCTGCTTGAGCGGAGTGTAAACGCCCAAATAGAGCGCGGTGGTAAGCAAGGCCAAGCCACAGGCAAGCCAATTGGTCAGCACCGCCAAATACAGGGCGCCCAGCACAATTACACCCGAGCCAAATGTAAATGCTTCCCTGGCGGACAACGCACCGAGCGGCAAGGGCCGCGCGCTGGTGCGGCGCATCTTCGCGTCGCTCTCCCGCTCGATATATTGATTGAGGGCGGCCGTACCGCCGGCGACGAGGGTGGTGCCGAAAATGGCGTTGAACATCCGCAGCGGATCAATCGGGCCAATCGCACCCAGGTAAAAGCCAGCCAGGGTGGTGAGCACGACGAGGAACGTCACATCGGGCTTGACGAGGATTGCGTAGGCCGACAGCCGCGTCATGGAACGCGAGACGGAGGCAACGGGAGTGCCCGTGGTGCTCATCGCGATGGCCTCACGAAACGACCCTTTCGGTGGGAGATTCGAGCCGCGCGGCATGAACAGGCTTTAGAAGGCGATAACATGCGAGCATAAGGATAACACTCGATGCAAACGTCAAGGCACCGACGGCGACGTGCGCGACGGTGAGCGTGACGTAGACGGGCGTGGGTTGGACCGCATCGCGCGCGACTACGACCGCCCAGTAGGCCGCGCCGCCGAGCAGCAGTTGGGTACCCAGGAGGATTTCGAGATAGCGCGCGGCATGGCGCAAGTCCTTGATTCCACGGAAGCGACGGCTGACGGCGAGGACGGTCCAAAAGACCATGCCCGTGACGATGACTGCGCCAATGATATGCGGGATGATGCCGAAGGCGTTGTGGCGAAAGGCCGCGCCCAAGACGATTTGCAGCAGGATCAGGACCGAAGTCCAAACCGTGAGCGTGCGCAAACTTGGAGTGCGAGGATCGTCCAATTGAGGCAAATCACTCAACCACCAGCGGCTGGTAAAGACAGCGATGCTGATGATGGTGATGAAAAATAATTCGGCGAGCGTGGCATGCGCGGAGGAAACGGGCGGCGGCAAGAGGAATTCTACGGTGATGCCGCCGAGAACACCTTGAGCCACCACCAGACCCAAAGCGGCCCAGGCAAGATTTCGAACCCAGGGACGCGATTCCTTGCGCCATGTCCCAACAGCGAGAACGATGGTGAGAATGCCAACGAGGGTGGCTATCATGCGATGGCCGTGCTCGTACATGATTCCGCCGACCATGGGTGGAAGCAGCGAGCCGTAGGAAAGGGGCCAGTCGGGAACGGCGAGGCCGGCGTCATTGCTGGTGACAAGGGCTCCCGCGATCACGAGTAGGAATGTACAGGCAGCCGTGAAAACGGCAAAGCGATGAAGCGCTCGATTCCCTTCTTCTCTCAAAATGGCTACTTCCCTTCGCGAGTCGCGGCAGCTTTACAGAACGAAAACTCGGCGCTTTGCGCCGCTGGGCGGAGAATAACCCCGCCCCGAGGACAACAAAAGCAAGACAACAACAAAAGCGCCGTCGAGCCGCCGCACTGCAAATAAATGCCGAGGCGAGCGACACGATAGCAAAGGGCTCTCTCAAAAATGAGGAGAGCCCCTCGCCACCAAGAAGCGGAATTCCGGCGTGTTAGCTGCCGGAAGAAGCCTTGAAGGTGAAGTCCGACGTCTTCGACTCCTTGGCTCCGATGGTTACGGTTTGGTCGACGACGCCATACTTTTCCTGCCACGCTTCGATCGTGTAGGTGCCGGGAGGCAAATTCTTGAGTTCGAATTTGCCGTCTTTATCCGTCACGGCGTAATAAGGATTCGCCATCACGGCGATGTAGCCCTTCATCCACGGGTGGACGTTGCACTTCACGGGAATGGCGACTTCCGGGCGTGCGAAAGTGTCCGTGATCGCGGCGGCATGGGGAGGCTGCGACTTGTTCCACTCGCGATTGTCGGCCGGCGTGGGGTGAATATTGTGCGTGGTGTCGTCACTGTTGACGACCTTAAGTTCCTGTCCGACCATCAACGCCACGATGTGCGGCGTGTACATGCAGTCTTTCTGATCGAGGGTTACCGATTCCGACGGCGTGGGGAAAGAGTAATCCTCGGCGCCCGTCTTGACATATACGACGACGTTTGCGAGCGAATTGCCGGGTCCCGTAACGACCTGGTCGGGATAGACAGGATTTTTATTGGCCTTGACGCAATAGGGATCCGCGCTCATGTTAATCGGCTTGAACTTCGGCGCTGTTCCATCCAGCTTGACAACTCCACTGACGGAACCGACGGTCGACATGTCCACTGTTTTTTTCGCCGCAGAGGCGCCGGCAGGCTGCTCTTCGCCGGTTGTTTGGCTCTGATTCTTGCTGCATCCGACAACGACGAGGGCGAAAGCGGCTGCCGCCGTCCAAGAAATCAATTTCCTATTCATAATGCGATTATTCCTCCTGAATTTTTAAGTAGGCCCGAGAATCAAGATAAATGGTTTGCCCCGTCCGACCCCCAACGTGTGACCCTACTAGGATATTACTTTTTGGCGGCGGAAGAACCAGATTTCGACGCGGACGGGGTGCGGCCGGAAAGCGCGGACTGCTCCTGGGGCGTCAGTTGGAGCAGATACCTGACGAGCAGCTCGGCCTCATCACCCTTGTATTGCTTGGCTGCAGCGGGAAGAGGGCCGTTGAAAACCCAGCGGCCGTCCTGCCGCACGAACAAACCCGAAGGCATCGCCGTGCCGGGGATGATGGTGGCCGGTTCAGTGATCCAACGGACCGTCCACGGAGAACGGAGGCGCTCACCCGCCAGAAGGAAATTCGGAGCCGTCGCATTCTTATCGTGTGCGGCATTGCCTGTAGCATGACACTTCAAGCAAGGCGCGGCGGGGCTGGTGAAGATGGCGCGCGCCACCTGGCGCTCCTGATCCGTCAGAGGCGCGACCTTCTGGGGAATGAAAGGCTCTTGTTGCGACGACAATGCGCCGAAGAACAGGACCAACTTGCGAATTTCGTCATCGGACAAAAAGAAGGTGGGCATGCGGACTTTGAGATAACTGCGAACGCCGTTGCGGTCTTCCTCCGTTGTGCTGAGCGCAGGATTCGCGAGGAAACGCTTGAGCCATTCGGGATTGACGCGCGCGCCTTCGCTCGTGAGGACCGGCGGCAGGCTGATGGAATTGTCAGCCTGATACATGGGCAGACCCATGAGAACGCTCTTCTGGCCGATATCGATCTGATGGCAGCCGATGCAGTTGTACTTGGTGACGATCCACCAGCCTTGCTGACTGTATTTGCGCTGGTCGGCCGGAACGTACTGGTAACTTGGCGGCAGCGTGGAGTCAACGCTGCCGAGCAGAAGTGAAGTGAGCGCATTGACCTGGTCGCGGTCAATATTCGGCTTGGGCATGTGCAGGCGATCCATCGGATTCGGCTTGTACTTGCCTTCGTCGAATACCTCGGGATTCGCGAGCTTCTGATCGAAGAAGCCCTTCAGGTTGTACCAACTGCCACGCGGATCCTTTTTGCCATCAGGCAAAACGCCTTCCTGAGCCTTGGTGTAGAGGAGGGCGTAGTCGAAACGCCCAATCGGCTTGCTGCCCTCGGTGGTGAGCTCGGTGCCGATACGCGCGGCGTCTTCGAGGCCGGAAATTTCGTGGCAGCCAGCGCAGCCGTAATGCTCGACAAGGGTTTTTCCCTTGGCGTAGAGATTCGTCTCGTTAATGAAGCTGGCCTGATCGTAATGAGCGCTCGAGGATTTCTGCGTCATCAGGTAGCTGGCGATGTCGCGCGCTTCCTGCCAGCTTAAGCGGAAGTCGGGCATGATGGTCGCCTGCTCGACGACGAGTTCATGGCCGTCGTTCGGACACTTCGAGTGCTCCAGGTCAAACACATAGGGCAAGTTGTGCTTGGCATAGTCGGCTGGGCCAATGTCCTTATGTTCGTAGGGACAATAGGGCTGCGTGCGGACACGGGGATTGTGAATCCAGCGGACGATGTAATCGTAATCCGCTTTCTCGCCGATGCGGCTCAGGTTTGCGGCAACATCGCCGCCGATTTTCTGAGTTCCCTCTCCGATGGAATGGCACGCCAGGCAGCCGAGCGAGTCGAACATTTCCTTGCCCTTGGCGGCATCGCCGCCGGGCTGCTTTTCAAGCGCGGGACCCTGGAGGCCCTGCTGCCAGATAAATGCCGAGATCGCTTGGACTTCGTCAGGTTCGAGACGGAACTGCGGCATTTTGGTCGAGGGATCGAATTGCCAGGTGTGGCCCAGCCAGTACGGAATCCAATTGGGATTCACCTTCATGCGCACTTCTTTCAAGTCCGGGCCGACGCGCTTCACTTCCTGCTGCAAGCTGTGACTCAATTCGTCAAGTTGTTCCACGCGGGCATCGATCTTACTGACGCCTACGGTGAGATTCGTGGCCTGCGCGTAGAGCTTTTGCGCAGTGGCGTTGTCCGGGGCCTGGTCGCCTGCTTTGTTGAGTTGGGGAATCTTTTCGCTGTCTTCGGTCTTCTCTTTTTCGAGGCTGGCAATTTCGCGAACCGTGTCTTGCAGCTGCTGTCCTTGATTATCGAAGCCCGCGTAGTTGTGGCAGCCAATGCAGCCCTTCTCGCGATATAGGATTTTCGCTTCGTTCAACACCGGAGCGTGCTCGGTCCACGCGTCAGCCGAATGGCATTGCTGGCAGCCGGCATCGTAGTTTTCAGGATAATTGAGCGGCCAGAGCCAGTGTTCGTAACGTCCATGAGCTGTCTCGACGCTATCGAGCGCGCGGCCGTTTCCACCGTGGCAAGGCGAGCAGCCGAACTTGTCGAGCGGATGCCATTGGAAGAGTTGCTGGTCCGGGTGGCTCGCGAATGGCGCGTCGTTGCTCTTCTGCAGGCCAAGATCAGCCTTGGTGAGCGTCAGCGCAGCAGGGACATAGGTGGGGTCCGTGCCAACGTGGCAGGACTGGCAACGGTCGGTGAGGCCAACGCCGCCGACATCGTTAATCTCGCGGCCCGGCGGGTTCACGTTGATTTGAATCAGCGAAACGTCCATGGACCGCACGGTATTGAGCAGACCCTTAAGCTGGCCGGCGTTCAAGCCGGGAAGTTTGTCGCTGGCATATTTCGCCATGGCGTCCTGCGCATCTTTCACCGGCTTATCAAGATCGCCTTCCTTGGCGCTAAGCTGAGCCTTCTGGTCGAGCAATTGATTGAACGTATCGTTGAGTTGGTGGTAATTCAGCTGCTTATCGACGGTCTTGCCGTCTCCTTCGGGCCAATCGATCGTGTAGGTTTTCGCCTCCGCGTCCTGCACTTCCTTCAACTTGCTTTGCTTCTCGCCGCGGTAGGAGGGGGTATTGGGAATGACTTCGTAATCGTAGATAAGGGAACCGACAAGGCTACGGTCGGTCTGGAAGGCGGACAGCATGGCGGACCGCTGATCGTCGACCAGGGCAATTTGCCGTTCGATGGCGGCATCTTGCGGCTTGGTGGCGGCTTGGGCTTGCTGGAGCCTTGCTGAAAGCTTCTGGTACTCAGGAGATGAATAGGCTGATTTTTCCGCGTTCTGGCGATCACGAATCTGTTTTTGCAAATAGCTCGAATAGGAAGACGCGAAACGGCTCTGGTAGGAGCGCCACGGCCGCAAGCCGATGAATTCCGCGTAAAACGACCACGTGACGCACAGCAAAAGCACGAAGACCGCGATCAAAATCCAGTTCGCGTAGGATCGGCTTTTTATCGGATCGTCGGGCGGAAGCTCAGGCAAACGCGATCTCCTTCGGAAGTATCGTGCCGACCTCAGGGGTTAAAACCCCTGAATTTTCGGACCTTTTCGGCAGGGCTAAAGCCGTGCCCGGACGAAAGCCGCTGATACCATAGTTTGTAAAGACTAGATGCTGAACCACGGCGTCTCCCAGATATATTTAATGCGGAATACGAGCCGCAAGAAAATTGTGACCGGCAGGAAGAGCATGGTGATCAGAAAAATGTACATGGTGGCGGTCTGGACCAAGCTCATCTTGCGGTAAATCTTTCGGCTGTAATCGGTGCGCATGCAGATCCAATGAATGAACAACGCGGCGACAACTCCGTAAACCACCATGGGAATAATTCCAAACAAGCCGCGCGCGATGATTGCCGCCTCCGGCCTCCATGTGGCAGGTAAAATATGGGCGAGCCAGTTCCCGTTGATGGCGAACAACTGGTCGAGGTTCCGGTTGACGTTGAATTCTACACGGTCGGGATCCCACGTCTGAGTAGGCCAATACCACATGAATCCAGGGCCGCGAATGAATGTGCCGATGGAAACGAGGACAAGCCAGATGGCTTCGAAGCCAATCAGAAAAGTCCAAATTGCATGGCGGCGCTGTTTATAGGTGTAGTAGCCATTGCCGAGTGGATTCGCGTCAATAAAGGGAATGGCCATCAGGCCGACGATAATGAGCGTGGGAACGATGACGCCGGCGATCCACGGGTCGAAATACTCGAGCATTTCCTGAAGGCCGAGGAAGTACCAGGGAGCCTTCGCCGGGTTCATGGTGACGCTGGCGTTGGCCGGTTCTTCAAGCGGCGCGTTCAAGGTGAGCGCCCACACCATTAAGATGATCGTGATGATGACGGCCGCGAGCAATTCCTTGCGCATCAGGAACGGGTTGGTGTGCAGCTCGCGTTCCCAGCGAGAGTTGTAAGGATACGTTGTGCGGTGATGCGTGCGCGCCAGTTGCGGGTCGGCTTCGAGTTGCGCGATGAGGCGATCATTCGCCAGAGCATTGTGAAAGGCAAGCCAAGTGAAAAACGGGACAAAAAGGAGCATCGCGACAATCGGAATATTGTCGGGCGTGGAGATGATGACCCAGAGCTGATGCCAATCACCAAACATTTATAGAGAAGCCCTCATACTTTGGTCTCCGATTCGAGCATCACGGGCGACGGGCCAGAGATACCTCCGTCTTTACGAACGCGCCAGAAATGCACACCCATGAAAACGGAGGCAATCAGCGGAATCGCGATGCAATGCCAGATGTAGGCGCGAAGCAGCGCGTTGGCGTCCACGATGGAACCGCCCAATAGGCCAAAGCGCACGTCGTTATACGCGTTCATGCCTAGCTGCGCGCCGAAGGGTCCCTGGCTGCCGAGCAAAGGAGTGGCGCGCGCCATGTTTGTGCCGACGGTAACGGCCCAGAAGCCCAATTGATCGTCGGGAAGCAAATAGCCGGTAAAGGAAAGCAGCAACGTCAAGACCATGAGCAGGACGCCGATGCACCAGTTGAACTCGCGCGGGCGTTTGTACGAGCCGGACATAAAAACGCGGAACATGTGCAACCAGACGGCCATCACCATCAAGTGTGCGGCCCAGCGGTGCATGTTGCGAAGGAGCTGGCCAAAGGGAACGTCGTTTTCCAGATAGAGAATGTCGCGAAACGCCTGAACTTTTGTGGGGTGGTAATAAAACATCAGCAACACACCCGTGAAAACGAGGACGATGAACAAATAGAAAGTGATGCCGCCCATGCCCCAGGTGTAGCCGTAGCGAGTGGCGTCGCGATTGACTTTGGCGGGATGAATGTGGAAGAAGAGATTGTTGAGCGTGGAAAGAGCGCGATTGCGCGGCTCTTCATTGTGCTTGATGCGGAAAATCGCGCGGTAAAGCTGCGTGTCTTCAGGCTTTTTGAGTTCTTCGGCCTGTTCGCGAGCCTTTACTTTGAGCGTTTCGCCCAACTCCCGCGTCTTCTCCTTGATGTCCTCGAGAACGCCCGGCTTGCGGCCGCTCTCTCCGCCCTCATCCGCCATTTCGGTTCCTTAGCCTGCCTTCAGGTTGCGTTCGGTTAGACGCTGACGTACGCGCCGGTGTCGTTGAACTGATTGATACCGGCGTAGGACTCATTCACAAACAGGATTGCCGTGTTGGTCAAAAGGCTGCCGTCCGGCTGCACCTGGATCAAGCAGCGATCCATCGGCCGGGGAGCCGGTCCCGCGAAATTGATGCCGTCGCTATCGTATTCGCTGCCGTGGCAGGGACAGTGAAAAATGTCCTGCGCAGGCTCCCAGTCCGGCGTGCATCCCAGGTGGGTGCAAACCGCCTTGATCACGAAAATTCTCCCCGGCTCCTTGCGCACCCAGATGCGATCCGACTGCAGGAAGCGCTGGTCAACGCCGAGTTCGAAATCCGAAGGGAAACCGACGTTGATGATGGTATTGGGCTCGAACAGCGCGCGGGGGAAAAAATAGCGCAAAAACATCAGGAAATTGACGCCCATGTATCCCCAGATGCAGGTCCAGACGAGCCGACGTCTGGTCTTGTTCACGGCCTCGGGGGAATTTGGCGAATTCGATTTCGCGGACGCTGAAGGCGCCACTGCGGGGCTAGATTTTTCGGCAGTCTTCGGCTGAACGTTTTCCGGCATCGGTATTAAATGCTTCGCCTGCTCGAAGTATTAAAAATAAATTCTATAAGTACGTTTTCGAAGCTACTTTTATATGACGCGCGGCAACTGGTGTCAAGCCTTCTCACGCATAAAAATCTCGCGGATGTCGCATCACGACACACACGTCGCCCCGGCGGCTTGCTGGACGAGATCCGCGAGGGCGCGGATGAAGGTGGGGGAATCGTTGAGGGAGGGCATCATGCGAAATTCCTCGACGCCGAGGGCTTCGGCTTGTTCGCGCGCTTCGATATTGATTTCGTGCAACGTCTCGATGTGTTCGGTGACAAAGGATACGGGGATGACGAGCATGCGGCGGACGCCGGAGTTCGCGAGTTTCTCAACCGTTTGCGTGAGGGATGGCTCGAGCCATTTCTGCTTTCCGACGCGGCTTTGGTAACACAACGTATATGGATTCTTCCAGGCGCCGGATTGTCTTACCCGATTGACCGTGGCCTCGATTTGCTTGGGATACGGGTCGCCCTTTTCGACGAGGCTCATCGGCAAGCCGTGGGCGCTGAAGACGAGATGAATTTCGCCGGGGAGCGAGAGGCCTTGAAGTGCTTCGTTGATCCGTTCAACGAGAGCCTCGATGTAGAGAGGGTGATCGTGAAAATCGTTGACCATTTTTACGGAGGGCGTTTTCTGGCCTTTATCGGCTCGGTAAAGGCGCTGCCATTCTTTTAAGCTGCTTCCCGTTGTCGCGAACGAATAATGCGGGTAGAGCGGAAGGAGAATCAATTCGTCGAGAGCGAGGCCTTGCAGTTTGGCGGCTGCTTCGGCGGTGAGCGGATGCCAGTAGCGCATCGCGACGACGACGGTGGCGTCAAAATGGGGCGCAAGCGCGCTGGTCAACGCGCGAGCCTGGCGATTGGTGAGTTCCACGATCGGCGAGCCGCCGCCGATGGCGTCGTAATGTTCGCGGACGATTTGGGAACGCTTTCGTGCGATGAATTTTGCGAGCGGCTTGCGGGCGAGTCCGGCACCCATGAAATTGATGATTTCTGGATCGCAAAAGAGGTTGTAGAGAAAAGGCTCGACCGCGGCGAGCGTGTCCGGGCCGCCCAGTTGGAATAATACGACGCCGATTTTTTTGCGCGATGACATAATCAAGAGTCGCGTCCTCCTACATCGGAGAACAAAAGCAGATCCCTCGTCGCATGGCTCCTCGGGATGACGATCGTAACTTAACTCTTGTTACCAGCAGATTCCCTGCCTGCCCCCAACGGCGGGCAAGGGGCGGCCAAGCCGCGGTTCAGAACGAAAAGCGGCCTCGAGTCGCCGCACTCCACACGGGCAAGACGGGCGGGGTAAACCTCGCCCCGACGAAGCAACGGCAGGCAGGCTTGTGCCACCTATGGCTGGCGCAACTGCTGCTTCACTTGGGCGAGATCCTTTTCGACGCGCGCCACGCGCCGCGCGATGGTGAAATCGTAAATAAAGAATATCGCCCAGACGGCTATGTAGGCGGCGAACAGGCTCCCGAAATTTTGCATTGCAACTCTCCTGAATGAACGAACAATCTCAAAAGCGTGCTACGAATTCCCTGCCCCGGGCACCGGCGCCTGCGCTCGAGCATCAACACGTTCTTCCGCCGCGATGCGCAGCTCTTCCGCCTGATAGCGCAGGCGCTCGAGCTTGTAACGCTGCCACGCGAGCAGGATCATGAGCAGCGTCATCACGCCGCTGCAATAGAAAAACACTTTCAACATGGTGGGATCGAGTTTATTGGGGCCGCCAAAGATGACTGGCTGTGGATGCTGCGTGCGCCAAATGCGAATGGACAAATAATCGAGCGGAACGCCGAGGAAAACGAAGATACCGAAAATAGCGGAGAATACGGCGCGTCGTTCAGGATCAGTGACGAGGGTGCGCAGGATCAGATAGGCAACGTACAAGATCCAGAGGATGAGCGTCAACGTGAGGCGCCAGTCCCAGGCCCACCAGATGCCCCAAACGGGATGCGCCCAAATCGGGCCGGTGACGAGCATCACGCTCCAAAAGGCCAGGCTGACTTCCGCGGCGGAGACGGCCAGCCAATCCCATTGAGGATTGCGCTTCGCGAGGTACGCGACGTTGGCGACGAAGACGATGATCGACGCCTCCATCGCGGCCCATCCGGACGATGCATGGAAATAAAAAATGCGCTGAATCGCGTGCATCGTGGCTTCGTCGGGCGCGATGAAGAGCGCGGCGTATCCGGCGAAGAAAAGCAGCGCCGCCGTTATCACGTTCGCGATTCCGTAGCGTTTCATTTCGCGCTTACTCCTCCAACAGATAATCGCACAGCAACCAGGAAGCCGTAAAAAATATCACGTCGAAGGCGATGAGGACAGTCATCCAAGTGCGATCGAGCGCCGGCGAATCTCCCAGCAAGCCCGCAGTCGTCTCAACCGAAGCAAATAGAAGCGGGATGAGCACCGGCAATAACAGGAGCGGCAGAAGCAGTTCGCGCAGGCGCGCTTGCGTGGCAAGAGCGGAGAAAACGGTGCCGACAACGACGATTCCAAATGTCCCCAGAAGAAGCACGAGCGCGAGCCGGCCAATCACCGGCAGGAGCGGAACATTGTAGAGAACGGAAAACACCGGTAACAAAATCAGTTCGGTGATGCAGAGGAACAGCAGATTGGCGAGCGTCTTTCCCAGCAGAATCGCGAAGGAACTTGCGGGAGCCATGCGCAGGGCGTAAATCGTGTCGTTCGCTTGTTCGCGCGCGAACGAGGGATTGAGCATTAACGACGCTGAAAAAAGCAACGCGATCCAGATAAGTCCGGGGCCGAAGCGGCGCGCTTCGCCAACGCTGGGCTCGAATGCGAAATTAAAAAGGACGACAACGATTACGGCGAAGACGATGGTAGTCTGCAAAAGTTCGCGCGTGCGCATTTCGGCGCGGACTTCCCTGCCGAGAACGATGGCGGCGGCGCGAGCAGTGTTCATTCAAGCCTCTGCCCGCATTTCATTGAAGAGGGGCGCTGGATTTCCGCCGGGTCCGGTGTCGCGTTCGACGCGACCATTTGCGATGGCGACCGCGCGCGTGAAAATATCGAGCGATTCGTTGCGCGCGTGCGTGCTCATCACAATGGTTCGCCCTTCGGCGCGCAATCGTCGGAGAGTTTCTGAAAGCCACGCGACGCCCTGACGGTCAAGGCCCGCGGCGGGCTCGTCGAGGAGCAACAGAGTCGGGGATGGCAACAAAGCGCGGGCAATAGCGAGCCTTTGGCGCATGCCGCGCGAAAAAGTGCGGACAAGATAGTCGGCGCGCAAGGCGAGGCCAACGGCATCGAGAGCTTCGGCTGCAGGTTTGGCTGGATACTCCAAATCGTAGAGGCGCGCGAAAAATTCGAGATTTTCTTTTGCGGTGAGTTCGTCGTAGGCGAGGATGTTGTGGCCGACCAAGCCGATTTGGCGCTTGATGATGGCGGGATCAGCGCCAGCGGCTGCGTCGCCTGTGAAGGTTACGCGTCCCGAAGTGGGCCGCGCGAGAAGCGCAGCCATTTTGAGGAGCGTGGTCTTGCCCGAGCCGTTGGGGCCGAGCAAGGCGACACATTCGCCGGGCGCGATGGCGAGAGAAACGCGGCGAAGCGCGACGAATGCGCCGTAACGCTTCTCGACTTGGTGGAACGAGACGCCGAGCGAGGCTTTCGAGTGCGGAGTCGCCAAGGCGATACGCTCAGCCCTTCACGAAATCGCGCAAAATCTTTTCGGTGCGCTGGTGCTCGCGCGCGTATTCTTCTTCGCTGATCGTTCCGGCCTGACGGCGCAATTCGAGACGAAACAATTTTTCCTTCAACTCATCGAGGCTGTGGCGGACCTCGCGTTCGACTTCCGCGACTCCCTGGGTAATCGCAGCGCTGCGATTCTCCGTCGGGCTTGCCGAGTCGTGACGACGCTCGCGGCCTTTCTGGGCGGAGATTGCATTGGCGGCCGCCGGAGGAACCGTTTCAGTCGCCGGGCGGCGCCAGAGAAAAACCACGCCGAGCAAAAAGAGCGCCGCAAATCCGACAACTAGAATGTATTGGAGATTGTTGCTCAAGCGCGGGGGAAGCGTCGTCGTGGCGGCCGCTTCGGGGTTTGCGTCCGCGCGCGAATTCACCGACGGATCCTGCGAATTGTCCGCTGGCGCGGGCGCCGAGGCGGTTCCAGACAGGGAAATTGTGAGCGGCGCGTTGGCCGCTACCGTATCGCGAGTGTAAACGTCGTATCCCTGTTCCGTTCCAGCTGGCGTGAATCCCGGGCTCGACACCTGAAGTCCCGGCGGCACGACAAGCAGAACGCGCTGGACGTTGTAGGGCGAAGCTGTACGGAAGGTCGCCTGGTTGGACGTGTACGGGAGCTGATAGGAGAGCCGCACGCCGTTGTCGCCGGGACGGAACGGCCAGTCGACAGCTTCGACGCCATTGCCTTTGTCGATGGTGCCCTGAATCACGGGCATGCCCGTAGCGCCCCAAGCCGACACTTGATTGAGCTGGCCGCCCTGAGGAACCTGAAACTTGAATGTGCCATCTTTCAAGTAATACGCGACAGGAGGATGCGTCTGATTTTGAATCGTGTACTCTTCGCCCACGAGCAAGTCGGAGCCCTTCGGCTGCAAGACAATTGCGCGCGTGGTGACGGCGAAGGAATGCGCGTCGGAGGTCGGCTCGTAAACGGTCACATTGGCGGTGGTAGTTCCGGGAGGGATCGGCTGGTGATAGAGGACGCCTTTATAAGGCACGCGGAGCAGCATCGGGCCGGAGCCTAGGGCGTCATTCGTGATGGTGAAATGGCCGGAGGCGTCGGTCTTAGTGGTGGCGACCGGCTCCATGCCGCCCTGCAATTGCATCAGAATTACTTCCGTGCCACGGACGGGCGCGTTTGTGGTGCCGTTGTTCACAGTGCCGGAAACGGTTCCCGCGGCGGCGGAAATAGCGCCAGCGAGGACGAGCAGCGCGACAGTTGCGCCGCGCCAGCCGAAGCGCCATTGAACTTTGTTTGGGTGGTGTGAGGTCACGGAATTTGCCTTCATTGTGATTGTTTGACGGTTGTCCACCGATTACCCGCGAGTCTTTCCAGACATTGCCTGGCGCACGGCGGGAGTCGGCGCGCCTCCGGTCAGGTTGTCCATGTCGGCGATGACCCGCGCCGCTTCGATTTCAAGAACGCCCTTCATTTCCTCGTAGTCTTCCTCCGAAAATTTACCGGCGCGATGCTCGAAGCGCAAATCGCGTATGTTCTCGTAAATCGCGTCGCGACGCTCGAGAAGCTGATCGAGGCGCGAGCGATGCGGGGCGAAGTCCGACGCTTCAAGCTTGACAGCGAAGACGAACCACAGCGTAGCGACCGCCGTGGCGACGCAGCAAAGAGTGATTAGAATGGACTGGCTAGTCATTTACACCTGAACCTTGCACGAAAACCTTCACACGCGCGCATATGGCGCCGCGAATATTCCGCTCGATTATTCATCCCCGTGGCGGCTTATGTCGTTCCGGGCGCGCGCCAGAAGCTCGGGTGAAATCGGAGGTCCACCAGCGGCCGCCAGCTTTCGGCGCCATCGCGCGACGACCATCCAGACCAACGCGATGCCAATCAGCGGCGCGAGCACGGGCATCAGCCAGGCCCAAAGGTCGAAACCAGTTGCCGGCGGAGAAATCAGCACCGTGGGGCCGTACTCCTGCACGAAACTCTGCAAAACCAAATCGTCGGACTTGCCCTGTCCGACGCGGTCGTTCAACTCTTTCAGTTCGGATTGGGCCGTTTCGCAAGGACCGGAGAAGTTGCCGCCCATGTGATTGCATTTCGCGGCCGTGTCGTTGCAGCCGCCGCACATGCACATGACGCGGTTGCCGAGCTTTTTCGCGCCTTCACCGGCGAGCGGATCCTGCGCGGTCGCAGAACCAGCCCAAGCGCAGCAAAGCACGACGGCAAGGCAGAAGAAGCCGAGCCGGCGCGTTGACTTCTTGGTCATATCAGTCATCACCATGGTGACGCACGGGAGCAGGCTCTGAAAAAACCGTGGCCTTTGCTTCTTCGCGCGCCGCTTGCAACACGATTTGTGGCTGGCGATTCGGGAGCAGCGCCAAAATGGTGCCGAGGACAAGGACAAGTCCGCCCAACCAGATCCAGCGCACCAGCGGATTCAGGTACACATGAATTACCGGATCGTTGCTGTCCGGACTGCGGCCGGCATAGACCACATAAAGGTCGCGAGCGAGGGAGGAATGAATCGCGACAACTGTCTGCGTGACTTGACTGGCCAGATAAAAACGGCGCTCGGGGTAGAGCATCATGACCGAGCGATCGCCCTGGAAAACTTCGATCGTGGCGCGTTCCGCGGTGTAGTTGCTGTTCGAGGTGGCATCGAAATTCTGGCACAGGAGCGTGTAAGGGCCGATGGCCAACTGAGACCCGACTGACATTTTCTTCTGTATGTCTTGATTGAAGGCCTGGCCGGAAATGCCGATGAAAATCAGGACGATGGCAAAGTGGACGATGTAGCCGCCGTAGCGGCGCGTGTTGCGCATGGTCAACTGGCCCACGGAAGAGAACAGGTTGTCGCCACTGCGCGCAGAAAGGACACGCGCGCCGCGGAAAAATTCCGAAAATATCGTGAGCGACACGAAAACCGCGAGAATCAAACAAACGAGCGCGTAGAAATGCCGGTAGCCGAAGGCAAAAGCAATCGCGCCCGCAACAAGCGCGGTTCCCAGCGGCCACGCAAAATTGCGCTTCAGACTGGACAGCGAAGTTCGCCGCCAAGCAAGAAGCGGGCCGACTCCCGTGAGGAAAAGCAGAAACAACGCGATGGGTATATTGACCTTGTTAAAGAACGGAGGACCAACGGTGATTTTGCTGCCTTGAAACCACTCGGAAAACACCGGGAAGAGCGTTCCCCAAAGCACCGCGAAACACGCAGCGAGAAGAATCAAATTATTGAACAGGAAACTGGACTCCCGCGAGATGACGGAGTCGAGCTGATTGTCGGTGCGGAGGTAATCGCGGTTTTTCCAATACGCCACGAAGCAAACGATGAAAATGAGCGCAAGGAACGAAACGAACCACGAGCCGATGGAGGATTGCGCGAACGCGTGGACCGAACTGACAATGCCCGAACGCGTAAGCGTTGTTCCCAGAATGCTCAGCATGTAAGTGATGAATACGAGCCAAACATTCCAGACACGCATCATGCCGCGCTTTTCCTGCATCATCACCGAATGCAGAAAAGCGGTGGCGGAAATCCAGGGCAGGAGCGATGCGTTCTCGACAGGGTCCCATGCCCAATAGCCTCCCCAGCCGAGCACCTGATAGGCCCAGTGGCCTCCGAGCAGAATGCCCACGCCGAGAAAAGCCCAGCCGACCATCATCCAGCGGCGCGTGATGTGAATCCATTTTTCGCCGGGATAGCGGCCGAGCAACGCTCCCAGCGCAAACGCAAACGGCACCGTGCATCCCGTGTAGCCCAAATAAAGCATCGGCGGATGAATGTCCATCTCGGCGTACTGCAAGAGCGGAGTCAGGCCACTACCGTCTGGCAAAGTGACCACGTGCATCGCGCCAGCCGCTCCGATGGTTCCGACCAAAGCAAACGGGCTGGCGACAAAATTGTTGAGAACAAGGAAGAAAAGCTGGATGCCGCCCAGAATCACGCCAACGTACGGCATCAACTCCGGATGTTTCTTGCGATTGATAAAGAGCGCAATGAAGGCGTAGATCGAAAGCAGCCAGCTCCAGAATAGAAGTGAGCCTTCCTGACCAGCCCAAAGCGCCGAGAACTTATAGTAAGCGGGCAGAGCGCGATTGCTGTGTTCTGCCACATACGCCATGGAAAAATTGTTTTGGAAGAAGAGCGTGACCAGGCAGCCGACGCCCAGAGTGACCAGCGGGAAGATCGCCATTCCCGCATTCCGGGCGCTCTTGATCAGGAGCGGATGGCGCGTGCGGATGCCGATGATTCCGGCGGCAAAAGCGTAGGCGGCTGCGAGTAGTGCCAGGATTAATGCAAAGGACCCGATGATATCCACTGACTTATCTCGCTCCTATCAACTGCGAGGACCTACGATTTGTGGTGTTGCTTGAGTGCTCGATTTCGCCGGGGCGGCTGCGCCTTGTCCCGGCGTCGCCTGATACTTCGAGGCGCACTTCGCTTGCACCTGTTCGGCAACGAAGCGGCCGTCGGGCATCAAGTTCCCTTCCGCCAGAGCCTGCGCGCCGCCCTTGAAGGTATCCGGAAGCGGAGAATCGCCGACATAGCTGACCGGCAGGGTCTTGCCTTCCTCAGTGAGCGTGAAATCGATGCGGCCGGGCAGATGCTTGATGGATCCATCGACGATGTTGCCGCTGACGCGCATTCGTTGATGCAGCGCGGGGCCCTGAAGCGCGGTCAACTCAGAAATCGTGTGGTAATAGGTCTTGCTCTGCGAGACGCCGACCCATCCCAGCCACACCAAAGCGCCGACTATGATAACGGCTCCGACAGAAAACTTCGTTCGGGCGCTCATTTCGAGGACTCCCAGGAATTTATGTTATAACCGCGAAGTTTATCATATTCAGTAATGCGCGTCACAAAAGCTGCAAGAAATCAGCATCGCGCGAGGCCATCACCAATTCATTGTAAAGCATTAGTCGGACGCCGCGCTGCTTCGCGATCGCCTGTTACCTAAAAGGTCGCTCAAACCTGTGCGAAACCTCACAGTCTCCGAGGGATCGGTGAAAGCGGGAATGTCGATAGGCTTGCCTTCGCGCAGGAGCAAGTTTTCTCCCAGGCCCGCCTGACGAAAAACGGGAACCAGGGGAGCCAGTTCACCGGAGAGAACCAGCATGTGCTTAGGCTTGTATGAGAATTGCACGCGCCGAAGCAGAGACGAAGCCATACGCATGGCCAAATCTGCGCTCGATATGCCGGCCCCCTCTAGAGGACACTCGCAACATTCTGTGATAAAAATACCCGCGCGCTGAAATTCAGCCAGGAGCGTTTCTTCGCTCTTGCCGTCGTCAGATTTTATTCCCGCCGCTGCCAACACGCCATCGAAAAACGCCCGCGACGAAGCGGTTCGTTCTTCCCGCGAGCGTGCAGGCCGGTAAAAATAATCCTCCACGCGTTGCGGGGGCGCGGGATAAAGAATCAACGTGTCCATGTGGATGGGCCGAAAGCGCGTGGCGAGTTCGAGACGTTCGACGCGGCGGCGCAAATGCTCGGGCCCGGCAACAGCGCCGCAACCATCACAACGAATTTCTCGATTGATAGGGTTCACATTACAAGGATTACACGCGGGAGCCGCGCGGGCAAGCGTCCGTCTCTACCCAGCTTGAATCGCGATTGCCCGCAAAATCTGCCGATGAACTCGCGTCTACGCGCCGAGTTTGTTCTTGAGGCAAAAGAGCAACTCGGGAGAGAGTTCCGTGACATTCATCCCAGCGGAGACCATGAACTTGCAGCTCAATATGGGTTTGGGCTGATCTTCATCAGGGAGCTGGCAACTCACGCGGCAATACTGGCATTCCTGGTTCCAGCAGAAGCGTCCGTACGGAATCGTTTCCGGGCTGATGAACTGGAAGCATCGCAACAGTGAATTTCGCTCCGGGACGAGAAACGTCTTCCCCAGAACCGTGATTTCGACCAGGCGCTCGTATGGACGAAAAACTTCTGACGAGTCGATCGCGTTCGCCGGAGCATCTTTGTGAGTTTGTTCCATGGCCTCACACTAAGCCACCGAAGAACGGCGAGCAACCATGAGAATCACGAAAGTGTCCAACTCGCAAATGGGCACCGCCGCAGGAAAGAATGCCTTGCCGGGGTATCGTTCAGACCTCCGGGGTTAAAACCCCTGAGCGCAAGAGGCTTCCTACGGCGGGGATGAGTCCCCGCCCTACCAAGACGGACGGCGAGAAAGCACGACGCACACCGGTCTTCTGGCAGCCGCCAGTGTGGAAACGAAATGGCACCTAGGCGCGAACCATGCTGCGGTATTCCGCTTCCGACGATGCCGGCAACAGCACCCACAACGTGTAAATACCCAAAGCCGTCCCAAACGGAATTCGCCACAGAGAAAGTACGGCCGCGACAATCGCCGCGATGCGTCCCCAACTTTGGCGTTCAAACAATCCCCAGGCAGCGATAAAGGAAAGCAGGGCTTGGACAACAATGAGCATCGAAGCGAAGGCGATTCCGCCCAATATGACCCGTTCGAGCGGAGAGCCCGCGGAAAATCCCGGAGACACGGACGTCAGCACGGAGGGAACGACCATCCTGCCGACAAACCACAGCCAGCCCACACCGAACGCCTGAAGAATTCCGGACACCAGCCAAAGCACGCCGAGGATGCGGAGATGCGAATTCACGCGGTTGTCGGGGATGGGGCGCACGTACGCGGGCGGGTTTTCCGCGGATGGAACGGTTTGGTACGCGGCAGGCAGCGTGCGCCCGCAGTTGCTGCAGAAACGCGCGTCTGATGCCGCTTCCCTTCCGCATTGATCGCAGAACATTAGGTCACCTCCATGGCCAGGAAACCACTTCTGATTAGAGATACGATTCAACGGGTCAAAAAGTTTCGAAGCGCGGACGCTAGCTTGCGGGAAGTCCCGGGGAGAAACATTCGCCCATACGGCGAAACTTCTCGTAGCGATTCGCGATCAAATCGGTTTCGGAAGCCTCCGATAGTTGGGTGAAAGCGCGGGTGAGAGCTTCATCGAGCAGACGGGCCGTGGCATCGTGATCGAGATGCGCGCCTCCCTCCGGCTCGGATACGATTTCGTCGATCAGTTTCAGGTCGAGCAGGTCCGGGGCGGTGATTTTCAGAGCCTCGGCGGCAAGCTCGGCCTTCCCCGCGTCGTGCCACATGATGGAAGCGCAGCCTTCGGGCGAAATCACGGAATAGACGGCGTTCTCGAGCATCATGACGCGGTCGCCAATCGCGACGGCCAGCGCGCCGCCCGAGCCGCCTTCGCCAGTGATGGTCACCAGAATCGGAACAGGGAGCCGCGCCATCTCGCGAAGATTTCGCGCGATGGCCTCGGCCTGGCCGCGTTCTTCGGCGTCGACACCGGGATATGCGCCCGGAGTGTCGATAAAAACAAAAATGGGCCGGCGAAATTTTGCGGCGAGATTCATGGCGCGCAGAGCCTTGCGATACCCCTCGGGCTTTGCCTGTCCAAAATTGCGAGCGACGCGTTGCACTGTGTCGTGGCCTTTCTGGTGGCCGACAATCATCACGGGCTTGCCGTGAAACTCGGCCATACCGCAAACAATCGCCGGGTCGTCGGCAAACGCGCGGTCGCCATGAATCTCGCGGAAGCCTTCGAACAGCCGGGGAATCAGGTCAAGCGTGTAGGGGCGTTGCGGGTGGCGCGCAAGTTGCAAGCGCTGCCAGGCACTCATGTGCGCGTAGAACTCGCGCTTGAGCTCCGCCACTTCGCGACGAAGGCGCTCCAATTCTTGCGCGGCGTTTTCGTCCTGAGGCGCGAGTTGCACGAGATCGTCAACATCACGCTCGAGAGCTTCCAGTTCACGTTTCCGGCGCTTCGATTTCACATCGCCTCTCCATTCGATGAATGCGGCAGACTAATTACGCAACACGGCCACAGAGTCCGCGCCGCAAATCTCACGCACCCTGGCGAACAATTCCGGAGCGGGCTCAATTCCCTTCTCCGCTTCGAGGGTGGCCATGGTCCCATCGTCCGAGATCAAGTCAAAGGCAACGCGGCAACGACCGGGCCTCTCGGCGAACACTTTTTGCAATTCGTCGAGCGTGCCGGTGTCGACGGCGCGCAAATCGACGCGCACGCGCAACAAACTTGGGCTGCGGTCAGCGACCTTGTCGAGGAGGCGAATCTCGGTGGCGACAAATCGCGTGCCAACCTCTTCGACATTGATGCGACCGCGAACCAGCAGCGGCGTTGCGGGGCGCAGTAAGTGCTCGAATTTTTGAAACGCCTCTGGAAACACGAGAACTTCGACGCCGCCGGTACGGTCCTGGAGATTGAAAATCGCCCAGCGCGCGCCACGTTTGGAACGCATTGCCCGCGTCTGCGTGATGATGCCCGCAATCGCGAGTTCTTCGCCATTGCGCCGGGATTCGAGCGCACCCAACTCGATGGTGCCCATTTCCTTCAGGCGGCCGGCGTATTTATCGAGAGGGTGGCCCGACACGTAAAATCCGAGCACGGAATGCTCACCAGCAAGCTGTTCGTCTTCCGACCAATCGTCCGCTTCCGGGAGAATATTCTGCGCGTCATTCGCCGACATGCTGCTGGCGCCGGAGCGGAACAAGCCGTGCTGGCCCACGGAGCGCTGGCGATCCATCTTTTGCCCGTGATTCATGGCGCCCTCGATGGCCGCCCACAAGCGCGCTCGCGGCGCATCGAAACAATCCATCGCGCCTGCTTTCACCAGGCTCTCAAGAACTCTGCGATTCAAAAAACGCGGCTCGATCGCGGAGCAGAAGCCATAAATATTCTGGAAGTTGCCGCGTGCCGCGCGTGATTCGCAAATCGCCTTAGCCGTATTCTCGCCGACGTTCTTGATCGCTGCCAAACCAAAGCGGATATCTTCGCCGACCGGCGTGAAATAGAGGCTGCTCTGATGCACGTCGGGAGGCAGAACGCGAATGCCCATGCTGCGGGCTTCATTGATGTATTTCACGACTTTTTCGGTGTTGCCGGTTTCTGAAGTGAGCAGGGCAGCCGTAAATTCAACGGGAAAATGCGCTTTTAGATAAGCGGTTTGATACGCGAGGAGCGCATAGGCGCAGGAGTGCGATTTGTTGAAGCCATAGCCCGCGAATTCGGCCATCAGGTCAAAGATCTTTTCGGCCTTTTTCGCCGGCACTTTTCGCGCGGCGCAACCCGCGAGGAACTTTTCCCGCTGGGCAGCCATTTCCTCGCGTTTCTTTTTGCCCATCGCACGGCGCAAAATGTCGGCTTCACCGAGCGAAAAACCCGCGAGGCGATTCGCAATTTGCATCACCTGTTCCTGATACAGAATGACGCCGTACGTTTCCGAGAGAATTTCCTCGAGCGCCGGCAAATCGTACGCGACTTTTTTCTTCCCGTGTTTTCGCGCGATGAAGTCATCGATCATTCCGCCCTGAATCGGGCCGGGACGGTATAAAGCGTTGAGCGCGGTCAAGTCTTCCAGGCGCGTAGGCTGGTAGCGGCGCAAAATCTCGCGCATGCCGTGAGATTCAAATTGGAAGATGCCCGAAGTGTCGGCGCGCGCAAAAATCGCATAGGTCTGAGCATCATCGAGGGGAAAATCGGCGAGCTTGATGTCCACGCCGCGGTTTTGCTTGATGAGAAGCACCGCGTCGTCGAGCACCGTGAGTGTGGTCAGGCCCAGAAAATCCATCTTCAGCAGGCCGATACGCTCGAGGGCGTTCATATCGTACTGCGTGGTGATTTCATCGCGCGTCGAGCGATACAACGGAACGATTTCGGTGAGCGGGCGTGGTGAAATGACGACGCCGGCCGCGTGCGTGGAGGCGTGACGCGCAAGGCCTTCGAGGCGCAGCGCCACTTCAACCACTTCGCGAACGCGGTCATCTTTGTCGCGTGCAAGGGCCAGCGGCGAACCGTCCTTCAGCGCGTCCTCAAGTGAAATATTGAGTTGATTGGGAATGAGCTTCGCCAGACGATCGACTTCACCGTAGGGCATGTCGAGCGCGCGCCCGACGTCCTTCAGAGCCGCTTTGGCAGCCATGGTCCCGAAAGTAATAATCTGCGCGACGCTTTTCTCGCCGTACTTCTGGCGGACATACTCGATCACTTCGCCGCGACGGCGCATGCAGAAATCAATATCGATATCCGGCATCGAGATACGCTCTGGGTTCAGGAATCTTTCGAAGAGCAGGTCGTATTCGAGCGGGTCGACGTCGGTGATGCGCAGCGCGTAGCTCACCAAGCTTCCTGCCGCGGAGCCTCGTCCGGGGCCAACGGGAACGCCTTGCGCGCGCGCGTAACGAATGAAATCCCAGACAATCAAGAAGTAGCCCGAGAAACGCATCTTCTTGATCATTTCTATTTCGTCAGAGAGGCGCTGCTCGTAGACCGTCAAAGGGTAGCGGAGACGATTTTCCTTCGCGAGGCGTTCGAGTGGGGGCAAGCGGGCGGCAAAGCCTTCGCGCGCGACGCGCTCGAAATAGGAATCCGTTGTCGTGCCTTCGGGCACCTGGAACACGGGGAAAGGATTCTGTACGCGCTCGATTTTCACCTGGCAGCGTTCGGCAATGGCTACTGTGCGCAGCAACGCGTCGGGGAGCTCGCCAAACACTTGCGACATTTCTTCCGCCGTCTTGAAATAAAACTGGTCGGTGGCGAAGCGCATGCGATTGGTGTCGCTCATGGTCTTGCCGGTCTGAATGCAGAGGAGCACTTCCTGCGCGTGAGCGTCGGAGCGCGTCAAATAATGGCAATCGTTGGTGGCCACCAGCGGAATGCCGGTTTCTTTTGCGAGGCGCACGACGCCTTGATTGACGCGCTTGTCGACGTCGAGCCCCTGGTCTTGTATTTCGAGGAAGAAATTCTGTTTGCCGAAGATTTCCTGAAGGCGGTAGGCCGACTTGCGCGCCTGGTCGTGGCGCTCTTCGAGCACGTGTTCGGTGACCTCGCCGCGCAGGCACGCGGAGAGCGCAATCAAACCGCGGCTGTGTTTCGCCAGCAGTTCGTGATCGATGCGCGGCTTGTAATAAAAGCCGTCAAGAAAACCAGTGGAGACGAGTTGAATGAGGTTGCGATAGCCTTCATCGTTCTCGCAGAGCAGCACGAGGTGGTTCGAGCGCTCCGCGTCCGCACCTTTATTTTTGTGGCTGTCGGGCGCAACGTAAACTTCGCAGCCGATGATTGGCTTGACGCCACATGTAGTCGCTTGATGGAAGAAATTGGCGGCAGCAAACAGGTTGCCGTGATCCGTGACGGCCACGGCTGGCATCTTGCGGCGTGCAGCCTCGGCGGTCAGCTCGCCGATTTCGCAAGCGCCATCCAGCAGAGAATAATCCGTGTGCAGATGTAGGTGAACGAAGTCTGAAGAACCCATGCCGTGACGTATTTTAGACCGATGTAGCGGATTTAGCTACGACCGATCGCGCGCGCCGAAGGTGCACTCCGCAAACAGAATATTGGCTTCGCGCGAGAATGAATCGTCGGCGGAAACGCAGAGCGGTCAGCGTCTCGCGCGCTTCTTGGATCTTGACGCGGCTGCATGCTTCGCGTGTTTGCGAGCCCCAGGAGCCTTGGCCGCCCGGGGTGGCGTTGCTTTCCCTCGCTCGGTCGCGGCGGCCTTCGCTTCGCTTTGGGCGTCGCCGGTGCTAACGGCGCTCCCGCTCCCGGCCTTTGCTTCGGTGGCCTTCGCCGCGCGTTTGGCACCAGCGGCCTCCAGCGCCGTTCCTCTCTTCTTTTTCTCTTCTTTCAGTTTCTTCTTCGGCTCGTCTTTGATTCCTGCAAGCTGTTTCAGGCGTTTTGTGACGTCTTCGGGGCTACGCACTTTCCCGCGCAGTTGCAGGTCAAAGAACTGATCGAGAATCTTGTCGAACTTAGGCCCGCGCGCAATGCCCAAATTCTCCAACTCGGCCACGGGAGCACCCAAACGCATCGGACGCCATTTCTGTAAATAATTCCTCACTTTCGCGGCGGCCTTCGGATTACGAAAGTCCGCATCCATAAATGTCAAAAGTTCCGTGGGCGTTTGCGAAATGACCTGATATGCGTCGCGCGCCAACTTCGTTTTGCCGCCACGCAGAAGCTGAAGCAGCTTTTTCGCTTCGGCTGGCAGATGAAGCACCTTTGCCGCTTCGGTGGCGGGCACATTGAGATTTTTCAGCACCGTGGCGGTGCGCGGCCCAAGCTTGCGGAACGTGTAATACACCGTCGGAATGGCAAGACGCACGCGCAAGCCGGCCGCCACGAATCCCTCGCGCGCCTTCGCCAATCTGGAAAGTCCCTCGTAATCGGGTCGCTTTCGTTGAAGCTTGGAATGGATGACGCCCAGCAGATTATTCGATTCCCAGAGTTTCAGAATCGCGGCCGCGTTTTCTTCACGGCCCACGTCCATCACTTCTCTCCCGATTTCGCGCTTGTCCATCGTGTCGTGGAGGCCGCGCTCGATCGCCAAATCAAACCATTCCTGAGTGCGCGGCTCCATCTTGAATCCCATGCGCGCGCTGAAGCGCAAGGCGCGCAAAAGGCGGATGGGCTGATTGGTGAACGCGTGGATGGAAAGCGCGCGCACCTCGCGCCGCTCCAAGTCCGCTAAACCGTTGGTTGGATCGAGCAACAGACCGCGCGATGCGGGATTCAAGGAAATCGCCACGGCGTTGATGGAAAAGTCCCGACGGCGCAGATCTTCCATGATGGTGGACCAGCGGACCTCGGGCTTTGCGCCAGGGCGGGCATAGACTTCGTCTCGCGCCGCCGAAAGGGAGCCGTCGACATCCCCAGCGAAAATCAATTCGTAATGCCGGAGACGTTCATCCTCCACAACGACGCGCGCGCCTCCCTTTTCCAGTTCGCGCACCATGCGCACTGGATTCCCCTCCACCGTGAAATCCAAATCGCGCAGAGGCATGCCGGAGATCAAATCGCGGACCGCGCCGCCCGCCAAATAAACGTTCGAGTCCTGCGCGCGAGCCAGTTCCTGCACGCGCAAAAGCACGGCGCGCTGCTCGGGGGACAACCGGCTTTCCAATAAATACATGTAGTCAGGCATCAGTGACTTCGCCTCCTGCGAACAGCGAATACGCGGCCTTGGCCTGCGTCTCGCTTATCGTTTATTCCTGGTGTTGAACCCAGGTTTCGCTCAGGCCCGGGGATGGTGCTGCTTATAAACCTCTTTCAATCGTTCCTTCACCACGTGCGTATAAATTTGCGTCGTCGAAATATCGGCATGGCCGAGCATAAGCTGAACGGAGCGCAGGTCGGCTCCGCGCTCTAACAGATGAGTCGCGAAACTGTGACGCAGCATGTGCGGCTTGAGCTTCAGCCGCAGCCCCGCCTTTCGTCCATACTCCGAAAGCTTTTTCCAGAAACCGATGCGGCCCATGCGCCCGCCAAAACGATTCAAGAAAACGTAGGGCGACACTTTTCCGCGCAGAAGACTTTGCCGGGCCTGGCGCAGATATTCCTCGATAGCGGCAACGGCGCTTCGGCCCATGGGGACCATGCGTTCCTTGTTCCCCTTGCCGATGCATCGCAGGCAACCTGACTGCATTTGTAAATCGCTGAGGCGAAGATTCACCAATTCAGATACGCGGAGTCCCGTGGAATAAAGAAGCTCGATCATCGCTTTGTCCCGGGTCCCGAGCGAGGTGCCCGTGTCTGGTTGCGCCAGCAGACGGTTTACTTCCTCGGTGCTCAAATGATTCGGCAGGCGCATGCGGAACTTCGGCGTCTCCACACTTGCCGCCGGGTCCTCGACAATGTATCCCTCGACTTGCGCGAAGCGGAAGAAATGCCGCAGGGCCACCAAATGGCGGGCCACGGAACGGCTGTCGAGGCCTGCGCGGTAAAGTGAAGTCAGAAAATCCACGAGATGGTCGCGATTGATCTGTTTCAACGTTCGTTCGCGCATTTCCGCGAAGGCTTGAAATTTCTTCAGGTCACGTCCATAGGCGAGCAGCGTATTCTGCGAGAGGCCTTTTTCGACTCGCAAATAATTCAGGAATGCGCGAACTAAGCTTTCCACTTGGTCACCTTTGCGCTTACGTGCTCACGACCCGCCGGCCCGCTGTCGGCGCTCTGGCATCGCGGCGCCGCCATACTCATGCCGCCACGCGGTCCGTGCGGCGAAGCACGCTTTGAAGTTCCGCCAACTCTTCGCACCGCAGAATCCACGCCAGCGCCAGGTAAAGGCAAGCGGCGCCGAGAATCGCTCCGGCGAGGAGCCCAATTCTCGAAAGCAGATGGGCATGCGGGTCAAAGCTGACGTATCGCAAGAACGCCATGCATCCCAATCCCATCGTCACGGCGGCGGCGGCGATGCGTCCCAATGATGCCAGCACCGCGGCGAATCCCAACCGCCCGAAGCGCTTCCGGAAAATCCAAAGCAGCACGAAGAAATTGAAGTACGCAGCGCTCGATGTGGCCAGCGCCGGACTTCCGTTGTAAAAAACGCGGAAGAACACGAACAAAAACACAAGGTTCAGAACTACGTTGAGTGCGAGCGCGTATCCCGCCACCACCACGGGCGTCTTGGTGTCCTGCGTTGAATAGAACAGCGGCACGACCATTTTGACTGCAGCAAACGCCGGCAAGCCCATGGCGTAGTATAGGAGCGCTCGCGCGGCCAGCGCGGTCGACTCCGCGACGAATTTGCCATGCTCGAAGAGCACCTGAATGATCGGCGTCCGCAACAAAACCAACCCGACTGCCGCGGGAACGGTGATGAACAAGACAAGCCGCAATGTGAACGTGAACGTCTTCTTCATTTCTTCATGCTGACGGGACGCCGCCTGGCGCGACATCATCGGCAGAATCACCGTTGAGATTGCAATGGCATAGCTTCCCAGCACCAGTTCCATTACGCGTTCCGCCACATAGAGCGAAGTGATGCTTCCGCGCGGCATGCGTGATGCTGTCGCGAATATGGTATCGACAAAAAAATTGATCTGGTAAATCCCGATTCCCACGAAGCCGGGAACCAGCAACTTCCCGACACGGCGGACGCCAGGGTCAGTGAAACTAATCCCAAAATCGAATCGCATCCCGCGGCGCACGAGCGAGGGCACTTGTAATAAAAATTGCAGAACACCGCCAATGAGTATTCCCGCCGCGAGCGCGACGGCCGGATTTCGGTACGTCCCGGGCGCCCACTTCATGATGGGCTTGTAAATAGCTCCGATGGAAAACAGAATTACGGACAAATTAAACAAAATTGGCGTTGCCGCCGGCACAGCAAATTCGTGAAACGAATTCAAGATAGCCATCGCCACGGCCGCGAGCGCCACAAAAAACAGGTACGGGAAGATCATCCGATTCAAGTACACGGCGAAGTCCCAATGCGACGGCCCTTGCCCGAACATCGTGAAGGCGTAAATGATCCACTTTGAAAACAGGACGCCGAGAATCGAAAGCACTGCCGCGACCAAGGCAACCGTCCAAAAGATGCGGTTCGCGAAGCGCCAAATGGATTGCTCGTCCCCGCGTTTCAGGTACTGCGCAAAGACCGGGATGAAGGAGGCCGAAAGGGAGCCCTCCCCCACTAGACGCCTCAAAAGATTCGGGATGCGAAACGCCAAAATGAAAGAATCGGCCGCTACCGAGGTCCCCAAAAGGAGGGTGATGCGCTGGTCGCGGGCGTAACCGCAAATCCGACTGACGAGGGTAAGCAGGGTGATGACGGAAGCGGACTTGAGAATCTGCCTTTTTTCGGTCAATCGGCAGCAGCTCCGTTCCTAACCCTTTAATAAACAATGAGTTGACAACTCGCTATGGCAACAATAACATACACACTTTCATTTCGCAATACCTTTCCAGCGAGGCTACGTGCCGCCGAAAAAACGCACTGCCGCTACAGTTCATAAGAAGGTCGTGATCTTGATGCTCGACGGCACGCGTACACAGGGCTACTTGAACGCCAGCGACCTAGGCCAGCAGGAGAGCGTCGAGCTTCTGAGCGATAGCGGCGAGTACCGCACGATGGAACTGGCCACGATCAAGAGCATTCACTTCGTTCGTGAGTTTCGCGACGACTTCGAGCCTGAGCGAAAGGCATTCCTGAGCCGACCCAAACTCGACGGCCTGTGGGTGCGTCTTCGGTTCCGCGACGACGACGTGCAGGAAGGGATTGTTGCCAATGACCTGCTCGACTTGCTTGTAAACGGCGTTCGCTTGACTCCTCCTGACCTCCACGGCAACAGTTTGTGGATCTTCATTCCCCGCACGGCGCTTGTCGAAATGAAAGTTCTCGGTGTGGTGGGCGTCGCGCGACGCCAGCCCGCCGCCGCTACGGTCGACAAACAGCCTAAGTTGTTCAGCGAGTGACCGTGCTCCCGTGCAAGCAAATGGTCATGGGTCTTGAATTTTGATTTCTTGTGTCACGATCAAGAAAATTCAAACGGACGCGCTATTCAGCAAATTGCGCCCTCGTTTCAGACAGCCGAGTTGATGTACATTTTCAGCGGAAGAGCCGCAAGACGGCCGGAGGACATAAATGAAACTCGGAGAAATCGCCGCGCGGTTGAAATGCGCTCTGGAAGGCGACGCTGAAATCGAAATTAGCGGAGTCGCGGGAATCGAGGAGGCCCAGCCGGGCCAGCTGACATTTCTCGCCAATCGGCGTTACCGGCTCGCTGCGTCAAAAACGCGCGCTTCGGCGATCATCGTGCCGCAGAAGGAAGAAGGACTGACGCTGCCCTGCCTTCGTGCCGACGACCCTTATCTGACGTTCGCGCACGCGATCGAATTTTTTTATGCTCCTCCGCGCTATGCGGCCGGCGTTCATCCGACCGCCGTGGTTGCCAAGTCCGCAAGAATCGGCGCGGGCGCGCACATTGGTCCTTACTGCTTTGTCGACGAGAATGTCACGATTGGGACAAACGGGGTGCTGCATAGTTTCGTCAGCGTTTATCGCGGCGCGCGCATCGGCGACGATTTTTTCGCGCATAGTCATGTTGCCGTTCGCGAAGGGTGCCAGATCGGCCATCGTGTGATTTTGCAGAATGGCGTGGTGATCGGCGGCGACGGCTTCGGCTTCGCGCGCCAGAATGACGGTCGGTGGTACAAGATTCAGCAATCGGGCGTCACCGTCATCGGTGATGATGTTGAAATTCAGGCGAACAGCGCTGTCGACCGTGCCACCGTGGGCGAGACGCGTATTGGACGCGGCACAAAACTCGATAATCTTGTTCAAGTCGGGCACGCGTGCACCGTCGGCGAAGACACCCTTCTTTGCGGACAGGTGGGGCTCGCCGGCTCGACCGTCGTTGGCAACCGCTGCATTCTGGCCGGACAAGCCGCATGCGCGGGGCACTTGCACATGGGCGACGGCGCAATCCTGACGGCGCAAAGCGCGGTTTCGCACGATATTCCCGCGGGCGCGACGTACTCCGGTTCGCCGGGCATCGAGAACAAGATCTGGCTGCGATCCGTGGCGATTTTCAATCACTTGCCGGAATTGCAGAAAACAGTGCGAGAACTGGAACGCGAGGTCGAGCAGCTTCGCGCGCAAATACAGAAATGATTCACAGAAATCGCTGAATTGAGTTGTGAAGTTGCGGGTGAAGCAGCGACCAAGCGAGGGAAGAAAGAGTAGCTCCAGCGCCGACGATGCCCAAAAACTCTATCCGATGGTTACGCGCGATTCCGCGGCGGCGCTTGTTGCAAATGCTCGGTTGGTCGGGACTGGGCGGCTTGTTGGGGGGCTTCAATTCGCCTCTCGCCTATGCTGGAACGCTCTCTGCCGCCAATTCCCTTCCCGCTTTTGACGAAATCCCGAGCACTAAGAGCGGCATTTTGTGGACTCACACTGGCGGACTGTCGCGCGAAATGTATGAACCGGAAACTCTAGGCGCCGGTTGCGCGTTCTTTGATTACGACAACGATGGCTGGATGGACATCTACCTGGTGAATAGTGGCAAGTGCGATTTTTACAATCCTGTGCCGCCGCTGCGAAACGCGCTGTATCACAATAATCACGACGGAACGTTTACCGACGTTACCGAAAAAGCGGGCGTGACTGGAAACGCATACGGCATGGGCGTCGCCGTTGGCGATTACGACCGCGATGGCCTGCCCGATCTTTATCTGACCCAGTATCCTCGGAGCATTCTGTACCACAACAACGGCGATGGCACATTTACCGACGTAACTAGGAAAGCCGGTGTCGCCGCTCCCGGGTGGGCGACCAGCGCGGTGTGGTTCGATTATGACAATGACGGCCAACTTGATTTGTTTGTCTGCCAGTTCGCAGACTGGAACAAATCGAAAAACAAATTTTGCGGCAACGATTTGACGGGTGAGCGATGGTACTGCAAGCCAAATGTCTACGATCCGGCGCCGTGCTGGCTTTTCCATAACAATGGCGACGGCACGTTCACCGACGTCAGCAAGGAATCCGGTGTTGCGAAATCACTGGCCAAGGCGTGGGGCGTGGTGGCGTGCGACATCAACAACGACGGCTTGATGGACCTTTTCGTATCGAACGATACGGTCGCAAATTTCCTATTTGCCAATCAGGGCAAGGGCCGCTTCTCGGAGATCGGTTTGCTGGCGGGCGTGGGATACAACAGCTTTGGCCGAGCGCGCTCAGGAATGGGCGTTGATGCCGCCGATTACGACCAGGACGGCTGGATCGATCTGTTTGTCTCCAATGTGGACCACGAAATGTTTTCGCTCTATCACAACAATAAGGACGAGACGTTTTCAGATCTCGCCTCCTCCGATGGAATCGGCTCTACCACCATGTTAATGAGCGGTTGGGGCGTGAAGTTTTTTGATTACGACAATAATGGCGAGCTCGATCTGCTGCTCTGCGATGGCCATCCGGACATTGCGGTCGAGAAACACATGCAGAACGTCGAATATCGCGAACCGATGCTGCTGTTTCGCAACACAGGCCGCGGTGGTTTCCAAAATATAAGCAAGCAGAGTGGCCCGATTTTTTCGCAACCCATCGCCGGCCGCGGCATGGCGCTCGGCGACTTCGACAACGACGGCTCAGTGGATGTTTTGGTGGCTGTCAACAGTGCTGCGCCAATTCTGCTGCGGAATAATGCAGGCCGGGAAAATCATTGGTTGGGCGTTCGATTGGTGGGACGAAAATCAAATATTGACGCCATCGGCGCGAAAATCACCTATCAGTCCGGCGATTTCAAACGCCATCGCTTCAAAGTGGGAGGCGGAAGTTATCTCTCCTCGCATGATCCTCGCGTGGTGCTCGGAATCGGCCAGCGGTCGAAAATTGACTCGCTCGAAGTGAAATGGCCGCAGCCGGGCGGCGCAACCGAGCGGTTCACTAATCTTCCCACCGACCGTTACATTACAATCGTCGAAGGTGAAGGAAAATGGAAATAGCGCCGCGGAATTCTCAAGACTGCATCCGCTGAATTCGAAGGCCTGCGCTGAAGATTTGAGGCTACTGCTGGTTCGGGTCTTGCGGTCCGGACGGCGGGGCTTTTTTCTCTGCTTCGTGCTGCAGAGCTATTTCCTGTTGCGCGTCTTGCTGCCGGCCGGTCCGCGCATAGGCAATCGCGAGTTGATAATGGCCGGCGGGGTCCTCGGGCTCCATCTTGACGTATCTTTCGAGCGGTGAAACGGCATCGGCATTCTTGCCCGCTGCATTCAACGACAAGCCAAGGCCCAGGTAAGCCTCCGAAAAGCCGGCGTCCAGTTTCGCAGCGCGGGAAAAATGATCAATCGCTTCATCCCATTGCTGCGCCTGCCGCGCTAGATCGCCCAGCATGAATTCTGCCGAGGCCGCACCGGGATCGACCTGCAATTCGGCTTCAAATTCTTTTTTCGCGTCGTCAGCGGTCGTGGCTGTCGCGGGTTCTGCCAGAATAATCCGGCCCAAGCGGTAGTGAATTCCGGGCTGGCCAGGATATTTTTCAAGAATCTTGCGATATTCAGCGGCCGCCTCGTCTAATTTCCCGTGCGATTCAAGTCCCTCCGCATCCAGTTCCTGCGCTTCTGCCGAAGTCGGAGCCGTCGCGGCGAGCTCTTGCGCTGCGCGTGATGCCAGCTCGGAGTAGAAATGCGTCGCGGTGTACAGAACTTTCGGATCGTGCGGAAATTCCCGGCGCAGCAATACCAGAGCGTCCACGATAGCGTCCTCTTGATAGACGCTCATTCCGCATTGCGCCGTGGCCATCTCCACGTCATAGCGCATTTTTCTTCCGAGGATATGCGGGATTGCTTTCCGGAGGACCGGCAGGGCTTCGTTACAAAGACCCTGCTCGGCGAGTTGGAGACCTCGTTGAGCGGACGCAGTTGGGTCGTATGTCGCCGGCTTCTTCGAGGTTTGCGCGACAGAACAATTCGCAAGCAATCCCACCGCGAGAGCCGCGGCTAAAATTATCTTCACAGTATTATTCGTCGCGCTGACGGGTGTCTGGGGAAAATATCGCATAGCAGATTATACTGCTAGAACGCGACCTGGGTCGGACGACCTTCGAAGTCAATCCGCCGCGTTGCTTGCGCGAGCTTCACTTCGATTTGCCGTCGCGCTGGCGGCAACATGCGGGAGCCTTCGGCAAGGTGCAACGATAGGACGCGCCGCGAATCATTCCACGCCATTTTGATGCCCATCCAGTCGCCCTTGCGATAGTTGAAAGACTTGCCGTCATCTTCGTAGAGGAGAAACGAGCCATCCGCACCGGGATATACCGTGACCGAGAGCGGGGCATCCACTTTTTCATTTGTATATTGCTTTACCGGGCCCAACGGCAAAATCGCGCCCGCGCGAACATAGAGCGGCATGGTCTCCAAATCCACGTCGCGCGCTATTTCGCGGCCACCTTCGGCGCGCTCGCCGGTCCAGAAATCATACCAAGTCCCGCGAGGGAGATAGACGCGCCGCGAAGTCGCGGCTTTTTCAAACACGGGCGCAACCAGTACGTCGCGGCCCCACAAATATTGATCGTCGCGAGCGACGGCCGCGGGATCGTCCAGATAATGCAGCCATAGCGCGCGCATGATCGGCATGCCAGTGGTCGCGCATTCGCGCACGGCGCTGTATAAGTACGGAAGCATGCGGTAACGAAGCTCCATGTACTTACGGCAGATGGGCTCAACCTGCGTGTTGTGCAACTGGCTCGCATCGGGAATCGCGGCGCCTCCGTAGTTGTTGATCTCGACGGGCCCCGGGTCGCCTGTATCCCAACCCCACGGCAATCGCAGTTTCCATGTCCGTCCGTGACAGCGAAACAGCGTGCAAAACGAACCGAACTGAAACCACCTCAGATAAAGCTCGGCGGTGAATTCCTTTGTTGGGACGAAGCCGCCAATGTCCGTGCCCCAGTACGGAATGCCCGACAGCGCGGTGTTGATCGCATTCGGTATGTGAACTTTCAGCGTCTCCCACGTCGAGTACACATCGCCGGACCACAAAAACGACGCGTATCGCTGCATCCCCGCATATCCGTTGCGATGCAGCGCGTAGGGGCGTTCATTGGGGCGGTCAATCTGCGGACCCTCCCAGTACATTCGGTTGCGCGTCAGGCGCGACGAGATGTCCAACGGATCGCCTTCATCCGGCCACCAGCCGTCGACGCCCATCGCAAAATCTTTGCGGTGCGCGTCCCAGTAGCAGCTCGCCTCTTCCTCGTCGAATCGTGCCAGTCCGCAAGGATCGTGAACCGTCCCACGAAGCTTCCGGGTGAGAATCACCACATGAAGCACGGCGCGGAAATTATCCTTGTGGAATTGGTCGAGAATCTCTTTGGGATCAGGAAAGACGCGGGAATTCCAGGCGAACGATCCGTTTTCAGTGTTCCACCCGGATGGGCAGAAACCTGTCCCCAAGTAAATCAGCGCGTCGCAGGGGAGCTTTTTGTCGCGAAACGTTTTTGCCTCGGCCAGAATTTCTTCGCGACTCGCAAGCGTGCGGTGAGACTGCTGATAACCTAGTGACCACAGCGGCGGCATTTCCGCGTGACCGGTGAGACGCGCATATTCCGCCATGATGGTCGCTGGCTCGCGTGACGCCACGAAAAAAATATCCAGCGGAAGAGCAGCGTCCGGACTCTCCGGAAGAAATTTGCTTTCAGCGCCGGTAAAGTCGAACGTCCCGAACGGTTGATGTATGAACATCGCCCAGCCGGCGGTTCCAATGAGCCACGGAATCGGCACGCGACCGCCATGCGTCGCGAGCTTGTAGCCGCCTTGACCGCTGCGCATTCTGTCGGTAGAGCCGCGCCGGTCAAATTGCGGGCCACCTTCGCCGAGCGCGAGAATCGGCGACTCCCCCGTGACGAACGAAACGATGCCAGTCTCTTCGTCGACTTTTATCTGCTGAATCTGCTCGGCCGCGTCCGTCTCGATTGTAAAAGTTAGCGGGTCAGCCGCGATCCGCACGTTTACGCTACCGGCTTTGATTGTTCGCGCGCCTACTGCTCCGCGCATCTTTGCGATCGGCACTCCCCAGGACTCGCGAACAAGCGAACCATCCGTCGGAACCGTGGCGACGCGACCATCTTTAATCGGCAGAATGCTCAGCCGAAATGTATGCTTGCTCACGGAGCCGATCTGGATTTCAGCATTCTGGCCGCCGATGTGCAAAGTACTCTCCGCGCGCACTTGTTCTTCCGGCAGCAGAAACGCTGCACACGCCGCGCTCATACCTTTCAACACTTGTCTCCGGTCGTATCCCTTTTTCATGTGCTCGTTGGACTTAAACTCCCTTACTCATTTCCTCCCAGCTCCACCCAAGTCGTTTGCGT